>CAYFJO010000414.1:0-9679 GCA_964343305.1 uncultured Pirellulaceae bacterium | reverse complement strand
TGTCTCAACTGTTCCTGAACAATTGGGACAATTGTTCTACACTGGTATATTCTTACCTGCCGGTCGCCTTAAACACCGAAAAAAACAAGCGAGGACGCTTGTCCTGCGAGTATGGATTGCTTTGACGACGCTTTTGTGTTTCACTTTCCAGCAAGAAGTGGTGCCCTTCGTTCGCGCGTGCGGTGACGGTTGACATGTTGCCTATCCATATAATTCTTCGATGGACGGTCGCCATCGCACTGGGTTTCGTGATCGACGCGGTTTGCGTGGCGCAAGACCCGTACTCCCCGTTTGTTGCCTCGACACAGCCGCTTGCACCGGCCGAGCAGCAACGAAAGTTTCGCTTGCCACCCGGCTTTGAGATCCAACTGGTCGCCGCCGAGCCCAACGTCCGCAAGCCGGTCAACCTGAACTTCGACGCCCACGGCCGATTGCTGGTGACTGGGTCGGTCGAGTATCCGCACTCGGTTGAGAAGGATGACGTGCCGCGGGACGTGATCAAGGTTCTCACAGACAAGAATCGCGACGGCGTCTTCGAGGACGTGAAGACATTTGCCGACGGCCTGAACATTCCCATTGGCGTGACGCCCGTTCTCAGTGGAGTGATGGCGTACAGTATTCCGAACGTCGATTGGTTTGGGCATGACGACGACGGACGGCGCGCGCGCAAAGTCGTCTACCGGGGCTTCGACTCTGAAGACACTCATGGGATGCCTAGTTCGTTCACTTGGTGGATCGACGGATGGGTCTACGCGTGTCACGGCGAAGGAAACACTTCGACCATCGCCGGAACCGACGGCCAAAGCATCACAATGAACGGGGGCAACACGTTTCGGATGAAGCCGGATGGCTCGCACATCGAACACTTCACCCGCGGGCAGGCCAACCCGTTCGGGCTCTGCTTCGATCCCTTAGGAAATCTGTATTCGGCCGATTCTCACTCCAAGCCGGCCTATCTGCTGTTGCGAGGCGCGTGGTATCCGGGTCTGACGAGACGGCACGACGGCTTAGGCTTCGGGCCGGAATTGATGCGGCATTACCACGGATCAACCGGAATCGCCGGCGTTGCCTACTATGCGGCCGAGCATTTTCCGGCCGAGTACCGCGATACGCTTTTCATTGGCAATCCCGTCACTGGGCGGATCAATCACGACCAGTTCGCTGCTCACGGTTCGACCTACCGGGCGATTCAGCAACCGGATTTTCTCACCTGTGACGACCCGTGGTTTCGGCCGGTCGACATCCAGTTGGGACCGGACGGCGCGCTGTACATTGCCGACTTCTACAACCGCATCATCGGACACAACGTCGTCCCGCACGGCCACGCCCAGCGTGACCGGCAGCGCGGCCGCATTTGGCGGGTTGTTTACACCGGCAAGGATGACGCCAAACGCTTGCGGCCTGCCCCTGATCTTGCGACGGTGACGACGGACAAATTGATCGATTACCTGCGGGACCCAAACCTCGTGGTGCGAACGCACGCGACACATCAGCTTGTCGAACGGGTCGGCAAAGCCGCGATCCCTTCGGTCAAGCGGTTGCTGGCGGGCCACTCCCATCCGTGGCAGCGCGTGCATGCGTTGTGGGTCTTGCACCGGCTGGATGCGCTGGACGAGCATTCGATCGTGCGGTTGGCCGGTGATCCCAATCGCGCGGTGCGAGTCCATCTGCTAAAGGTGTTGGCGGAGCAATCTGATTGGGATGAACAAACGAGCGCAAGGTACCGAGTGACACTCAGCAAACTCTCTGACCCAGACGCCTTTGTGCGACGCGCCGCAGCCGACGTTTTGGCGCGGCACCCTGCGGACGCGAACCTGCGGCCTCTGTTGAATCTGTGGGCGAAGACGCCCAAAGAAGATACAATGTTGATCCATGTTGTGCGCATGGCAGTGCGCGACAACCTGGGAGCGCTGGGGAACATCGTCGAGTTTGCGAAGCGATCCAAAGCGCATCCCGATGTTGCACGCCGACTGGCCGACGTGAGCTTGGGACTGCCCACAAAGCAATCAGCGGAATTTGTGTTGCGTCATCTACAATCCGATTCGTACGACGCGAAGAGGCTGGGTGAGTTGCTGCAACACGTTGGGCGCCATTTGGACGACGAGTTACTCCCGCGCTTCTACTCGTTCGCCCAGACTTTTCAGGAAGAACCTGGCTCCAGCCAAAGGACCGTGCTGAGATCGCTGCACCGCGCCGCCGAAGCAAGAGGCGTGGCACTTCCCAAGGAAATCACCGCGTGGGGCCTGGCGACAGCGCGTGGGCTGTTGGCAAGCGAGGAAGAGTTTTCCGTGTACGCCGGAGTCGAGTTGGCGTGGGATCTGAAGCTGAAGGAACTTGGCGCGGCTTTGGCCAGACTCGCGGGCAAATCGTCTCCGCAGTCAGCGGTTCGGTCAGTGGCGATGGACGCGCTGGCAGCGGTGGATCAAGTGCGGGGGGTGCAGGTGCTGGAAAAAACTCTGGATGACTTGACCGAGCCGTCCGACGTTCGCCAAAAGGCGGCGGATACGCTCGGCAAGATCAACAGTGATCGCAGCCGATCTGTTTTAGGGCGGCATTTGCCCCCTGCACCGGCCGGGCTGGCCACCACGATCGCTCGGCGGCTCGCAGTTAGCCGCGATGGAGCCGACCTGCTTTTGAAAACAGTCAGCCAAGGCAAAGCCTCAGCCCATTTGCTACAAGACGCCGTGGTTGACCTGCGGCTGCGCGAAAATGACTTGCCGGGGCTGAATGATCGGCTGACTAAGTTAGTCAAGGACTTGCCGGCCGAAGACATTCGGCTGCGTCGGCTTGTTGCTCAGCGTCAGTTCGGATTCACACAAGCGCAGCCGAATCTCCAGCGCGGCGCGCGGGTTTTCGAGAAGAGTTGCGGCATCTGCCACCAGATCGACGGCAAGGGCAGCAAGGTCGGCCCACCGCTTGACGGCGCGGGCCTGCGCGGCCTGGAGCGGTTGCTTGAGGACACCCTGATGCCCAGCCGCAACGTCGAGGTGAACTACCGCAGCAGCGTCATTTCGCTCGCCGACGGGCGACTTGTCACGGGCCTCGTCCTGCGCGAGGAAGGCCAGACGATCGTGATCGCCGATGCCGAGGGAAAGGAACTTCGCATTCCGACCGGCGAAGTCCAGCAGCGGCGGTTCTCGAAACTCTCGTCCATGCCTGCTAACGTTGCCGAGAAGATTTCTGAGAATGACTTCTACGA
Organism: uncultured Pirellulaceae bacterium; assembly: GCA_964343305.1. Taxonomy (GTDB): domain Bacteria; phylum Planctomycetota; class Planctomycetia; order Pirellulales; family Pirellulaceae; genus CAYFJO01. The sequence goes on along the minus strand of CAYFJO010000414.1, from coordinate 6,480 downwards.
CCTGATCGGCTACTTGCTCGACCAACGCGAACCGACGAAGCAGGCAGCGGGCCAATCGCCGAAACGAAAAAAGGCCGGGGCCTCTCGGCCAGCCGGCCTTTGAATCAGTTCGAGAATCCTTCGACAACTCGCTCGCAATTCTTACAGGGAGAACTTGGCGATGACGCCGCTGAGGATGCTGTTGCTCCGCATCACTTTCACCGGCAGTCCCTTACCCGTGAATTCGTTTTGGAGCGTGTAAGCAGCGTGCTCGTCGGTGACTTCGGCAAGAGTTGGATAGGCCATTCTCTCGTTGCCGCAGGTATGGTCGGCTTCGCGCACTGCCCGTGTCCGCATCTTGGCAATGCCCGCGTCCACCACGGAATAGCCCGATTGGTCGTCGTGGCCCACGTTCATTTTGATCTTTGTCGGCTTGACCGCGAGAACCTCTTGGATGGTATCGCCCGCCAAGCTGCGCGCCATCTTGATCAGCGCTTCCCGCTGCGACTGGTTGGCGCGGGCGTCAACGATGAAGATTGTCTTGGTCTTCACCTTTTCCCCGATGCCAAAGGTCTCATCCCCATGCACCACGGCAACGACTGAGAGACCGTCGAGACGTACGTTCTCGTATTCGCCGTCGTTTACTTTCCACGCCATGACAGCCATGTCACCCGTAATCCCAATCTCGGCGTTGAACACACACGGACCTGCCCACATGTTTGAATTGCGAGCTTCTACATACTCTCCAGTGATCGTTTCAGCCGACACGACGCCGGCCAGAAACACGCTTGCCAGACTGGCTAACAATGCAAAACGCATGAGACACACTCCTCTTTATTGTCAATACATTGGACGGTAAACGAGCACGCTACACAACCTATACTATTTTGCGGTAATGCGTCCGGCCCGTCAAGGTTCGTCGGTTGTTGGTAGTGGGTGACTTTGAAGAAAAGAAGCCCGGCTTTTCCGAAAAAGCCGGGCTTCTAAAACGCAAAATCACCCACTACCCGGTTGTTGGTGGTGTCCTAGTTTTGAGTTAGTCTGTGACTATGACAATCAGACCCCCAACTGGAAATTCCCGCCCAGAAGGAATTGGCGAATGCTTTTTTGCGCGAAGAGAGCGGGATGATGCATAAGCTCGACGACCGGCCAGGTCGTTTCCGCGGGGCGGCGCTTCACGGCATACGGGTATTTCTCTTCGTATTCATCATCGTGCTGATTCACGTGCAACATGCGCGGATGACAGCACAGCCGGACGGCGAGCCACTCCCGCCTGTTGATCTGGAACAATTGCGCCAGTTTTTTCCCACGACGGAATCGGTTGCGGTCGACTCGCGTGGCGATGGCGGTAGCGAAGTTTTCGACGCGATTGGGAAGTCGCTCGGATACGTTTTACAAACGTCGCCTGACAGCGACCACCTGATTGGCTTTTCCGGACCGACGAACACATTGATTGCGTTTTCGTCAGACGGTCGCATTGTCGGAATCGATGTTCTCTCCAGCGGTGATACCCGAGACCATGTCAAACAAGTCCTTCAAGACGAGATTTTCCTGAGGTCTTTCAACGGTTCGACGTGGGAAGAGGCGTCAGCTTTGACAAAGATCGACGCCGTCTCCGGCGCGACGCTGACAAGTCTCGCGATTCAGGAATCGATCATTCATCGATTGAGCGGTGGCCGGCCTTCGCTGCGGTTTCCCGATCCGCTCACGGTTGTTGACGCGCGGGCAGTTCTTGAGACGGCACATTCCGTCGAGCAAGACGAAGTTCATTCATCGCTGTGGTATGTCAAAGACAAGCGTGGCGAGGAGATTGGTTCAATCCTGCGCACGTCGCCGTTTGCAGACAACGTTATCGGCTACCAAGGCCCTACGGAAACGCGAATCTGTTTTGATTTCGGCGGTCAAATCGTTGGCATCTCGCTCGGCAAGAGTTACGACAATGAACCGTACGTGACGTACGTCCGCAAAGACGACTACTTCCTTACGCTGTTCAACGAATTGGAGTTGGATGAACTTGCCAGTCTCGATTTGCAAGAGGCGCAAGTCGAAGGTGTATCGGGTGCCACGATGACCAGCATGGCTGTCGCGGATGGGCTGATCATTGCGGCCGAAGAGCAGCGTCGGGCCGTCGAGCGCGCTGCCAGCGTGCAAAACAAGCCGCACCCTGGCAGCGTGCGCTACGAGCTGCGAGATTTTGGCACGGCGGCCGTGATCGTCGCCGGACTCGTCATTGCGTTTACGTCGCTTCGCAGAAATAAGCCAGTGCGATTGTGCTTTCAGTTGGTGTTGATCGGCTATCTCGGACTCCTCAACGGCAACATCCTCTCGCAGGCAATGATTGTCGGTTGGGCACAAAATGGCGTACCGTGGAGGAGTGCGGGTGGATTAGTTTTGCTGACCTTGGCTGCGTTTCTCGTACCCATCACCACCCGGCGAAACGCCTACTGTACACACCTCTGTCCGCACGGCGCGGCTCAACACTTGCTGAAGAACCGCTTGCCGTGGCGACTATGCTTGCCGCATTGGCTGTTGCGAGCGCTGAAGATCATCCCAGCGCTGCTTCTGGCCTGGTGCATCATCGTCGCGATGGCGTTGCTACCTTTTAGTCTCGTTGACATCGAGCCCTTCGACGCGTGGGTGTTTCGTGTTGCAGGTTGGGCGACGATCACGATTGCCGTTGCGGGGCTGGTCGCATCATTGGTCGTGCCGATGGCCTACTGTCGATATGGTTGTCCGACGGGGGCGCTGCTGAGTTTCTTAAGATTCAATTCACACAGCAACCGCTGGTCGCGACGTGACTGGTTCGCCGTGGCGCTCGTGACTTTATCGATCGGATTTTGGTTCGTATCCTGACTCTTTCGCCACAAAACTCGAATCGATTCTGCCAATGTTGCGGCTTATTACTCCAGGACCCGCACAGCCAGCCTAAAGGTTGAAGTCCAACGTGGTCGAGATAAAGGATATGGGCGAGTGCGCGGTTGTACACACAAGGCGACAAAATGGGGCGAATTCAATCTTCTATCGGTTTGATTACCGGCGTGCCGATTGCCGACACCGTGGATCAACTGATCGCCCTTTCGGCTCGACCGCGAGACTTGCTGGTCAATCGCACGGCGCAGATCTCCCAAGAGCAAGTCGCCATTACGGAATTGACCGCCTTGCTAATCGGTGTGCAATTTCAGGCAAACAAGCTCGGCGAAACGTCGCTCTTTGAACAACGTGCGGCTTCCTCGTCCGACAGTTCCGTTTTGTCGGTCAGCGTCACTGGCCAGCCCATCGTCGGAAACTATCAATACACACCAGCGCGGCTGGCTCAATCCCATCAATTGCTCAGCACCGGGTTCGTCGCCAGCGATCAAGCAATCGGTGCGGGGACGCTCGACTTTCGATTCGGCGGATTCGTCGACACGACCCGCGACCTCAACGAATTCAACGCCGGACAAGGTGTCCAACGATGGAAGATCCGCATCACCGACCGCAGTGGGACCAGCGCGACAGTGGATCTGCGATCGACGCGCACGGTCGATGATGTGCTGGACGCGATTAACAACCAAGCGGATCTCAACGTCACCGCGGTTGCGGACGGTGACGCGATTAAACTGGTCGACAACACGGGCCAGACCGTGTCCAACCTGAAAGTCCAGGAAGTGGGCAGCGGCACCACGGCGGCCGATTTGGGAATTGGCGGCATCGACGTCGCGGTGAACTCGGCAACCGGCTCTGACGTTTTGACGCTGTTTGACGATTTGGATCTCGATCGATTGAACGATGGCAACGGTGTTGATTTTGGTCCCACGATCGATCTGCAAATCACGTTGAGGGACGGCACTTCTCTGGCCATCGACCTGACGGCCAGTGACACTCCGCAGACACTGGGCGATGTCCTTCAGCGGATCAACGCAGCCGACCCGGCGAAATTGTCGGCCAAGATCAGCGGTAGTGGAGATGCGATCGAATTGGAAGACGAGACGGGTGGTGCAGGGACATTCCAGGTCGCCAGTGGAACAGGCAGCACCGTGGCCGAAGATCTGGGAATCGCAACTTCGGTCACCGCCAACACCATCACGAGCCGTCGCTTGCTGTCCGGGTTGAAGACGTCTTTGCTGGCAAGTCTCGGCGGCGGCAGCGGACTGGGCGACTTGGGACAATTATCGATCACTGACCGAGCCGGCAATACGGATTCCGTCGATCTTTCGGCAGCTCAAACTCTCGACGACGTCATTCGTCTGATCAACGCGGCTCCCACGGCGAACGTGCTTGCAAGTGTCAACGACAGCCGCAATGGCATCGCGATCACGGACACCTCTGGCGGCAGCAGCTCGCTGATCGTCGCCAACGGCACCTTGTCCACCGCGGACAAACTCCAGATTGCCGTGAATGACACCGTCGAATCCATCGACAGCGGCTCGCTCGACCGCCAGGTGATCAGCGAGAACACGTTGCTCCAGTCATTGAACAACGGCAGCGGCGTTCAAGAGGGATCGTTCTTGATTACCGATACGAGCGGCGCGGTTGGAGCCGTCAACCTGGCCGTTTCGAACCCTCAGTCGATCGGCGATGTGATCGACACGATCAACAGCCTCACGATCGGTGTGGTCGCCGAAATCAATAACACCGGCGACGGCATTCGCCTTCGCGACACTGCGGCCGGATCAGGAGAATTGACGGTCGCCGATTCCGGCAGCGGTACAGCAGCCGCGGACTTAAACATCGCCGGCACATCGACAACGGTCAGCATCAGCGGTACGCTCACCGAAGTCATCGACGGAGCGACGACGCTCAGCGTCGAGATTAGTGCCACGGATACGTTGACTAATTTGGTGGACAATATAAACGCTCTCAACGCCGGTGTAACGGCATCGATCGTCAACGACGGCAGTTCGTCCGCGCCGTTTCGTTTGAATCTGGCAAGTCAAATCACGGGCGGAGCAGGTGAGTTGTTGATCGACACCACCCAGGCCGGGTTTTCGTTTCAAGAGTTGACCAAGGCACAAGATGCTCTGCTTGTCGTCGGTGCGGCTGACGTTCCGGGAGCTGGTTTTTTGGTTTCGTCGACGACCAACAGCTTCGACAACGTGCTTAGTGGAACAACGCTGACGGTCCACGCGCCATCCGAACAGGCCGTCACGGTGAACATTCAAGAGACTAACAATCAATTGGTCAGCGACATTGAATTGTTTGCCGAGCAATACAACCGACTGCGAGATAAGCTCGACGAATTGACGTTCTTCAACGCGGACAACAATTCCACCGGAACACTCTTCGGCTCGTCCGAAGTCTTGCGGATCGAAAATGGATTGGGGCGAATCTTGACGGATCGGTTCTTCGGCGTCGGTTCGATTCAATCGCTGCAAGAGATCGGTTTGGGCCTCACGGACCAAGGCCAATTGCAAGTTGATTCACAACGGTTGCAAAACAAGCTGGCGTCGAATCCGGAAGACGTGAAGCAACTGTTCACGGACACGGATCGCGGTTTCAATAGAAAGATTGACGACTTGATCGAGCGGCTGGCCGGCGAAGACAATTCGCTGTTGGTGACGCGAGCCGCCACGCTCCAGCGCGCGATCGACGAAAACAACCAGCGCGTCGAAGATCTGAATCAACGGCTCGATCGCGAAAGGACTCGGCTGCTCAACCAGTTTTTTCAGATGGAGCAAGTCATTGCCAATCTCCAGACGAACTTGTCCGCGATCGCGTCGATACAATCGTTACCGCCGCTCGTTTCTTCCAGTTAGAGCGGTTTGCGGTGTGCGATTTTGATCTACCCGCGACAACGGTTTGAACGGTCAGCCGCTCGCCGACCGATGTGATCTATAACAAACCGTTCACGATTTGGGGGCAGCACAGTCATGCAACAAGACGCACGAGAAGCATATCAAAGAACGCAGGTCACAACTGCAGCGCCTCAGAACCTGCGTCTGATGCTCATCCAGGGCGCGATTCGCGTTGCCAAACAGACCATCGACCATTGGCAAAACAACCGCATCGAACAAGGTACGGAGTCGTTAATACACTGTCGACAAATTGTCACCGAGTTGGTGGGCAGTGTGAATCCTCAACAAAACTCGATTTCGAAGAGCACGTGCGACCTCTATCTGTTCATCTTCCAATCCCTCACGATCGCCAACCAAGTTCGCGACATCACTCGAATCGAAGACGTCATCCGAATCCTGGAAGTCGAACAGGAAACCTGGCAACAGATCTGTGAACAATTGTCGGAAACGGCGTCGGAGCAAACGACTCGCCACGCTCCCGGACAAATCACCACCAGCGACCCCCAGCCGTCCAGCACGACCAGCATCTCATTCAACGCATGACGTGACCCACCAGAGTCACGCTACATCAAAAAGCTGGACCTCTTGAAGCTTGGCGTAAATGCCCCTAAACTTTTTTGAAGCAACCCACATGCGGATGTGGCGGAACTGGCAGACGCGCTAGATTCAGGTTCTAGTGTCCATTACGGACGTGGAGGTTCAAATCCTCTCATCCGCACCTTGCAGG
>CAYFJO010000413.1:0-9875 GCA_964343305.1 uncultured Pirellulaceae bacterium | reverse complement strand
GCCTCACCGGATGATCTACGACAAGCAGATCATCGCCGCCCAGGCTGGCAAGCCGCTGGAGATTCGCTTGTCCAATTCCGACAACATGCCGCACAATTTTGCCATCGTGCAGCCGGGATCGCTTGAGGAAGTGGGATTGCTGGCCGAAGAAACTGGCACCGCCCCCAACGTGGCGAAGCGGCATTACATTCCCAAGTCCGACAAGGTCCTCGTGGCCAGCCGCCTGCTTGAGCCCCGCGACACACAGGTACTTAGCTTCGAAGTTCCCGCAGTGGCCGGCGCCTACCCATATGTCTGCACTTATCCGGGGCACTGGCGGCGCATGTACGGGGCGTTGTACGTGGTCGACAACCTGAAAGAATACGAGGCGGACCCCGTCGCGTACCTCGCCAGGCATCCGTTGCCGCTGCGCGATGAACTGCTGAAGTACAGCGGGCAAGACACCGAGTGGAAGTTCGACGACCTCGCTGCGCTGGTCCAACCGCTTTCCCAAGGGCGCTCGTTCGATGTCGGCAGGACAGCTTTCACAGTTGCCAACTGCGTGGGCTGTCATCAGTTGAACGGACAGGGAAAAGTGTTCGGTCCCGACCTGTCCAAACTCGACACGAAGAAGTTCACGCCAGAGCACATTCTACGGGAGATGCTTGAGCCGTCCGCGGAAATCAACGAGAAGTTCCAAACGACCAGTTTTTTGCTCGACTCGGGGAAGATCGTCACCGGCATGGTTGTTGAAGAAACGCCCACAGCCGTCAGGGTCATCGTCGATCCCCTCGCCAAGGCAGAGCCGGTCGCCATCGAAAAGGCAGAAATCGACGAGCGCTTGAAGTCACGCGTCTCGATGATGCCTAAAGGTCTACTGAGCAAGCTGACGCGCGAGGAGATCCTGGACTTGCTCGCGTACGTTTACGCTCGAGGCGACAAGAACAACATGCTGTTTCAAGCCGGCCACAAGCACTGATGCTGACTGTGGCATTTTCGTTCATGTCGAACTCCAGGTTGACTACCTTTTACTCACGAAGTTTTAGCGAGAGGTAAAGAGAGATGTTGAACCTTGGCATGCACACGGAGCAGATCGCTGATTAAAGAAATCAGAAATCGTCAAATGAAACACATACGAATTATTCTGCTCATGCTGCTTTGCTCGGTCACTGGCATCGCGTCGGCCGGAGCCGCGCCGCGCAAGCCTTTGAAAGTTGTCCTGTGGTTGGGTGGTTTCGCTCACGAGTTCAGGAGCGTTGGCGAAATCCTCGGCGAGGCGTTGCCGCGGCAGCGTGCAATGAAGATAAGTGTCGCCTGGGATGGTGCTTTTCTGGATGCGCCCCAGCGCCCCGACGTGATCCTCATGTATCACTGTCACAAGTCGGTAAAAGGCGTATTGACCGAGGCGCAGAAGGACAAGCTCCTGGCAATGGTTAAAGAGGGTGTGGGGGTTGTTGCGTTGCACGCCTCTTACTATTCCTTTTTGGAGTGGGACGAGTACCACAGGTTTTATGGTGCGCGCTTCATCAAGCATGGCAAGTCGGAGGCGCGGCTGCGGGTGACGCTAGTCGAGAAACAGCACGCGATATTCAAGGGCCTCGACGAGCCTCTCGAAGTCGTCAGCGAGCTGTACCAATCCACGCCAGTGCCCAAGGATTGCGATATTCTGGCGCACTCGCAGGAAATCCATCAGGGCGAGCCTCAGCCGTCCATCTGGACCCGCACCTACGGCAAGGGGCGTATTGTCACTATTCTCCCCGGTCACTTCGCGGACAATTTTCTCAAGGCGGATTTTCAGCGGTTGATCCTTAACAGCGTGGTCTGGGTAGTCGAGGGCGAGGCGGTCGTGGACGGCCAGGCCAACGGGTCAGCCAAGCCGGTCAAGCGTGATCACGATTGGGAGCAGGCCGCGCTGAGTGCCTTCAAGTTGCCCGAAGGTTTTGAAATCAGCCTGGTCGCGGCCGAACCGCATCTGGCGAATCCCATCAGCATGACCCTGGATGAGCAAGGCCGGATTTACGTTTCCAACGCCCACTCCTATCGACAGAAGTGGTGGCTCATGAAACCACCCCCGGAGCAGGAACCTAGCAACCCGATCGTCCGTCTGACACCTGGCCCTGACGGGCGGGCAGTCGAAGCAAACACGGTGGCCGAGGGATTTGAACATCCAGTGATGGGCCTCGCTGTGCGCGGCAAACGGCTCTGGGCCAGCAATCTCGACCGAGTCTTTGTGACTGATCTGGATGAGAAGGGTAGGATGACGGGGGAACGCAAAATACTGATACGCGACGCGGCCACACCCTGGAATCCATTTGGAATGTACCGCCTTGTTCGTGGTCCTGACGATTTGCTTTACCTGACGATCGGCGACCATGCAACGCAGCTCACAGGAACCACCGGCAAGTCGGCCGTTCGTCTCGACAACAACGGCAGTGGGGCCGTGTTTCGCTTTCGGGACGATGGCGCGGATTTGGAACTGTTGCTGGAGGGGATGCGTGCGCCGTTTACCGTTGGCTTCACGCCGTTTGGCCGACTCTGGGTGATCACCAACGGCGAAGGCAGTCCGAACTGCCTGCTGGATGCGGTGTGCGGAACCGACTACCGCTTTCGCAACCGGGGTCCGAAAGACTGGTCTTGGCTCACAGGCGCTGAACCGCTGGCCGCGCCCGCCTGGGAAAACCCGCCGGGTGCGCATACCGCCGTACTGCCGTACTACTCCTCAGCTTTTCCCGAGCAATACTGGGGCAATCTTTTTGTTTCCAACTTCGGTGTGCATGGCTCACCGGCGAAGAAGAACGAGGTCTTGCGGCTCGTGCTCGATGATCGCGGTCGTGTGGTACGACGCGAGCCGTTTATCAGCAGTAGCGACCCCAAGTTCCGGCCGACGCAGGTGAGTCTGGCGCCCGATGGCAGCCTGTACATGTTGGACTGGTACGGCAAAGACGACGAGAACGATCTTACCGGTCGCCTCTACCGGGTCCGGTATACGGGCGAGGACGTCTCGCCGAGTCGTGGCAGTGGTTTGGGAAGTTCGAATCATTCGCAGCGCGCGAAGTCCAGGGCCGCTCTACTGGCTGCCGGACCCGCTTCATCATTGCCGGTGTTGGACGAAACCCTGTCCGGAAAGGATTCCCTGGCGGCGGCAGAAGCGCTCTGGACGCTCCGCCGCGGTGACTGGGCGGCCGCTGCGGCCCACATCCGTAGGGCCTTTTTGCATGACGACTGGCGCGTGCGACGGCTGGCGGTTCAGCTTCTGCGCGAGATGGGGAAACAGGAAGCTGAGGATTTGCGGAAACTGACGAACGATCCCGACCCCGCGGTTCGACTTGAAGCCGCCCTCAGTCTTCGCGACGCGCCGCCGCGCTGTACGGCACTGGTCCAAGCGCTGAGCGGTGGCGCGGCCAAGATCCGGCGACTGCGTTTCAAGGCCGCTCTTGAGCTGGCACGCTTTGGGCAGGATGAGCATTTCGCCGCGCTGCTGGCCGACGAGGATCCCGATGTGCAGCTCGCAGGCTTAATCGCACTCGACGAGGCCTTTTACGAGAGCAGCAAGGGCTTCAAGACCCCTCATCCCGAAGCTGTTGCTCCTGCCTTGACGGCACGCAAAGTCCTCGCACGTTTCATCGCCCAACCCGGAACACTCGATGCCGCCGCGTTGCTCGATCTTGCCCGTCGGTGGCCGCACGCCAGCTTGAAGACCGCCGTGGACGAGATCGTCATGACTCGCCTCACGGCAGCAGAGGTCACTGCCTCCGAATTTGCTCAGGGGCTGGACGCCCTCAAGCGGATGAAACTACCGATCAGTCCCGAGATTCACAAGACACGCATCCGGCTGCTGTACGGCGCGGTTGAAAAGGAGATCAGCCAGGCAAGGGACAAACTCGCTTTGCTGAAGGTACTGGAAGCAGGCGCCGTCATGGCGGAAGACCTGCCCCTGCTGAAGCGATTCAGCACCGATGCGAACCCGGACGTCCGTGCTAAAGCGGGCAGCCTGATCGCTGCTCGTCACACGGGTGATCCAGCGGCCGTAACATTTTGCCGCGACCTGGCCTCCAGCGATTCCGCTGGCCTTTCCCAAAGACTCGACGCCCTGGTTACCCTGACGAAGCTGGAGAAGACTCCGAATGAAGACAACTGGGAACAACTCCTCCTCTCCACACAACAGGAAGTCGTGCTCGCAGCTCTACGTGGCCTCCAGAACAGCGCCGATCGCTCAGCGGCTCAGCGGATTCTTGACAACACCGCGGATCGTCTGCGTAAACATCATGGCCACGAGGTCCATGACGAGTTGACTTTCACGACCGCGGTGTTGGCCGGCAAGAATGTCGCCGTCGTGGACAAGCCCAGCCTCCGCCGCCAAGTCCTTGCGGACCATTCCACCGGTAGCTCAGAACTGGGACGGCTCGTGTTCCGCATGCGCGGCTGTTACGCCTGCCACGTCACCGGAGATCCCAAGGTGCCCGCACCACGTTTGGACCAGGTCGCGGCCACCCACGATGCGGAATACCTGGTTGACTCCATCCTTAATCCCAGCAAAGCCGTCAAGACCGGGTTCCTGACACAGAAGATCGTCTTGCCCGATGGAAAAATCATCACCGGGACACTGCGCCGAAATGTCAGTGGTGAAGGCAGGTACGACGAAGTGGTCGACAGTGCGGGGCAGCGTACGCTGTATCGCAGCGGCCAAATCACAAGCGCAAAGGCGGTTTCGGCCATGCCAGCGGATCTCGAAGCCACCATGTCCCGGATCGAACTCGTCGATCTGGTCGCCTATCTCAAAACCCTCAAGTGACAACATGCACCACACTCTTATGCGACTACGACTTTCGTACTGGTTAATTCTCACCTCGCTTGCGTTATTCGCGCGACCGGTCGACGCGGCCCCCGCGGTCCCGCTTTGGAAAGGCGCTAACTGGATCTGGGACAAGCCAACCGGCGCCGCCGGGGCCGACACGAACGACTCCCGCTACCTGCGGCGGGTGTTTCAGTTGGCCACCAAGCCGGCCGCGGCTGAGATCCACATCACCGTAGACAATCAGTACACGCTGTACGTCAACGGCCAGAGCGTCGGCAGCGACGGCGATTGGTACGGCGCGGAGAAGTACGACATCACGAAGCTGCTGACCCAAGGCGCCAACGTCGTAGCGATCGAGGCTAACAACGCCGGCGGGCAGGCAGCCGCCATCTGCTGGATGAAGATCACGGGCGCCGACCAGCGCGTCACCGTCATCGGCACGGACGCCGCCTGGCTCGTCTCACTCGCGAAAGCGGAGGGCTGGGAGAGGGCGAATTTCGACGAAGCGGCGTGGTCGAAGGCCGTCGTGATCGGCCCAGCCGGCATGGCGCCCTGGAACATCAGCAGCAGCCAACGCGGCGGCTCGGGAAAAGTGCAACCTGAAATCACCGCGCCAGCGGACTTCGTTGTCGAACCGATATTCAAAGTGCCCGGCGCCACGATGGGGTCCTGGGCATCGCTCACGGCCGACGACCGCGGCCGGCTGATCGCCAGTGACGAGGGGAACAAGGGACTCTATCTGATCACTCCGCCCGCGATCGGCTCGGCGAGTACGGACGCCAAAGTTGAAAAGTTGCCGGTCCAGGTGGGCGGCGCTCAGGGCCTCTTGTGGGCGTTCGATTCGCTCTATATGCATGTGGACGGCAAAGGCCTATTTCGCGCGACCGACACGGATGATGACGGCCGCGTCGACTCGGCCAGGCTCCTGATGGCGTCTACCGGCGGCGGAGGGCACGGACAACACGGCATCGCGCTGGCGCCGGACGGCAAGTCGCTCTACGTCGCCGCCGGCAACCACAGCAACCTGCCCAAGGAACTGTCGGGCAGCCGGATTCCGGGGAAATGGGACGAGGATCTGTTGCTGCCGCGACGTTGGGACGCCCGCGGCCACGCCGCCGGTCGCCTCGCACCCGGCGGTTGGATATGCGAGGTCAGCCCCGATGGCAAGGATTGGGACGTCTTCAGTATCGGTTACCGCAATCAGTACGATCTGGCTTTCAACGCCGACGGCGAGTTGATCACCTACGACGCCGACATGGAATGGGACATGGGGTTGCCATGGTACCGGCCGACGCGTGTCGTCCACGCCACCAGCGGCAGCGAATTCGGCTGGCGCAGCGGCACCGGCAAGTGGCCCGCCTATTACGAGGACTCGCTTCCCGGGGCATTGAATATCGGTCCCGGTTCGCCGACCGGCGTGGTGTTTGGCGCGGGAGCGAAGTTCCCGGCGGGGTACCAGCGGGCATGCTTTCTGTTGGACTGGACCTACAGCACGATTCATGCTGTTCACTTGACGCCGCACGGCTCGAGCTACGTCGCCGAGAAGGAGGATTTCATTGTCGGCCGGCCGATGGCGGTGACCGACGCGGTAATCGGAACCGACGGGGCGATGTACTTTATCACCGGCGGCTGGCGCACTCAGACCTACGTCTATCGCGTGCGGTACGAAGGCGACGAGTCGACCGAGCCGGTCGAGTTGCGCAATCGGGCCGGTACGGAGCAGCGGGCGCAGCGGCGGCGGCTCGAGGCGATGCACGTCGGCGGCGCGGTCGATTTCGAGCTGATCTTCGCCAACCTCAGTAGCGACGACCGCTTCATCCGCTACGCCGCGCGGATCGCACTGGAGAACCAACCTGTTGCGAGCTGGCGGGACCGGTCGCTGAAGATCAAGACGCCGATGGCGACGGTGGCCGCGATGATCGCGCTGGTCCGACAAGGCAAGCCGGCCGATCAGCCGGCCGCGTTAACCGCGCTCGGTGCGTTACGCTTTGCGACACTCTCTGAGCAGCAGCAACTTGGGCTGTTACGAGCGTATCAGTTGGCCTTCATCCGTTTGGGTGAACCGAGTGAGCAGGCGCGGGCGGCGTTGGTCGACCGGCTCGATCCGCTCTTTCCCGGCTCGTCGGACGCTGTGAATACCGAGTTGGCTCGGCTGCTGGTCTATTTGCGAGCACCGTCGATCATCGAGAAGGCGCTGGCGCTGATCGAACATCTCGGCCCGGAGACGACTCCCGACTGGGGAGAACTCGTCCGGCGTAACGACCGCTACGGCGGCACGGTGGCGCGGATGTTGGAGAACAAACCGCCGGCACGGGCGATCCACCTGATGTTTGTCCTGCGTAACGTCCAGCAGGGTTGGACCATCGAACAGCGAGAAAGGTACTTCTCGCTCTTCCCGCGTATGGCTCAGCATCCAGGCGGCAACAGTTACTCCGGCTTCCTCGCAAACATCCGCGACGACGCCTGGAAAACCTGCTCGCCGGCCGAGCAAGCCGCGCTGGGCGATCTGGCCCGCAGTTCGTTAGCGGGCAAAATATTTGTGACCACACCGCCCCAGGGCCCGGCGCGGAAATGGACCAAGACCGAAGCGTTGGCCGTCCTGAGCCAACCGGCCCACAAACCGAATTATGACTCCGGTCGCAACCTGTTCCACGCCGCGCAATGTGCCAAATGTCATCGTCTTAATGGCGAAGGCGGCGCAGTCGGGCCCGATCTTTCGACAGCCATGCAAAAGTACTCGATCGCCGACATGCTCGATTCGGTGTTCGAGCCAAGCAAGGTGATTTCCGATCAATATGGTTCGCACCAATTGATGACGACCGATGGCCAGGTGCTGGTCGGGCGCGTGGTCAAGATCGGCGAACAGATGTACGTCTACACGGTCGACGGCGGCAATCAACCTCGGATTATCCAACAAGACGACGTCGACGAGATGCGCGTCTCCAATGTTTCACAGATGCCGCTGGGCCTGATCGACGAGCTTAACGACAGGGAACTGATCGACCTGATTACCTACCTGCAAGCCGCGGGCAGTCGCGAGGACCAACGCTATCAATCACCATGACGCGGAACCAGTCAAACCATGACGAATAACCAACCAAGGAGCGTATGATGATCTTGCGAAATTGTCTCATCACCGTGGGCCTGCTGCCCGCATTGCTCGGCCCGGTGGCGAGCGCGCGATCGGCGGAAGCCAAGCCTGACGATGGCTTCGTTTCCATGTTCAACGGCAAGGATCTGACGGGCTGGGAAGGGTCGCCAGGTTGGTGGGAAGTCCGCGACGGCGTTCTGTTTGCCGAGAGTACGCTCACCAAGCCATGCCGGCGTTCGCACTATCTCTACTGGAAAGATGGCGAGCCGGCGAATTTTGAAATGCGCGCGACCTACCGCATCGGCGGAGCGGCCAACTCCGGCATCCAGTTCCGTAGCCAGCGGCGTCCCAAGTGGGACACCTGGGGCTATCAGGCCGACGTGGATACCGCCGGTCGTTATACGGGCTGTCTGTACCAACATGGGCGTGGCCTGGTCGCGCAGCGCGGGCAACGCGTACGTATCGACGCTGAGGGCGAGAAGACGATTACGCCGATCGGAGAATCAGACAAGTTGCTCCAGGCGGTCAAACCAGACAACTGGAACGAATACCGGATCCTCGCCGAGGGCCGGAAGATCACGCTGTGGATCAACGGGGTGCTGATGTGCCAGGTCGAAGATCATCAAGAGAAGTTCGCCCTGGCCCGGGGCATCATCGCCCTGCAGATGCACGCAGGGCCGCCCATGAAAGTCGAGTTCAAAAACCTGCGTATCCGTGTCCTCAAGTAAGACGCTGTTTCATTGTCGAAGTATCTCAACCACCTTTAATCGGGCGCCCTACCGCGGCGGCTCGCGACACCAACCTCAGCAACAACCTGCGAAAGGAGAAACTCGCTGGTGAAATCGTCCTTTTCTCTCTTCAGCGTTCTCGCAATCGTGACCGTTGTATCTGGCGGCGAGACGCTGTTCACTGCCGGACCTCAAGAGTTTGGCGGACGGAAATACTACTGGCTCGCCGACTGGAAGCTCGAGATAACGCTACCCGACGATGTTGGGGCGGACGACCGGCTGGAAGTCCTTTTCGGATCGAAAGGGCCGGACAAACGCGCGCTCTGGTTTGAGCATGACGGCAAGCGCGGTTCGCTGGCGGATGTCAGGCAAGAGGCCTATCAGTGGGTCGAGATTCCGTTGCCTCGTCTCTCGGAAGATAAGAAAGTGACTCTTTTCGGCAGCGGACGCGAGAAGGTTGCGTTTCTGGCGGGTGTGCGAATTTCCGGCAAATCTACTTCAGCACCGAAGGTCAAGGCGATTCCCACGGCGACCGCTCTTCGAACTGGTGATGGTGCAGTGGTTTGGGCGGATCTTCCTGGGTTCGAGGTGAACAGCGAAACACGATTGCTCTGGGACCCCTCGCCCGACAAGCCCGATTGGCATCGCGCCGAGCGTTCTTCGCGATACGCCGGCATTGCCCTAAGCAAAGTCCAGAGGTGGTTGCACGAACGATGTCTGGCCGTGCGCGATCAGCAATCTGGTCTGTTCCGCCCCACCGGTCGCCAGTGGAATTATCGCGATACCGCGGCTGATTGTTATCCGTTCTACGTTTGGGCGGCCTGGTTTACGGACAAAAAAACACTCGAAACCGTGATGATCGACGCGCTCGAGGCGGAGCAGCGGCTCTGCAACCATCTGGATCGCCTGCCCGTTCCCTACGACATGGACGCGGGCCGCAAAGACGTCACTTCCTTTGATCGGATGATCTTTGGTGCCAGTGAGTACGCGAAGGATGGCCTGATCCCAATCGTCGAACTCACGGGCAAGAAGTATCCGTGGTACGACCGGATGCGCGAGCTGACCGACGACATTTTCAAGCACGCCCGCATTGAAACTCCTGCTGGAAAAATCCCTTCGACAAACATTGAGGTCAATGGCGAACTGCTGCAGGTCTTACCGCGATTACATTGCATGACAGGCGAACAGAAGTATCTTGATTGGGCGCACCGTCTGGCCGACTATTATCTGTCAGGTGACGGGTTCGTCCCTTCGCGGCTTTCCGATCACGGGTGTGAGATCA
>CAYFJO010000412.1:3634-9879 GCA_964343305.1 uncultured Pirellulaceae bacterium | reverse complement strand
CGATCTTTAACAACGCCACGCTGGGCATCGAAGTCGGCATTGCAGGCGTCAGCGCTAACGACCCGAACGATCCCGACGTGGGCCCCAACCAAAAACAAAACTTCCCCGCGCTGTCGACCGTCGTCCTGACCGGCGGCAACCTGGACATCACCTACTCGGTGCCAACGATCACTCCCAACGCCACGTTCCCATTGTCCATCGAATTCTTCATCACCGACGGGCTCACGCGCTCCGGCAAAACTTTCCTCGGCTCGGACGTCTACCTCGAAGGTACCACCCCCACAGCCACCGTCCCCGCCGGCGGCGCGACCGCGGGCATCTTGATCTCGGCCACGGCCACCGATGCGGGCGGCAACACATCAGAATTCTCCAACCCCGGGATCGTTACAACGCCGCTGCAAGCGAAGAGTCAGAAGAGTCAAGGGACAAGAGTCGAGAGTCCAGAGCTTCAGAACAACCAGTTACAGCCGATCATCGACGCCGCAATCACGATTTGGCAAGACGCGGGATTGACCATCAGCCAGTTAAACCGGCTGCGATCCGTCGATGTACAAATCAGCGACTTGCCCGGCAACTTGCTCGGAGTCGCGTCCAGCAACACGATCGTCATCGACACCAACGCCGCCGGCTTCGGTTGGTTCGTCGACCACACACCGCTGGACGACAGCGAGTTCACGGTCGCGGACGCGGATGCTTTGGACCAGATGGACTTGCTAACCGCAGTCCTGCACGAGTTCGGCCACATCCTGGAACTGGCCGATGTGCTGGTCGGCCACGACGACGATCTGATGTCCGCCTGGCTGGATGCTGGCACCCGACGATTGCCCTGATCCGTATTGTGAGGCGAGCGGCGGCTGAGAACTTACCGTAGGACAGATTTCCAATCCGTCTGGGACGGTTTGAAAAACTGTCCTACTGCCGACTCACTTCCCGCCGCTCGCCTTAGGCAACGGACACCGCGGCGTGGCGGTGGCGTTCCAACGCCGAATCAGGCGGTGCGATTTGGCACGAGTTGACGTACGTCACGTGCCATTTCTTCAAACACCTCGTGCCAATCGTCCAGCCGCGATTGCCGATAGAGACGGACGGTCGGGTACCACGGCGAGTCAGTTCGGCCGGTGAACCAGCGCCAGTCGCAGGCAGTGGAAAGGGCGATCCAGACCGGGACACCCAGCGCTCCCGCCAGATGCCCGACAGCCGTGTCGCAAGTGATCACCAAATCAAGCTGTGGCAACAATGCCGCGGTATCAACGAAAGCGCCGTCTTGGTCCATTGCATCGGTCCAATCCACCAGTGGAAATGGGAGGTCCGAATCGGTCGTTTGCTGCGCGCCGTCCCCCATTTGCAAACTGACCAACGTCACTTCCTCGACGGCTGCAACTGGGGCAAAAAATTTCAGCGGAATGGAACGGTGACAATCCTCGGGATAGGTCCGGTTGCCCTGCCAAGCCACGCCGATCTTGAAGCCTGGCATGCTCGCCAGCCGACTGGACCACTGACGGCTGTGTGCATCTTCGGAGCGAAGGTATGGGGTGTTTCGTGATAACAAATCCATGGTCGTGTGCAGAATGCGCGGCAGGTCGAACAACGGACAGTGGAAATCGGCGTCCAAATCTGGTTCGCTGCCGTCGCAGACGCGGTCGATAAACGGGCAGGTGCCAAACAAAGCGTGCAGCCCCGGGGGACAATGGAGCAGCACGTAAGCTCCGCGGCTTTGAACGTCCTGAGCAAACCGGACGAGCATGATGGAGTCGCCCGTGCCTTGTTCCGTCCAAAGGAGCACTCGCCGCCCATCAACCGGCTCGCCGTTCCACGCGGGCATGCTGGCGGCAACGGAAATATCGGGTAATCTCCATCGCCACTGGAACTCGCGGAAACCTTCCACCAATCGTTCCCGCAACAGCCATAACTGCGCCCGATTGACGTGCGGGTAAGGCAATTGGGGATCCAGTTCCACAGCACGATCGAAACATCGTTCCGCTTCGTCCAGGCACTCAAACCGCTGGAACATTAGCCCCAGTCCGTTGTGGGCTGCGGCACTGCGCGGATCGGCGGTAATGGCCCGCTCGTAGTTCTTGATCGCCAGCTCGACGCGCCCTGCCCAGCCGTGAGCCAGCGCCAAGTTTGTCAAAGCAGAGACGGCATTAGGTTGGACTTTCAGGGCCTCTTCATAACTGCCACATGCCTCATCCCAACGCGTCAGCAAACGCAACACATTTCCAGAATTGAAGTGTGCCTCATAATACTGGCGGTTGATCCCTATCGCGCATCGATACCAAGACAAACCCTCTTCACATCGGCCCTGCTCCACCAAGGCAACGCCCAGGTTGTTGGCAGTCTCGGCACGATCGCTTTGCAATTCGTAAGCCTGGCGATAGCACGCTTCTGCCTCCGCGAATCGCCCGCTGGTGAACAGCAAATTCCCTTGTTCCAAGAGCTGTTCGGAATCGTTCATCGTCAAGGTGGCATTTGTTGCTATTGGGCTGTCGCCGCGCTACGTGTAATCCGCATACGATTTCTGTTCGATCAATTCCGATCCGAGCATCTCATTGATGGCAACTTTTAACCGGTAACGCCGGTCGTTGTTGAAATAAACGGACCGCGCCAGCTCGATGAACTGCGGACCGAAATCCTGATCGTGTTCGCAGCGGCGAATGTCGTCTTCGATCTGCCAGAGTGCTTCGTTTACCTTTTTCAAGTCGCTTGTCAACTGGAGCAAGTCGTCCGAGCTGGCGATGTGCTGGGCACGCACATCGGCGAGCAACGCCAATTCGCGTTTCACATTTTCACACTTCGCATCGTCGTCGATCCGTTCTCGCTTGATCTGGAGGATCGTGATTCTGTCCAGGAGTTCAGCGGGTGAAACCGGCACGAAAATGGATTGAGGATGACTCATGTGTTGGCTCGGAAGAAGTCGCGTTGAGAATCGATCCATAAGTGAAAGGTCAGGAGCTACTTGTTGAGGGTCAATTGATCAAGCTACGATTATAACACATCGTCAACATGAACTGACTGGACCGTGGGACTGCCAATGACTGTCGCTGTTTGTCTGCAATGCGGCGGGCTGAAACGAAGTGCCTGGGCGACGTGCCGCAAATGCGGCTTCACCCCCAGCGACGATGAAAGCATGACCAAGCACTTGCTCTGCACCGATCATTTCCTGGACAAGAAGGAGTTGCAAGCTGTTTCAGAGAAAGTGCAAGCCGGCGAAGAAGTCGAGTTTAGCGAAGATGTTTTGAAGGAAGCTTGGATCGACGCCAGCCAGGTGAAACGTGCCAATCGAAACTGTGCCATCGGGTGCGTCGTGTTTCTGGCGATCGTCGTTGTGTTGTCGATTGTGGTTTGGTATTGGGCCTTAGATGTTGAATGACCCCAGCCAGTTTTGTTTTCTTGCGCGCGTTTTGTGGCAGAATAATGTATGGCAGAATCACAGAATTATAATGGCTTCAGTTCTTTTCATCCCGCCATACATGATTCTGCCAGAGACACGAGCCTCTCTTTCGTTTGCGGCTCGACCGCGTTAGTCTACTGAATATCCAAGCTGCTGACAAAAGCAGCTTCGCGTTGAATGTCTTCTTCCGTCAATCCAGACTGGTTGCGGATCTCGGCGTGGGCGAAACCGCCTTTGGTCATTTCCAGCGCCATCACGCTGACGCGGCCGTTCTTTTCGAAGCTTAGCCGCACTTGCACGGGCGATTTGGCCGGCATGTTCCTCGGCAAATCGTCGACGATGCACTCGCCGATGCACATGTTGTCCGCGGAGTTCGGTGCTTCGCCTTCCAAGACCTTCACGCGGATTTGTGTCGCATTTGACATGACGGTTCGAAACACGCGGCTGGTGGCATACGGTAGTTGGGTGTTCTTGGGGATCAAAACCGCGTTTCTGAGCTGTTCGTGCTTCATCGTTTCCACGCCCAGGCTGTGAGCCGTGACGTCTTGCACCGTGATGCCCTCCAGTTGAGCTTGCAGGTCTTCGTCGAGCATCAAGCCGGTCTCGCGTGTTTTGCTGGCCGTGATGCCGGCGAAGATGGCGGCACCTTTGGCCACGACCTGATCCGGGTCGAGACTGCTGTCCGGTTCCATTCCTGTGACCCGGCGCAACATCTCTTTGACCATTGGCATCCGCGTCGACCCGCCGACCAGCAGGACGCGATCGATGTCGTCCCAACCAAGTTGTGCTTGTTTGGTGACGACGTCTTTGGTCAAAAACTCGGTTTGAACAAGCAAGCCCCGCGTGATCTCTTCGTACTTGGACCGAGTGAGGTCCAAACGCAAGGCTCGGTCTTCGTAAGAACACTCGATGGGCGCGGACGGCAGTTTGCTGAGCAGTTTCTTGGTGGACTCGGCGAGGCTGGTTAACGCTTCGCGGCGTTGCTCGGTCGGTGCGAGTTCCGCGCCGTGCTTGGCTTCGAATTCGCGGCAGACCAGGTCGACGATTTTTTCGTCCCAATCTCGGCCGCCCAGTTTGACCGCGCCGTCAATGGCGACCGTTTCGAAATCGTTTCTTGCCAGGCGGACGACCGTGACGTCGAACGTGCCGCCGCCCAGATCGTAGACCAGCGCCGTCAATTCGCCGCCCGGCAGATCGAACGTCGCGCCGTCTTTTTTGAGTTGTTCCTGCAAAGCATGAGCAAGCGCGGCGGCGGTTGGCTCGTTGACGATGTCGAGAACGTCAAGGCCTGCGATGCGTCCGGCGTCTTCGGTTGCCTTGCGGCGAGTGTCGTCGAAATAGGCGGGCACCGTGATGACAGCTTTTGAGATAGGTCCGATGTGTCGCTCGGCGTCTTCCTTTAATTTTCGCAGGATGATGGCCGACAACGTTTCGGGCCGGAAGATGCGTCCGTCCACATTGCGCGGAAAGCTGGGTTGCCCCATGTACCGCTTGATAATCGTGGCGACTTTGTCTGGGTAATGAGCGGCGGCTTCTTTCGCCGCATTGCCCACAACGACGTTGTTTCCGTCGATGTAAATGGCGCTGCGAGTGAGTGGCTCGCCTTCGCTGTTGGGCAGCGTGACAGTGGCACCGGAAGAGTCCAGGTGCGAGATCACCGACAAGGTCGTGCCCAAATCGATGCCAACTAGTCTGCCGGGGCTGTCGTTTGCCATCTTTCAATCTCGTGCGCGGGATGTCTCGCCAACATGCAATGCCATTCCGTCCAGCCGTGGCGCTGGCCCGAGCACACTCGCCACACCGCTTTTCCGTCCGGAAAACCCCATAATACACCGTGACGACACCTGCCACGATCCGTTGTTCCCAATTGACCAAATAACTCGTAACTGCTAACTTTACCAACTTCGACTCAGCGCGATGAAAGCCGTGTGGTGCGTTGAGGTTAAGCGTATTCTTTGTAACCCCTTTTGAAAGGTTGTCGCAATTCGTCTTGCCTGCTTCAAGGGAGACCGCCAACTACATGGTTCAAAAACGTGTCAGGTATCTTTGCCGGAACGGCCCGGAGGGTGCTTTGCACAAAGATACCTGACACCTTTTTGAACCATGACACTGTTCGCAAATTGCAGATGGCCAGGAGAACGTATTTAAGTGGCACAATCAATTGTTCAGGATTTAGTCGAAGCCGGAGTACATTTTGGTCACCGGGCGAGCCGTTGGAATCCCAAAATGGCTCCTTATATCTATGCCCGCAAGAATCTGATTCACATCATTGACATTCGAGAGTCGGTTCGCGGCCTGTTGCGGGCCAAGAAGTATCTGACCAGCGTTGCATCGGGCGGAAGTCTGGTGTTGTTTGTGGGCACCAAACGACAAGCCGGTGAAGCAGTGGAACGCGAATCCTTGCGATGTGGTATGCCGTTTGTCAGCGAACGCTGGCTGGGCGGTGCATTGACAAACTTCCGCACGGTTCGCAGTCGGTTGACGCGACTCGAAGAATTAGAACGGCTGCGCGGCAGCGACGAACTCGGCACGTATTCGAAGAAGATGCAATCGGCGCTCAATCGCGAGTTTCGCAAGATGTATCGCAACTTGAACGGTTTGCGAACAATGAACCGATTACCCGAATGTGTCGTCGTGGTCGATCCCAACAAGGAAAAGAACGCCATTCGTGAAGCTCGAATTCTGGGCATCACCACCGTGGCACTGATTGATACCGACTGTGATCCCGATCTGGTCGATTTGCCGATTCCTGGGAACGACGATGGCATTCGGTCGATCGAAACGATTGTGAAACATCTTTCCGATGCCGTGTTGGCGGGCAAAGCCGACGTCGCCGCGAGCAAAGAAGGCGATG
>CAYFJO010000412.1:0-3534 GCA_964343305.1 uncultured Pirellulaceae bacterium | reverse complement strand
GATGTTCCTGCGGCAGCCGACGCCGCACCATCCGACAACGGTGACAAACCGGCGGCTGAACCTGAAGCGAGCGAAGAGCCGAAGGCTTCGGCATCGTAAATATTCTCGCTCCGGCCGTCGCGACGCAGCGAGTGAACCTGAATCGTCCGCGATGGTCGTATTTGAGTAGGGTGGCGCTGCTGTTGTCTCACCTGACACTCAAGCACGGCAAGAAACCGATTCAAAGAACCCCACCTTTACCCGCATTCAAGTCTGTTACAGTAGGAGAAAAGTTATGGCAATCAGCGCAACAGCCGTTAAGGAATTACGTGAGGAAACCGGTTTGCCGCTGATGGATTGCAAACGAGCCCTTACGGAGGCCGACGGCGACAAAGAAGCCGCGAAACAAAACCTTCGTGAGGCGGGAAAAGTGATCCAAGGCAAGCGATCGGATCGCGCCACCGAGTTTGGCCGGTTTGGTATTTACGCAAGTCTCGATCCAGCGGGCGGCGCGATGGTGGAACTGAAATGCGAGAGCGCCCCGGTTACCCAGAACGAAGAGTTCATTCAGTTGGCAAACAATCTGGCGGAGCAACTAGCAACCGGACCGGGTGCCGCCGACGCCGAGGAATTGTTGTCCCAGCCGTCACCTGGCAAAGACGGCATGACGCTGGGCGAGCAAAAGGACGATTTGTTCAACCGAATCCGCGAAGTCTTCAACGTGGGCCGATTGATTCGCGTTGACGGCCCTTGCGGCGGTTACAGCCATAACGCTTCGACCGTCGCTGGCGTGTTACTCGAAGTCGAAGGTGACAATGCGGACGTCGCACGCGACATCTCAATGCACGTCGCGGCGATGCGTCCAGCTGGCCTAACCGCGGACGACCTGGATCCGGCGGATGTCGAAAAAGAACGCGGAATTCTTCGCGAGGCTGCGTTGAAAGAAGGCAAGCCGGAAAACATCGTCGACAAGATGGTGGAAGGCCGTCTACGCAACTACTTTGCCGAGCGTGTGCTGACCGAGCAAGCGTTTGTCAAAGAGCCGAAGATGACGGTCGGCAACTTTGCCAAGGAAAACGGCATGTCGATCAAACAATTCGTGCACTGGGAAATGGGCGCAGAGTAGAACGAGGCAGCCGAGCCAAAAGGGAGTTCGTATTTTTGGCAGAATGATGTATGGCAGAATGAAAGCAATTCTTGTGATTCTGCCATACATCATTCTGCCAAGAAAGCGCGCAAGGAAACAAGAAACTGAGAAGTAGTAGAACAATTGTCCCCAATTGTTCCGGTAGCAATTGAGACAATTGCTCTACACTTACTGCTTACCAAGCGAAAAAACCGTGCCGTCTGTGGTGGTGAAGTAGAGCCGGCCGTTGGCCGCCGCGAGTCCGTCCCACACGGGCAGCGACTCCAATTTGTATTCCCCCACCGTGCTTCCGTCGATTGCCGAGACGGCTCGAAGGAGTCCTCCTTTCTTGCCTTCCAGCGCGGCGTTTTGTTCGGCGAGTTCCGCTTGGACCTTGGGGTCGCGGCTCACCAGCCGCTCGAAACTCTCTTCTTCGTCGATCAAGTCTGGCGGGCCGGCGACAAACAGCGTGTCCTTGGATTTCAACATCGCTCGAACGAGCAACGGCAAGTCCTGCGTCCAATGATGCTTGACGAACGAGCCAGCACCGCGACTGCCGAACGACTTGCCGCGAAATCGCATCGCCAAGCCAAGGATGCCGTCCGTGGTTCGATGCCCGTCCAGCGCTCCGTGGCTTTTGTTGCCTGAAGCGTCCGTCGCTTTCTTGTCGTCGAAGGAACAGGACAAGACGACTTTCGCATCCGCGGGTGACACTTCGCGACTGCTGAGATCGGGTTTGCTAAGACTCGCGATCTCATCGGCGGTTAAGGTTCCGTGGAAGACACGCAATTCGTCAATCGTCCCCATGAAGACGTTTGGCGACTTGTACGCTCCCACCGCGCCTCCATCGTCGCCACCGGCTTCGAGGCCCTGAGCTGGGTCGGCGGTAATCAAGCCAGGCGATTTGCCGGATGCAGCCAATTGGCCGTTGATGTAAAGTTCGATCTCGTCTGCGGTCAAGACACCGGTCAAATGCGTCCACGTGCCGACGATGCTCTCCTTGCCAGAGATCGTGGCGAGATTCTCTTCACCTTCGCGAACCATCCATTGCGGTCTTCCCTTTTCGAGCGTCAAGGCGTAGCCGCGAGCCGGTCCGCCGCGGGCGACGATCACACCGCCGGGTTTTTCTGAATTAATCCACGCGGAAACCACCAGCGGAGTGTCTTTTGGATTTAGCGATACCGGATTCTCGAAGTGAATCATTCCCGTGCCGCCGCCTCGACGAGTCGATTTTTGTGTGACCGCGTTCGGCTCGTCGCGAGCTTCCGCCGCCGCAGTCTTGTCCGCCGCGAACAGTTGATGCTCGATCGTCGTGGTCCATCTGAGATACTGCGGCTTGCGGCCGTAACCATAGACACGCTCGTCGTCGAACACCAGGATGCGTCCCGATGGCGTGTACTTAGCGGCCTGATAGTAGCCGGCGTGGCCACCGGCAAAACTTCGACCGTAAACCCAGTAGGCACGGTGAAAATAAGTGTCGTCCAAAAAGCCCATCGGAGCGAATAAGTGAGCCCCATCCCCTTTTTGGGCCGAGCCTTGACCGGATGGCTGGCCGGAATGCGGGCCGAGGCCAATTCGTTTGCCATCGCGATCGAACTTTTGCGATCGCATGTAAACATATTGGTCATCCGCTGACAGCACGTCGGGAAGTCCAACCGACATTTGCAGCACCTGCAATCGTTCTTGTAGGTTCTTGCCAGTTTCCGGATCTTTCTCATCGATGGTCGATTGGGCAAGCACTTCCCCTGTCTTTACGTTGAGTTTGTACCAACGCAGACCACTGTCCAAGTAATTCGATCGGCCGGCAACAAAATACGCTGCGTCGTCTTCGACCAGGACGCTGCCATGCACAGGCCATACCGATTCGAGTTGTTCGAATGCCATCAGTCGCTGGTCGCGCGGTGCTGCGCGGAAACGCCAAGCCAGTTCGCCGTCGGACGCTCGCAGACAATACACCCATCCATCCAACGACCCGAACACCAAGCGGCCCCGATCATACGTCGGCGGTGAATCCACTCGGCCACCAGTCTTGAAACTCCAGACTTTATCACCCGAGTCGGCGTCGATCGCGTGAATCGTATGCGTGTCCACTTGTGCGACAAAAACTTTTCCAGCGGCAATTGTCGGGGCGCTGAGCTTGCCGCCAAGATTCGTTTTCCACGATGTCGCAATGTCGGTCGGCACGACAGAGTCGGTCATGCCACTGCGTGACTTGTCGTGACGATAGGTTGGCCAGTCTTCGGATTGCGGATTGGGGATTGCGGATTGCGGATTGGAAGAGAAGGCAGGCCCTTTTTCCAGGCGATTGGCCTCATCGGGTTGCGTAGCTTGGGCCCGTGAATCGGATGCGGGGGCCAGCACGTTAAGACCGTAAAGCTTGGCTTCGGGATAGCAGGCACAGTTGTGTGGCGGGGCATAAGTCAGACCAT
>CAYFJO010000411.1:0-9907 GCA_964343305.1 uncultured Pirellulaceae bacterium | reverse complement strand
ATCATCTTTCACGACGCGACACATGCCTTTCAACGCTGGCACAGTTGTGCGTCTTGTCATGCGAACGAGGGCCGCATCGATGGTTTGCGGTGGGACTTCCTGAACGATGGAATTGGGAACGCCAAAGATACGATCAGTCTCCTTCACCTTGACAAGACAGAGCCGATGAATCGGCGCGCGACGATGGCGTCGGCGCGCGCCTGCGCCAAGGGGGGCCTGGAATCAACAAACATGATCGTGCCGACCGAGCAGGAAGTGGACGACCTGTTCGCTTATCTGGTTTCGTTACGGCCCGTGCCGAGCCCGCAGCTTGCGGCGGACGGCAAGTTGACTGAGGCCGGCCAGCGCGGCAAGCGGTTGTTCGAGGGCAAAGCGGCTTGTGCGCGGTGTCACCCTGGGCCGTTCTTCACCGACAAAAAGATGCACAACATCGGCACTTTGAGCGACCACTATAAGGAGAAGGATGGTCGTTACGACACTCCGTCGTTGATCGAAGCCTACCGAACGGCCCCCTACCTGCACGACGGTCGTGCGCTGACCGTCAAAGAGATCTTCACCAAGCACAACGAGCAGGGCAAACACGGTAAAGCCAACGAGCTGACGGAACAAGAGCTGGACGATTTGGTGGAGTACCTCTTGTCGTTGTAAGCGTGTCTCCGCCGAGCTTTGCTTGATGGGACAAACGATTTTGCACTACCCAGACGAATAAAGCACTCGACGCCTCCACCGAGTAGAACTCGGCGGGGGCGGCATTCAATTTGGAAAACATCAAGTGCAGAATCAATCCGACCACCGAGCGGAGCTCGGCGGGGCGTTCAAAATCGAAAAGTCATTCATCGGTCGACCCTGACAACCTGAGGAGACAAACCATGGTCCCACGCAGTTCGGTTTTGACGGCGTTGTTGGCGGCGATCGTTTTGTTTCCGGTGACACCGGTCTGGGCGGACGGGCAACAGTCGGTGGGCAACACAGACGGTGTCCTAACCTGGCAGTTGGGAAACCTTGCTGCCGGCCAATCGGCTCGCCAGACCGTGCTGTTTGTAACCGGCGCGAATCGAGTGGCCGCGGCCAAGACGCTCGACGAGGCCCGGCGTAGCTACAAGTCCGGATGGAGCGACCCGCTGGCGACTGATCTTCCAAACCCGCCTCGCGCCGCCAACGGCAAGGACGTGTGGATCAAGAATTCGGTTACGGATTTTGCCTTGGCTGCGGATGGTGCGTTCTTTTGGGAACGGGGACGAGTCCAATCGCTTCACGCAGGATCGAAAGGCCAATTGAGCCGCGTCAGCTTCTACGTACATTATGGCGCGGACACGGCCCGGCACGCAGGCATCCGGATCAATGGCTCGCCGCGGCTGGACGGCGTGAAGGTCATCCGTTCAACACAAAAGATCGCAGCGGACCAATGCATCACAGAATTGGCAACCACCGACGGTCAACTTCACCTGCAAATCCGCACAGCGATGGGCAAAGGACCAGTCGTGGCGCAGGAGTACGTGGTGACGAATGTCGGAGAGAAGTTGATCAATGACGTGCGTGTCAGCTCGTACGCGAACCTCGAAGCCGATCACAGCCATGAAAACGACCGTGGTCTGCTCGACCCGGAATTGGGCGCGTTGGTCACGATTGACCCGTCGAGCAAGGTTGTTTGCATGATGGCCGGGACCGAGCGGCCTGAATCAGGTTGGTCCGGCAGTTGGCCGTCGCAGCCGCAACTCGCCAAAGGAGAAGGGTTGCCGCTGGGCAAATGGGTCGCCGTGAAAGACCTTCCGAAAACGAAGATTCCCGCCGGACCGGACCCGCCCGTAACCGAAGAGCCGACAACCGTTTCCCTGACGCGGGCCGAAGCGGACGAGGTGATCGCGGCCGATTGGATGCTTCAGGCAGAGGGCCAGTCGTTGCGCATTCGGGCGACTGAAGAAATCGGCTGGGCGCACAACATCGCCGACCGTCTCGCGAAAATGCCGGGCGCCCCGAAGTTGGACCGCGAGCTTGTCGAATTGGCAACGTTGGAAAAGGAACTGGCAGCGCTCAAAACAAAACCGGCGGATCCGGTGGGTGACAAAGCGATGTATCTGGCAGTTCGGCGCGTGAAACGCCGCATTATTTTCAGCAACCCGGTCATCGACTTCGATCAGGTGCTGTTCATCGACCAACCATATCCGCACGGCCGCGAGTGGCGACATCAGGCGCGGCACCGTAACGGCATGATGGCGACGCCCGGCGGACGACTGCTCATGTTGGACGGCCTTTCCCCCGCTGGCAAGGTCCGCAAGGTGGGCGACATGCCGTTGGGCAGCTATTGGAAGCCGGACGTTTCGTTTGACGGCAAGCGGGCGTTGTTCTGCTTCAAGCCGGCTGACGAAAAGGCGTTCCATATTTTCGAAGCCGATCTCGAATCTGGCGACGTGCGGCAGATCACCGAGGGGCCGTTCGACGATCTCGACCCGGTCTATCTCCCCGACGGCGGAATCGCGTTCTCGTCAACCCGTACTCAATCCTACGTCCGCTGCATGCCCTACACTTATGTCTACACGCTGTTTCGCATGGACAGCGACGGCACGAACATCCGCTGCATCTCGCACAACAACGAGCCTGACTGGGCGCCGATTCTGTTGGATGACGGTCGGTTGATCTATTCGCGCTGGGAATACACCGACAAGGCGTTGTGGCGCATTGAAAGCATGTGGACCGTCCGGCCCGACGGGACGCTTCACGAAACGTTCTATGGTAACCAAAGCGTCTGGCCTGACCATCTGGGCGAAGCGAGACAGATTCCGGGTACGGGCAAGGTGTTGTTCACCGGCACGGCACACCACAACTATTTCGCCGGCACGTTGGGCATCATCGATCCCAAGCAAGGCCGCAATTATCCGAACGGCCTGACTCAGATCACTTCCGAAGTCGCGTGGCCCGAATGCGGTGCTGGTCCCGATGACCAGAAGATCGCCATGAAGGGATACCACCACCGCGGCCGCAAGGCAGATTACAAGTCGCCGTACCCGCTGTCGGAAGGGTATTTTCTGGTCTCCCGCAACACCGGGCCGTTCAATCTTTATTTCATGGACATCTACGGCAACAAGGAGTTGATCTACCGCGGAACGCACAACATTTGGTACGGCATGCCGGTGCGGCCGCGGCCAAAACCGCCGGCGCTGCCTGATCAAGTCGCGTGGCCCAATGAGGATCGCACCAATCAACAGCCCGGCACCTTGTTTTCAAGCGACGTTTACGAGGGATCAGGAATCCCACGCGGACTGGCGAAACACATCCGCGTGATCCAGTCGGACCACAAGACGTACACCACGTGGGATCGTGATTTTCGCACTGCGGGTCCGGCAGTCAGTGCGGTTCAGGAAGACAGCGTCAAGCGGATCCTCGGCACGGCCCCTGTCGAGAAAGACGGTTCGTTTCAGATCGAAGTGCCGTCGGGCGTGGCTGTTCATTTTCAACTTTTGGACGACAAGTATCGCGCGCTGCAAACAATGCGATCCTTCTCCGGCGTGATGCCGGGCGAGCGACGTGGCTGCGTCGGTTGTCACGAGGGTCAGACCGACGCACCAATCAGCTCCAAGGCATTGGCGCTGTACAGAAGTCCGTCGAAACTGACTGAGCCGCCGTGGGGGATCGCCAGCATCGGTTTCGAGCGACTTGTGCAACCTGTGTTGAACAACCACTGCGTCGAATGTCACGATGGGGGTGACAGAAGCTCGCTGCCAAACCTCGCCGCACGACGCGCCGACCCAAATAGACGGTACAAGTTGGACGCGACCATTGATCTCGGCTGGGGAACGGGTCCGCGTCGCTGGGGCGTTTTCTCGGAGTCGTACCTGTATTTGCTCCGCAGCGGATTGTCCGGCGTGATGCTGGTGGAAAACTACCACCAGCGCGATCCGGTGGCCTACAAGACGGCGCCGCCGATGAAACATCTGTCCTACAACAGTCGTCTGCTGAAGCTGGCCGCGTCGGGCGAACACTACGGCGTGAAGGTCGATGAAGTCGGCCGGAGAAAGTTGATCGGATGGATCGATACGATGGGTCCGTATCGAGGCCTTCCCGACATTCGTGCCATCAATGACCCACGGTGCCGCGACGCCCCGATCGTGCAGCGTCCATAAACGCTGGAAGAAAACAGCCGTTGGGCGCTAGCCCACGGTTCACTCGAAAACCGGCCGCTAGCGCGGTGCGGCTAGTGTCATTCAAATCAGGAGTTAGAACCATGAACACAAACGGCCAAACACGTTTTGCAGTGCTCGTGACTGCAATCGCCTGCCTGCTGCTTATTTCGACCCTGCCACCCGCCGATGCTGCTCCGCCCAAGCGGCCCGGTGGCGAGTTGCTCTCGAAGATGTTCAAAGGCCCGCTGGCCGACATGGATGAAATCGTGTTCGCCACTCGCGTCTCAGGGCGGGATCACTGGTACGTCAGCTTCGGCTATTACAGTTGCGACTACGGGCCGGGGCCGCAACGGGGTTTCGGCAAGTACGTCGATGGCGAGACGCTACGCGGCTACGGCGACGGCGGACGGTTGTGCCGTTTGAACCTTCGCACCGGCGAATTGAAACTGCTGATCGACGATCCCAAAGGCGGCGTGCGTGATCCCCAAATGCACTACGGCGGCGAGAAGATCCTCTTTTCTTATCGCAAGGGCGGGACGCCCACTTATCATCTTTACGAAATCAACATCGACGGCACGGGATTGACGAAATTGACCGACGGGCCGGACGACGACATCGAACCGACTTACTTGCCTGACGGCGGAATCATGTTCGGTTCAAGCCGCTGCCGGCGTTTCGTCAACTGCTGGTTCAGCCGAGTTGCCACGCTGTATCGTTGCGACGCGGACGGCGGCAACATCCGGATGATTTCGAGCAACAACGACCACGACAACACGCCCTGGGTATTGCCGGACGGCCGCGTGCTCTACATGCGTTGGGAATACGTCGATCGCAGCCAGGTCCACTTCCATCACCTCTGGACAGTGAACCCCGATGGCACGGGCCAAATGACCTGGTACGGCAACGAATTCGGCGGCACGGCCATGCTCGACGCCAAACCGGTTCCAGGGACGAACAAAGTCGTGGCCTCGTTTTCGCCCGGCCACGGACGTCCAGAACACATGGGGCACGTGACACTTGTTGACCCCAGTGCAGGGCCTGACGTTCGCCCGGTGACCAAGAAGGTGAGCCAAGGCAATCAACTGTTCCGCGATCCGTACGCGATCACCGAGCAGTGCTTTTTGGTGGCGAATCAGCAAGGCATCTTCGTCATGGATGGCGACGGAAACAAGGAACTGGTGTATGCGTTACCAGCCGACGACCGGCATATGGAATGTCACGAACCGCGACCGCTTCGCGCCCGGCCACGCGAGCCGGCAATTGGGTCGCCAATCGACCTTTCCAAGGAGACCGGCGAATTGGTGCTGGCCGATATCTACAACGGCCGCAACATGAAAGGCATCAAGCGCGGTGAAATCAAGCGGCTGTTGGTGTTGGAACAACTGCCCGAGCCGGTTCACTTCTCCGGCGGCATGGAACCGCTGAGCATCGGCGGGACGTTCACCATGGCGCGGGTGGTGGGCACCGTGCCGGTCGAGCCGGACGGTTCGGCGTACATGGAGTTGCCGGCGCTCCGATCGCTGTTCATGGTGGCGTTGGACAAGGATGATCTGGCGGTCAAGCGAATGCAGAGTTTTGTCACGATTCAACCGGGCGAGCGGACCAGTTGCGTTGGCTGTCACGAGCAACGGTCTCGCACCGCTCCGGTGGGAGCTGGGTTGATGGCCCTGCGGCACGCACCTCACAAAGTTGCACCGATCAGCGACGTTCCGGACGTGCTTGACTTTCCGCGCGACATTCAGCCGATCCTGAACAAACACTGTGTCGAGTGTCACAACCCGGACGTTCGCGAAGACGGCGTGGACCTCAGCGGTGATCACACGCCAAGCTACACCAACAGCTACTGGACGATCGTCCGGCGTGGTCTGGTGGCCGACGGGCGCAATCAGCCCTATTCGAATCGCGACCCGCGAACGATCGGCAGTTCGGCTAGCCGACTAATGAAGTTGATCGACGGCAGTCACTATGGCGCCGAACTAACGGAATTGGAACGAAAAACGGTGCGGCTTTGGATTGACACCAGCGCTACGTACCCCGGCACGTATGCCGCGCTCGGTTGCGGCATGTACCCGGTGGCGTTGCCGAACCAGATGCTGATCAAGCGCTGCGGCAGTTGTCACGATGGCAAGAAGGCCAAGAAGTTTGACGCCAGGGCGTTGCAATCGTTTTGCAATCTGACGCGTCCCGAAAAGTCGCTGGTGCTTCGCGCGCCGCTGGCGAAAGAAAACGGCGGACTGGCCTTGTGCGGTAGCGATGTGCTGAAAACGACGGCCGACCCCGCATACCAGGCGATGCTGGCCGCAATTCGACGGTCCGCTGGTCAACTGAAAGCCGAAAAACGCTTTGACATGCCAGGATTCCGGCCCAACAAGCACTACATCCGCGAGATGAAGCGGTTTGAAATTTTGCCCGCCGATTTGGGCCAAAACGACCCGGTTGACGTATACATTACGGATCAGAAATATTGGCAATCGTTTTGGCACAAGCCGGTGAATTCAGGGACTTCGACCGAGTGAGACGCAGCAATGACGACCGTTGACAGCCACGTCGAACTGCAATCGGTCTGTGAACCCCCGGAGCCGGTCGAAGGAAACCTATTCGTATCGGCCTACCCGCCCTTCTCTTGCTGGAAACCAGATTGTCTATCTGACGTCGATCGGGTTCTGCAAACCGCGCCGGACGAACATCGCGACGCGCCGCTGGGACTGTACGTTCATATCCCGTTTTGTCTGGAGCGATGTCAATTCTGCTATTACCGCTCGGTTGCCAACCCGACGTCTGAAACGATCGATTCCTATCTCGATGCACTGATTCAGGAAATTCGTCTGTACGGCGAAT
Source organism: uncultured Pirellulaceae bacterium (assembly GCA_964343305.1). Lineage (GTDB taxonomy): Bacteria > Planctomycetota > Planctomycetia > Pirellulales > Pirellulaceae > CAYFJO01. The sequence continues at coordinate 2,951 of CAYFJO010000411.1, read as the reverse complement.
CACCTGCGCTGACGGGACGCAAGTTGGCTTTTGCCTATTTCGGGGGCGGGACGCCAGCGTTGCTCTCGCCAAGTCAAATGCGACGCTTGTTTCGCGAGATTCAATCCGTGTTTCCGTGGACCGACGTACAAGAGGTCACCTTTGAATGCTCGCCAAAAACCGTGACACGGGACCGCCTGGAGACACTGCATGAGGCCGGAGTGACGCGGGTCAGCATTGGCGTGCAACAAATGAACGACAATGTGCTGCGGCAAAGTGGCCGGATTCATCTGATTGACGACATCAGGCGGGCTTACGCCGAGATCCGGCAATACAGCTTCGAGGTCGTCAACATCGATCTCATGGTAGGTTTGGTTGGCGAGACCAACGAGTCGTTTCGCGACAGTCTCCGTCAAGTAATCTCGATGAGCCCCGACAGCGTCACATTTTATCAACTCGAAATCCCTGCCAACACACCATTGTTTCGCGCCCTGCACGAAGGACAGGTCCCGTCGCTGGCGAGTTGGGACGTAAAACGCCAACGTTTGGCGCAGGCATTTGCGCAGCTTGAAAGTCAAGGTTACACGCTGCGCAGCGCCTATGCCGCGGTGCGAGATCCAGCCCGACATCGGTTTCTCTACCAGGACATGCAGTATCACGGCGCGGACCTGCTGGGAACCGGCCTGGCTTCGTTTTCCTACCTGACCGGCATCCACTACCAGAACGCGGCTTCGTTGCGTGAGTATAACGAGAGCCTCGCGGCCGGTCGCTTGCCGTACAACCGTGGTTACGCTCTCAATGACGACGAACGAATGGTGAGAGAGTTCATCCTGCAAATGAAGCTGGGCAGGGTCGAAAATGGTTATTTTCTGAGCAAGTTTGGCGTTGACGTCGCCGAGCGTTTTGGTAAACCACTGAAACGGTTTTCGGATCGAGAGTGGCTCTCGGTCGACGCTGACGCCGTCACGTTAAACAGACAAGGCTTGTTGCGTGTGGACCGTCTGCTGCCGGCGTTTTATTTGCCGGAGCATCGCGATCTGAGTTATTGGTGACGTAATATGGTGCGGCCAGTTGTTGGAGTCCGGGCTTTAGCCTGTCTTTGTAGCCTAAAGACTGTACTCCAACGTAATGATCTTTAAGGAAAAGCCAATGCAAGACAAGACGACAGACCAGCCGTCCGTTCAAGAGACCAACGCGGTTGCGGAATGGCGATCGTGGTTAACTTCGCTCAGCGCTGGTTTTCTACTCTTTGAAACACTGACAGGGCTGGCAATCTGGCTGCTACCTTTCAGCGAATTCACACAATTTTCGGTGCTTCTCCATACGGCTATTGGGATCGTGTTGTTGCTGCCCGTGATCTGGTATACGGCGAGGCATTGGTGGGTGCGGCGGAAGGGAAACCTCAGTCATTACCAGTTGCTCGGCTACATCGCTGCCGCATTGCTGGCGGTTTGCGTCGCGAGCGGCTTCGTGGTGACCTGGCAGGGATTCGCTGGACCGCGGATGGATTATGGCTGGAAGCTAGTACACCTAATTACGGGAATTGGACTGGCGGTGTTTATTGTTGTCCATGTCGTGACGGTTGTGGTGCGCAAAGTCAACAATCCGGACGCCCGCCGGCAACTCCTCACAGCTCGCCGCGCTTTTTACGTGAGAAGCCTGGCCAGTTGTGTGTGCCTGCTGGCGTTGTGCGGGCTATGGACGTTGGCGTATTCAGAGCCCAACGCGGATCGCAGTTTTCCGGAAGACTATAACTGGCGATTTGGCGAAGACCGTCCCTTCGCCCCCAGCATGGCCAGGGTCGATCAGTCGCAATGGACCAAGTCGGTCCACCAGCAAATTGCCGATGTGGTTGGCGACCAGCATCGTGAAGTTGTCTTGGCCTCGCTTCAAGAGAACGCCAATGCACCAAACGGCTTGTTCAAACAGGTACACGCGTGTACCACGGACCTTGCCCTCGACGACGACCAACGACAAAAGCTCGCGGGTATTTTGTCCGGCGCGGCGGCGAAAGTGAAAAAGAACGGGGCGGTACACGCCAAGAACTTGGCGGGGTCAGAAAGCTGCGGCACGAGCGGCTGCCACACGCAGATTTACGAGGAATGGCTGCCCAGCGCTCACCGCTATTCCTCGATGGACGACATGTTTCAGCGCGTGCAAGAATTAATGTCTCACGAAACGTCGCCGGAGCACACGCGGTACTGTGCAGGCTGCCACGATCCGATTTCGTTGTTCAGCGGGGCGAAGAACTCCGGCAACATCACCTTGAGCGTGCTGGGCGCGGACGAGGGCATCTCGTGCATCGTCTGTCACAGCGTCGTGCAAACCGACGTGCAAGGCAACGGCGATTACACCATTCAACCGCCGCGGCGATACGTTTACGAACAACACGAAGGGAAATTCGCGAAGCTCGTTAGCGACTTTTTGATCCGCACCTATCCGCGGCATCACATCACTTCGTACTCGCGGCCGCTGTACAAGACGGCCGAATTCTGCGGCGCCTGTCACAAGCAATACCTCGACAAGGAAGTCAACACGGACATCGGCAAAGTGCAAGGCCAAAACCAATACGACAGTTGGAAGAACAGCAAGTGGTATCACGAAGGCGACGCAACCAAGACGATCAACTGCCGTGAATGCCATATGCCGTTAACCGACAGCGACGATCCCGCGCGCGGCGACGTGACGGACTACAATCGCCGCCCTGACGATGCGGTGCATCGCAGCCACCGCACGCTGGCCAGCAACCAATACATTCCCGCGTTGATGAATTTGCCAGGGCATGAAAGACACGTCGCACTGACAAAGAAGTGGTTGCGCGGCGAAATCGAAATTCCTGAAATCGCCGACAAGTGGGCCACCGGGCCGGTTGTTCGTCTCAGCATTGTCGCGCCCGACGAAGTTGCACCCGGCGAACAACTGTCGCTGCAAGTGATCTTGACCAACAACAAAACCGGCCACGACTTTCCAAC
>CAYFJO010000410.1:0-9916 GCA_964343305.1 uncultured Pirellulaceae bacterium | reverse complement strand
ATCGCCGGTGTTGCGTTGAAGTCCGTCTTGTCGGAAGGGAACTGGTTTTGCGCCATCTTTTCAAACTCCGGCTTGGCTGCAAACACGAACGTCCCGTCCCGGCGACTCACGACATAGATCTTCCCGCCAGCCAAAACCGGTGACGCATAGAACGGTCGGCCGCCGCTAGTAACTCCATCGAGCCGTTCGCGATACACAGATTCGCCCGTCCGCGCGGATACACAAAATGCCTGGCCCCGATCATCAACCCAGTAGAGATGGCCGTCGTGAAGCAGTGGCGTAGCGACGTAGGAACTGTTGCGGCTGGACCACAGCATGTGCGAATCGGTAACGTCGCCCTTCCCGCCGATCCGAAGCGCGTAGCTACCCGACGAGCGGTAGCCGCCAAAAAGATAGACGGTTCCGTCACCAGCCACCACCGCCGGGCAGACATTGCCGGTCAGATTAGTTTGGGCGTACCATTTGAGTTTGCCTGTGTCGGGATGCAGACTCCAGAGTTCTTCCGGCACACCAATGACCAATTCCGCGGCGCCATCGTCGTTCTCGATCAGAGTTGGGGTTCCGTAGGCAAGTTCCAGCAATTCGGCTTCGGCTCTCCACACTTCTTTGCCCGTCGCTTTGTTGAGCGCGCGTATGGATTGGCTTTCATCGGACGCGTTGACAATCACCATGTCCTTGTAGAGTGTCAAACTGGCTGACGATCCCCAACGGCGGTTGCTCGACTCCCGGCCGACGTTCACTTGCCAAAGCTGATTGCCGTCGAGATCGAATGCCAACACGCCAGTCTTTCCGAAAAACACATAGACCCGTTCGCCGTCGGTGACTGGCGTATTGCTGGCATAGCCATGTTCGGGAAGCCCCAGACCGGCAAATCGATCCTCCGGCATGGCGGCCTCGATGGTCCGCGACCATCTCTGCTTTCCACTATCGCGGTCGATGCACAACAGGTGACGCTTCAACTCCGCCATATTGCCGGGATTGGTTCGGCTGAGGCCGTAACCGGAGTAACAGGTCACAAACACGTGTTGTCCCCCAATGATTGGACTGGACGAGCCGGGACCGGGCAGCGGAGTTTTCCACTTCAGATTGCTGGATTCAGTCCAGGTGACGGGCACGTTTGTGTCGGGGCTGATTCCCGATCCGTCCGGGCCACGAAGTCGAGGCCAGTCTGCCCCGGCATACGGACTGCCTGCAAAGAGACAAAGCAGGATGAGCATTTGTCTGGTCGTGTTTGTCGTCATACTGTTGACTTCCTTCTATGGTGAGCATTTGGTAGCCGGATTCGCCAACGATTTCGGCACGACTGATGATGCCGTCTTTGTTGAGGTCGAGTTCTGTTGCGTGATTCACAAAATCCATGGTTGTCTCGGACCGTCCTCGGCTTGAGGTCCACGCGGGCCATCGGCCTGACCGGGCTACGAGCTTAGTGACAGTGTTGAACTTCCCTTGCAAGCTTTACACATCCGGAAGGAATATTGAGGTCGTTTGGGGCGCTTGGCGCTATCGGCGCGACCTTTTCCATCATCGGCTCCACCTTTTCGACCGGCTGCTCCATCCTTTCCACCGCCGGCTCCAGGACACCTTCTTGGCGCCTCTCACGCATTGCGGTGAGCGCCGCCGCGAGTTCTCGGGCATTCAATGCACCGTCGCCATTTTTGTCATGGTGTTGCGATTCGTTTCATGATTGTGTTCTCTTTTGAAAAACTAACTACGGGATTTAATGAAGTCTTCACAGTTGCTTGGAATTTAAACGCATCAAGTAAGCAGTTGTCGACCGTAAAGTGCTCGTTTTTTGAGAATTTGGGTTGGTCATCGAGAGCGCTACTAACGCGGCAAGAACGAAGGTCGTGAAGTGGAATCCGGCAGCGTTGAAATGTGTGCGTTTTGTCATGAAACGGTCCCTGCTCTGCGGGTTTGGTATATTGAGACAAGTTGTCGATAACCGAAAACCGAAAAGGACAGGCATAATTTGATTCACACCTCACATGGCCAAACCCGATCGGACAGCGCAGAGGAACGAAGAGCTTGGCGCAACCAAAGGGAATTCCTTCGGACAGAAAGATTAGGCGACAGAAAAATGAATGCCGCCTATACCACGGCCAGTTAGTAATGTCCGCATACGGCGTTAAACGAGGACATTTTCTACTGGCCGCGGCATAGTTCATCTTTCTGTCCTCGAATTTTTCTGTCCGATCCGCGCGGTGTTCTAGGTAAGATAGCCGCAACCTGCTTTTGCGATTGATATTGTGACGATCACAAACTACCTCGTAAGCCGGGTTAGTAGTGTGGCAATTGTCGGTTCCTCGTTGGCCGTGTCATCGAGTGTAAACGTCAGTGTGGTCCACGAACCAAAGACATACGACCCGGTGCCGAAGTCCGTAAAGCAGGGTCTGCCCCCATGCATTCAGCAATAGAATATCAATCACCAAACAGCTTCGAACGGTCCCTCAATTCTTAGAGTTTGCAGTGTCCGCGAAACCTGGACCACCTCAAGACCCCGTTAATTAGTCGTACAAACGATCTTGAATTGCCCCCCAACTCGCTCGATCACACGTCGCTCGATAAGCAATTCGAAACAGGAAATTGGTTTATACGGGATTCCAGGGAAAGACTGTTCAAACCTTCGCCTTCTACCTTTCATGGTTTTGTCATTAACAGCGCTACTTCGAACAAGAAAAGAGAGTGATTGTAAATCATTCCTATTGCAATCGGCGAACTGTTGGGGAAACAGGCTCTTGGCAGCGTCCAATAGCGCAATCTGCCAAAAGGAAGCGTCGTAGCCCTCTGCACAGTTTGGCCAGCAATACCCATGTTTCTCCGAACCAAACAACTCGGAATAGAAACGATTCTGTAAGGACTCGAATTGCGGTATCCACTGAAGGTATTTTTCGAACATAGTGATTCGTAAATTTGGGCCACATTTTCTGGACTGCCCGCCACCCTCTGGCCAAAACAAGTTATCTTCTGAAGCCATTGCGACGGCAAACCAAAAGTGATCAAGCCCTTCAAGCACCAATCGCTCCCACGCATCGGCATCGACAGCGCCCCAGTACTTGCTCCAATCTTCGTCCATCTCGAATGCTTGCTGAACAAAATAAGCGTGCAAAATAGGCGTCCCGATTTCAACGACGAAGCCGCCTCGGTCGACGAGAATCGGCCAGTCGTCATCCGCCGGATTGACGTAGTCAATCTCATCAAGCACATCCCACGACTCGTCTGCCATTACTCTTCTAAACAGTTTTCGCCAGTTGCGACGAACGTCCTTTTTCGATCCAAGCAAAGCGGCAGGAAATAACCTTGTAGCGCCCATGTTTGCATGCCGTCAGTCGAAAGAGTAACCACCAAAGAAGATCTCGGATGGTTGACCGTCATTGTAGACAATGATGTAAACGCCTTGCCCGCGTTCGATGTCCTCAAAGAATGACATATCGTGCTGAATCGTTTCACGTGTCGGCTCAGTTGTTCCGAATAGCTCAACGAGTTCTTCATCTGGTAACGGCGCCACGGCACAAAAATCCGCCGTATCGGAGACATGTGCAATGTCGAGTATCGATGCAGTTCCACATTCTTCCATTGCTGCGAATGCTTCCTCGATTGTCGCCGGATTCAACTCGCTTCCTCGAAACCGACCTGCCGCGAACTCTTGCTCGCGCAAGGCCTGAAGCACAGCGTCTATGTCGTCTTGGTACGGCACAAAGTATTCCCACGGTTCAGCGCCCATGCTACACCTCGATCGCTGAGAGGATTAATTCGTGGCACAATAAAAGCGTCCTGCCAAATGACTTTGTGTCGAGGTAGAACTCCGAGATAGTGTCCCACACCCGTCGTCGATTTTCGAGGTCATCAGTCGGAGTTTTCATGTGATTGGAGTCACACAACGGGTTGGCATTTCCGTCGCCGCTCGTCGCGACTATTTACGGGAATCAACAACAGTCAGTTTACAACAATTTGAAATGCGTGAACAACCTGATTGCGGTTGCATTGATTCTCCTGTTAGTGCCCGGAATCGAAACTTGCCGCCGTCCGCTAAACAGGTTAATCGGGGTTGGCTGGACATGCCAGGCAAGCACCCCCGGTCGTCACTGCATTGTACCGGTCGGGTGATATCGACTCAATTTGCATTTTCTGGCCTCGCAGCATTCCCGCGACCGCCGACTTCCCCACTCCCAGAATGTCCTAGATAACGTCCTTTATATCGTGTAAACTGGCATAACCATGTGGTCCTAAAAGAGAGAACTCAGCTTGAGTTCGGCCGCGTTGACGCCTGTGGCAAACAGGATCGAAAGGGCCAGCAGAAATCGTCGTAAGGTGTTCGACATGGGACGATGGTTTCTTTCCTCAGTTACCCGCAACCTGCTCGATCAGCTCTGTGATTTCAGACCAGTCGGTGATCTCGATAGTGGTGGACTGGCCCTTAATTTCCGCTGGCTTCGTGATCTTCGGCGCCAGCTCTTTGCTCGGGATCGTGTAGACGAACTGCGGGTCCTTGCCACCGAAACGCTCTTTCCAACTGTTGGCCAGTACTGATACTTGTTCTCCGTAGTTGGCTCCCTGGTCTTTCTCAAACATCTCTGGGCTGGAGAGGAAGATGATCCCTTTGAGACCTGCTGATGTGAATGAGTGAACCAGCACGTTGTAAGCTTCAGCGGCTTTGCTGGTGACCGAACTTGCCAGAGTCGGGTAGCTGCCCCAGGCAGCGCCATCGGGGACGGATCTGCTTGCCGTCATCTGCGGGATGTATTCGTTCCAATACTGTTTCCAGGCCGCGACGTAGCCCCGGGCGTTTGCATCGTAGTAAGGATTCCCAGGCAGCACGGTGGCGAGATCCTTGTAGTCAGCCATCAGGCTGGGGGCCTGCTTGAGATCATTGACGGGAATCCAGCTTTTCACATCGGTCAGGTTCTTCGATGGCATGCCTTTGCCCATCGAGGTCATGCCGCTCTGCATGAAGATGATGCCGACTGGCTTACCCGTTCTGCTGGCGATGCGGTTTCCCAGGGCGGCCGCAAGTCCCGTGACGTCCGTCCATTCACTGGCGAACCGATTCAGAGGCGTTCTTGAAACACATACGCTGTATCGCGACGGGCGGGGAGACGTAAAGCGCTTTGCCTTGCGCGTCATCATGCGGACCGGGCTGCTGGATGCACTTTCGGTGGGAACGTCAAACTTTCCAGGCGCTGCCGCCACGAACCAAACATCGCCAATGACGATGTTTTTACACACCCGCTCGTGTGCGACTTCGCCACCAATCAGGAATGTGACCTTCAGTGTTTTGGGCTCGGCGCTGGCCTTCATCGGCAGCACGGTGACGCGCCACTCTTTAGCGCCCCCGGCGTAGCGAGACTGCCCCGGACCGAGTTCAAAAATGTTTGGCGAGTCGACGTTGACCGGGATCGTCTTTTCGATGCCTGCGAAGCTGAACTTGATCACCGCTTCGCCTTCGGCCTCGTAACCGTAATCATGAACTGCGGAGCCCCAGATGGTTACCGGGACGTCGGCCTGAAGGACGGCGTTGTCGCGGAATTGTGTACTCAGGAGCGGCATCTTCCGCCACTCGTACAGCTTGCCGACGGTGCTGGGATCTACGACTTCACCGTCCACCTTCAGCTTCTCGTCGGGCCAAGTTTTGCTCGTGACCAACTTGTTGTCGTAGTAGATGAACGGTGTCATCGGAAGCAATGACTTGTTGTAGAGATTCGGCTGGAAACCGATTCCGCCCGTGCCATACGAGACGCCGCGCGGGGACTTCACCTTCGGCGAGGTGAGCACAACTTTGTCGCCTGCGATCTGTACTTTGGCCGGATACCAAATGCGGTTCTCATCGGCGATGTAGAAGAGTCTCACTTGGTCGGCGCCGTTTTCGATCACCTTTGGATCGGCCAGTCCCGTGCCTTCCTTGTTCCTGCGATCGCTATTGGTACGCGTCTCGGCCACGACCAGTCCACCCTCGGCGTGCTCGAATTCCACGATCAGTTTGTTGCCTTCGACCTTGTACGACTTAAACATGGGGCCGTCCGCAACAACCTTCTTACGATACTGGTTCTTTAGAGCATGCAGCGCCAACCGCTGTCCGGGCACGGCCTTGTTCCAGTAGTGAATACTGCCCGTGATGTCGATCTGACTGGCCATTCCGGTCCCCGGAATATCGCGAGCCAACCAGGTGCCGAGCCGCATCTCGGCCGTGCTGCCGATGCTGGGGTAGTTAGGTGAATCGGTCGGAACGCTATTGCTATAGAACTGGTGGAAGTAGACGGGAAGTTCGGGGCGATCCCATACCATCCGCCAACCACGAACCAGGCTGTGCAGATTGTTGTAGTACGGCAGACCCTCGCCCATGTTGGCGTACCCCTGATTCCAGATGCCGCCACGAATGGCGTAAGGCACAACCGGATTGAGCCGGCCGTTGAACAGCCAGGAGGCGTCGCGATTGCCGTTCATGTTGCCTGGTGTCTTCGTCCAGATCGCCAGCGGAGCCTGGCCGTTGCTGACTCGATCACCATTCTCTTTAAGCGTCTTTTCAATGTCCTGGTAAAACGAGTTCCACGCGGCCTTGTGCTCGGACGTCGTTGGGTCGGTCTCGAGGATGCTTCGATAGATGGCCTGCGTGTATTCGTCTTTGCCGTCTCGAAATCCCACGCGCGGAACCCAGGCCTGAATGGCCGTCTGGCTGAACGAGCAGTTCAGGATACCGATGGGAACGTTCAGCTCCCCGTAGAGTTTGTGAGCAAAGGCAAAAGCAATCGCGCTGTAGTTACCGTAGTCGCCGTTCTTCCACGCGCCGTCGGCTTTTTCGATCGGGTGCAACATCGCGTAGACGCTGGTCACTTCGAACTCGCGGATCGGCGCGACCCTGGTTTCCCCAACAGGATCGACCTTAAGCAGGCTGCTGCTGCTCTTCCCCGCCACCCACTGCATGTTCGACTGACCGGACGCGAGCCAGACTTCGCCGACCAGGATGTTTTTGAGCGTGACACTCCCGCCCGAGCGATCGCTGATGACCATCTCGCGCGGTTCAAAGCTGGCTTCGAGTGGATCAAGCTTGAGCATCCATTTGCCGTCTTTGCCTGCAGTGGCTGTCTTCTTCTGGCCGCCGAACTGCACGCTGACTTGCGTCCCTGGTTCGCTCCAGCCCCACACGGGGGCCTGCATCTCGCGTTGAAGAATGGCGTTGGCTCGAAACGGAGCGCCGAGTTCGATGGCAAGACTTTTCTCGGCGGCTTTCACCGAGAAAAACGGCACGGACGTAAGGAACAGAACTGCGGTGATTCTTTGTACGAACTTCATTTGGTTTTTCTGCCGTAGGCGTGCACTATTCCGACGACCGCCGAAAGACATAACTGCTTAGCCATGCTCGTTCCGATTAATCCTTCTCGTTCGTCAGCAACTCTGCCATCGCCCGACCCATCGCCTCGCCGATGTCCATGTAGGTCTCGGCATTCCCGCCGTAGTGGCTGTTGGAAGCGCCACCATGACACAAGGGATTGCTGTAAACGGTGGCGACGTTGCCTTTGAATTCCTTGTACTTGCCGGTCTTACCATCGACGGCGAGTTGGGCTTCGAGGATCAGTCCCTCGTTACCTTTGGCACCTTTCGCGGTTTGACCAAGCGTGGCACAGACGAACTTGGCGTTGGGGGCATCGAAGTCCTTGCGCAACTGCTTGATCAGGTGCACGAGGTTCTGCTCGTAGCGGCTGGCATGTCCGGCATTGTAGCGATCCTTGTCGCCCTGCCAGAAAAAGAAACCCGCGATCTCGTATTCGTTAGCACCTGGGTAATACTTGTCGAGTTCGGTCAGCACTTGCTTCGCGCGGGCAATATCGCCGTCGTACTGCATGCCGGCGTACCAGTTGATCTTCTTCGGCTCGGTGCCTTTCTCCCAGCGGAGAGGCGTTTCCTTATATCCGGCGTAGTGCCAAACCTTGCCCTGGTCTTCGAACTCAAACGACGGGCTTCCTGGCGGCAGCAGGTCCCAGCCGAGACTGCGGTTGCCGATGCAACTCTTGAGGATGAGCACCGGTGCGTCGGTAACATGCCCCACGTAATGCCCGATGCCGATCTCAGGGCCGACGGCCCTGCCCGCGATGGTCATCCACTCGTTGTTGAAGACTCGCATGCTGCCAGTGCCGCTCCCCATGACGCGCACGTTGCGAACGTCCTTGCGCACCGTCCAATCGCCGGCGTTGTCCACGAGGTAGGGATACTTCTTCTGCTCCTTCACCGCGTGCGTCAAGGAGCCTTCCGCTTTTCCCTTGGATGGATTGATTTTGCCGAAGCCAAGCATGTTGGACTGGCCCAGCAAGATGTACACCTGCACGGGCTTGCTCATGTCCGCGGGCTGGCCGTCGGGATCGGGAAGCGTCTCTGGGACTTCGGCGGCGAAGGTGGGAATCGCCACCAGCGCCATTGCCAGCAGTGGCATCGCGATCAAGTTCGTGAATGGTTGAGTTTTCGACATGAGTGTCCCCTTCGTTTTCGTGTATGTGGTTGACTACTTGTTCGATTCACCAATTGCCACGGCCAGCGGCGGTAACTTCTGCTCCTCGATTTGCAGCGTGATGTGACCGCGGGGCGGATAGGGTTTGATGCGTGGGTGGTTGTAACGCAGGAAACTGGTCGCCGCGATGGTGACCCTGTCGCCTTTGAATTCGTCGCGGAAGTCGGCGTAGATGGGAGCGCCGCGCGGTTGGCCGCCTTGTCGCACGGCGACGCCACGAGTCGATTCCGCCAACAGCTTTCCATTGATGTAGATTGCATAGCCTTCGCCGGAATTCACGTGGGCGGCGCCGCCGAGCACGATGCGATAGCGGTGTCCCTCTTTCAAGGGCGGAATCTCGAATGTGCCGCGGATCAGTAGGACTTCCTTTTCCCACAGTGTCTTCGGTTTCTCGCCGCAGCGGCAAAACGGAGATGAACAGGTCTCAGACACCGGCGCCAGTTTTCCATCGAACTGCCCGAAGGGTTGCAAGCCTTTCTTCCAGCCAGCTTTTTGCGCATCAAAGTCGGGCGCGATCCAATTCGCCGTTCCTTCGGGATACGTCACCTTGCGGTAACGGTTGCCTTTCTCGACGGGCAGGGTCTCGGGCGGATCGAAGCTGAAGTAATCCCACTGCGCTTTGTTGAGGTCGGGGCCGAACGGACGCCAGTCGTACTCGTCAATTCCGGCCGCGCGGTAGCAGTTGACAAGTCCATACGTCGTGCCACGCAGGAACTGATTTGCTCGCTGTGGTCGTTCGCCAGCGGTCTCTTCAAGCAGTGCCTTGGTGTAGCGCGGATTGGCAACGTACGACGCCGCGATGCCATCGAGGATAATTGGCTTCAACGCCTTTCGCGCGGCGGCTTTTTCTTTTTCGGACGGCTCGGCTGTTTGGTCTTGAGCGACACGCTTGGGACGAGTGGCCTGCGGGAGCGGTTCCGCATTGCCGCCGAGCAGCCCAACCATCGCGCGACCGAGGGCATCGCCGATCAGCATGTAAGTCTCGGCATTGCGGTTGTAGTGATAGTCCTGGTTTGTCGGTGATTCGTCTACCTCGCGCCAAAAGTCGCGGGTATCGACCGAGGCCACCGTGCCGGCATACTCTGGATGCTGCTTCGCATCGCCGACAGCTATTTGGGCTTTCAAGATCCTCAGGAATTTTTCCTGCATGTTGTGTCCGCCGAATCCGACAGTGGCAACCACTACGGGCAGCTTCGGTTGCTCAAACTCCTTGCGGACGTCATTGATCAGGTTGACGAGATTTTGTTCGTACTCCACGATCAGCTCTTCAGTGAAGCTGTCTTTGTGTCCCTGGAACCAAGCGAAACCAGCGATCTCGTAGCCCTGCCCCTTGAAGCCCGGAACGACCTTGTCGATGTTGTCGAGCGTCTTGCGCACGCCCTCGACCATCAGCTTGTATTCGGCTGATTCAAACTTGTTGTC
>CAYFJO010000409.1:0-9917 GCA_964343305.1 uncultured Pirellulaceae bacterium | reverse complement strand
TTCTTGTTTGACAACCGCACCCGCCGCTTGACTGTGCTGACGAATCCGCTCGTGCAAATCTTGTCGATCGCCACCCGCCGCGACGGCAGCCATCAAAATATTTTCCGTCGCCATGAACGGCAATTCTTCGCGAAGATTCTTGGCAATGACTTCTGGATAAACCACCAATCCGGAAGCGACGTTTTGATACAAGATCAACACGGCATCGATCGCCAAGAACGCCTGCGGAAGAACAAGACGCCGGTTCGCACTGTCGTCCAGCGTGCGTTCCATCCATTGTGTAGCCATCGTGGCCGCCGGGCTGGATTGCATACTGATAACGTACCGAGCCAGCGAGCAGATTCGTTCGCTACGCATCGGATTGCGTTTGTAAGCCATCGCGGACGAGCCAATCTGATCTTTTCCAAACGGCTCTTCGAGTTCTTTCCGCGTCGCCAGGATGCGCAGGTCCGTGGCGGCTTTATGTGCACTTTGGGCGATGCCCGACAAGGCATCGAGTGTTTGAGAATCGATCTTGCGTGAATAGGTTTGCCCGGTGACGGCGTACGTGGCGTCAAAGCCGATTTTCTCGGCGACGCTGTTTTCCAACTCACGGACTTTGTCGTGGTCACCGTCGAACAGTTCCAAGAAACTGGCTTGCGTTCCGGTCGTACCTTTCGTGCTGCGGGCCTTGAGGGACGCCAGGCGATGGTTGATCTCTTCCAGGTCCATCACCAGATCGTAAGCCCACAGGCAAGCTCGTTTGCCCACAGTCGTCGGCTGAGCCGGCTGTAGGTGCGTGAATCCAAGACAAGGCAGATCACGATATTTCATTGCAAACTCAGCCAGGCAACCAATCACCGCGACCAATCGTTGCTGGACCATTCCCAATGCGTCGCGCAGCAAAATCAGGTCCGTGTTATCTGTGACAAAACAACTGGTCGCACCCAAGTGAATGATCGGCCGGGCGGTTGGACAAACGTCGCCATAGGCATGCACATGAGCCATGACGTCGTGCCGGAGTCGCTTTTCGTAGTTGGCCGCTGCTTCAAAATCGATGTCATCCACATGCGACTTCAATTCGGCAATCTGATCATCCGTCACGTCGAGGCCAAGTTCCTTCTCGGACTCGGCCAGCACGATCCACAGCTTGCGCCAAGTGCTAAACTTCCGTTGCGCGCTCCACAACTCGCTCATCTCCGCGGATGCATAGCGAGTAATCAGTGGGTTTTCATAACGGTCGTGCGACATCGATCCTCCTTGTTTTGACGATTACTTTAGACCCGGCGCGTTGACTTCGGAGGCACCGCGATCTTCGCCGGGCGTCACTCCGCGGTAATCCGACGGCTTGCCGTTGAACGATTTGTTCATAAGCACTTGCACATGCTGTCGCGCTTCAATGTGGCGCTGTCTAACTAGTCAACGTTCGTTTTCAGCCACGCTTCGATTTCCTGTGTCTTAAATCCTCCGGGGCCTTTGCCGCCATAGTAGGCAAGGGAGCCATCGACTCCGACGATTGCCAATCGTTCCGGCCAGCCGGCGTAAGCGGCGTTGACTTTATTATCCGCTTTGTCCACCACGGTCGGGATCGTCAGGTTCAAGGTTGCCGTACACGTTTGGGCTGTCGCGTTGCGCTCAAGCAACGATTCGGTCTGAAGCACCTTTTGCAGAACTTCCTTGCCGTCGACCTTGCTCAACAGGACAGAATCGGGATGAGCTTCGCGAATGTACACGAGTAGGAATTCGGCGCGGTCTTTGTAAGTTTGATAAAGCCGTTCGAGGTCGCCAGCCTGGCGACGAAAGGGCGGTCACGTGTAGCTGCCAAAAATCAGCACGACGGGACGTTTGCCTTGAAAGGCGGAGAGTGTGACCTTGCGGCCGCCTGCTGGATCGCTCAAAGTGAAATTAGGCGCCGCTTGGCCGACTTTCAATGTGTCAGAGTATCGCTCTCCTTTGGCTGGCCCGGTGATCACTTCGCCTGGCCGCTTGCTCGCCGACGGTCGGTTCGCCGAATTCATGCGAACCGCTTTCAACTCATCGCGCGACAGCTTGCCATCTTTGTTGACGTCGGACGCCCGAAGCCGGCGAAAGTAATTCGCCGGCAACTCCGACTCGTCGAGCATTTGATCCTTGTTCTTGTCAAACCGAATGAGCAGGCGCGTCATGTCACGAGTTTGAACTTTTTTTGACTGATTGGGCTTCGGTTTCGAACTTTGCCGTCCTTGCCCCTGAAGGTTTTCGTTCGGAAACACGGTCAAAGTCGCCCAAACTGCCAGTACGGCAATGATCTGTTTCATATCATTTTCCTTTTTCAATTTCGACGAGTGTGCTTCTGTTTGCCGGTTACCAGAGTAATTATAATGGCCGCGTACGTCGCCTCGATAGTCACATTTTCATTCCCTTCACGAGCATCCAAGGTTTTTATGAAAGTTCGATTCCTAATAACTCTTTTGATTTTCGTCACTGTTTGTTTTGCAAGTGTCGCCCGATCCGAGTCGCGGCCAAATGTGTTGTTCATTTTTATGGACGATCTGGGCTGGAAGGACTGTGGATTCATGGGCTCGGATTTTTACGAGACCCCGCACCTCGATCGGCTGGCCAGCGAAGGGATGATCTTTACGGACGCCTATTCGTGTGCGGCGAATTGCGCGCCGGCGCGTGCTTGTTTGCTGTCCGGACAATACACGCCGAGGCACGAGATTTACAACGTTGGCACATCGCGGCGCGGCAATCCGAAGTTTGGCAAATTGAACCACATTGCCGGGACGAGCACGCTGCGGACCGACATTGTCACCTGGGCACATTGCATTCGAAAGGCCGGTTACAAAACGGCGACGATGGGCAAGTGGCACTTGAGCGCCGATCCGTTGCCGTATGGCTTTGACGTCAACATCGGCGGCACACATTCGGGCGGCCCGCCGCGAGGTTATTTTCCACCGCATGGCAAAGTGCCTGGTTTGCAGGACGCGCCGAAGGGCGAGTATGTCACCGATCGGTTGTACGACGAGGCGATCAAATTCATTGAAACGAACAAGGACAGTCCGTGGTTCCTTTATTTGACGCACTTTGCGGTGCACACTCCGCTTCAAGGCAAGAGGGATCTCATCAAGAAGTATCAAGACAAAGAAAAAGGTGAACTCCACGATCACGCGGTGATGGCGGCAATGATTCAAAGCGTGGATGAAGGCGCGGGGCGACTCGCGGCGAAGCTCGACGAGTTGGGACTGACCGAAAACACGGTCGTCATCTACTTCTCGGACAACGGCGGCTATGGGCCAGCCACATCGATGAAGCCACTGAAGGGTTACAAGGGCACTTATTACGAAGGCGGTATTCGGGAGCCGTTTTTCGTGAAGTGGCCGGGAGTCGTTAAGCCGGGCACGAAGTCGAACGAACCGATCATCGGCGTCGATCTATATCCGACGTTTTGCGAAATCACGGGGGCGAAACTGCCCGAAGACCAACCGCTGGACGGCGTCAATCTTGTACCGTTATTTCAAGGTCGGCCGTCGGTGGAGCCGCGCGCCTTGTACTGGCACTTTCCCGCGTATCTGCAAAGTTATTCGCGCAACAACGAACAGCGAGATCCGTTGTATCGCAGTCGGCCGTGCAGTTTGATTCGCTTGGGCGACTGGAAATTGCATGAATATTTTGAAGATGGCGGGCTGGAACTGTACAATCTGCGTGATGACATTGGCGAGCAAAACAATCTCGCCAAGTTGATGCCGGACAAGGCAAAGGAATTGCATGACGAGTTAATCAGGTGGCGCAAGACAATTGGTGCGCCCGTCCCCACGGAATCCAACCCCAACTACGACCCAACCGCCGAAGCTGCGGCGATTGCCAAAAGAAAATAATTCGTAGGCCGGAACAAGCCGTGCGCAGTTCCGGCATTGACTCGCTCCGGAACTGCGCACGGCTTGTTCCGGCCTACGGTTTTCCGCGCCCCATATTTCAAGCAAGGTACAAAACATGTCCACTCGCCGCAATTTTCTGAAAACAACCGCGATCGCCAGTTCGACACTCTTCGCCGTTCCGACAATTCTTCGAGGCAAGAACCTCAACGAAAAACTCAACATCGCCATCATCGGCTCCGGCGGACGGGGCGCGTCGAACATGCGAAACGTCGAATCGCAGAACATCGTTGCGCTGTGCGACGTCAGCGAGAAGAGTCTCAACTACGGTGCCAATCGCCATCCAAATGCTCGCAAGGAAAAGGACTTTCGCAAGTTGTACGACCACGCGAAGGAATTCGACGCCGTGGTTGTCAGCACGTGCGAACACACACACGCCTTCGCCACACTGCCGGCGCTACAACTCGGCAAGCATGTTTATTGCGAAAAACCGCTGACACACAGCGTCTGGGAAGCCCGCGTAATCCGCAAAGCGGCCAACAAGGCCAAAGTCGCCACACAGATGGGTACGCAAATCCATGCCGGCAACAACTATCGGAGAGTTGTCGAGTTGATCCAATCGGGATCGATCGGCGCGGTGCGCGAGTGTCACGTCTGGGTGTCGCGTGCCTGGGGTTGGCATGCCAGCGAAGCCGACTTTAAAAAGGCTCGCGACATCATCTTCGTGCAAGACCGGCCGGCCAAAGCCGACCCCATTCCGAGTGGTTTGGATTGGGACCTATGGCTCGGCCCCGCGCCGGAACGTCCGTTCAGCAACGTCTATGTCCCCGGTCCTCGATGGTATCGTTGGTGGGACTTCGGCAACGGGACGATGTCGGACCTGGGCAGCCATTGGGTGGATCTGCCGTTTTGGGCGCTGAAGCTCGACCATCCGCTGACCATTGAAGCATCTGGTCCACCAGTGCATGCCGAGATCGCCCCCGCTTCGATGCAAGCCACCTACACGTACGGTGCACGCGGCGACATGCCGCCAGTTTCGTTGACGTGGTATCAAGGCGTCAACAAACCGCAAATCTGGTTGGACAAAAAGATCCCGCAGTACGGCAGCGGTGTGCTGTTCATCGGCGACAAGGGAATGGTGTTGTCCGACTACGGAAAACACGTCACATTGCCGGATTCGATTGAACGCCCCGAGCCCTTCATTCCCGCCTCTCGGGGGCATCACGCCGAGTGGATTCACGCCTGCAAGACAGGCGAGCCGACGACGTGCAATTTCGAATACGCGGGCTGGCTCACTGAAGCCAACCACTTGGGCAATGTCGCCTTTCGTGTTGCCAAAAGACTCCAGTGGGACCACGAAAACCTGAAAGCGACCAACGCCCCCGAAGCCGATCCGCTGATCAAACGCGAATACCGCAAAGGTTGGAACCTTACATGAGCGACACTCACGTCCGTTTTGTGACCGGCGGTTGGTCGAACGGGGCGTGCGCTTTGTTCAGTTGTTTATTAACTCTCAGGTCTGGGACACCCACAGCAACGTTGGCCCATCGCTGCGCAAGGCCTGTCAGCGGACGGACAAACCGATCGCGGGTTTGTTGGCAGATTTACAACAGCGCGGTCTGTTGGACGAGACGCTGATTGTGTGGGGCGGCGAAATGGGGCGACTGCCGATCGCTCAACTTCCGGCAGACAAAGACCCCAACAAAGCTGGTCGCGATCACAACAAGAATGCGATGGTCACTTGGCTGGCCGGCGGCGGCGTCAAACCCGGAGCCCGACTGGGCGCAACCGACGACCTTGGCTTCGCGGCGGTGGAAGACAAAGTCAGCGTGCCCGATTGGCATGCCACGATTCTGCATTTGCTGGGGCTACATCACGAAGAGTTGTTCGTCCAACGCAACGGCCTCAAGGAGCGGCTCACCGGTGTCGAGGAAGCACGGGTTGTTGACGAGATCTTGAGTTAGGATACCTGCCCGACGTAAAGTGGCGCTGTCCGACTAAGATGGACGATGATGGACGCGAATGCCAAACAGAATTAGATTAATAGGCGCACCTAAACGCAACATCATCGGAGATTCAATATGCGAAATCGATTACTGCCACTTTGCATTGCCGTCAGCGTCGTAAGCGTTCTCCATGCCGAGCCCATTCCCGAATTCAAATGGCGTGCCGAGGAAATCGACAAAATTGAAATCGGCTACGGCGTTCAGTTGACCGATGTGGACGGCGATGGCAAGACGGACATCGTGCTGGCCGACAAGAAGACGATCCAATGGTATGAAAATCCCAAGTGGACCAAGCACGTGATCGCTCGCGATCTTACGCAGCGCGACAACGTCTGTGTCACGGCCCGCGACATCGACGGCGATGGGAAATGCGAAATCGCAGTCGGTGGTCAGTGGAATTACCGTGAGACACTCAAAGACGGCGCCGTCTTTTATCTCATCCCGCCAAAGGACCGGACGAAGATGTGGAAGCCCGTGAAATTATACAACGATCCCAGCACGCATCGCATGCATTGGATTCGCGCGCAAGGCAACGAGTATCGTCTCGCCGTAAAACCTCTTCGTGGTCGCGGCAGTGTGAATGGCGACGGCAACGGCCTACGGCTGCTTGAATACATCATGCCGGAGGATCCCGCGGGCGATTGGAAGTACGATGTCATTTGCGAGTTCATGCACCTGTCGCACAACTTTCACGTGGTCAACTGGGACGACGACAAGGAAGAAGAAATGATCATCGCGGGCAAAGAAGGTGTGTGGCATCTCGATCGACAGAAGGTCGGTTGGAAGGCCACGCAGTTGACAGAGAATTTCGCCGGCGAGATTCGCGACGGCATGCTGCCCAATGGCAAGCGATTCATTGCGACGATCGAACCTAAGCATGGGAACGTTTCGGCGGTTTATGCCGAGCCCAGCAAAAAAGGCGATCTCTGGCAGCCGCTCAAGGTCTTGGACAAGGCGCTCAAAGACGGACATGCGATCGCGTGTGCCGATTACCTCGGCGTCGGTTCCGACCAAATCGTCGTCGGCTGGCGAGCGATGAACGACAATCCAGGAGTGCCAGGGCCTAAAATCCCAGGAATCAAAATGTTCACGCCGCTGGACAAAGAGGGAAGCCAATGGCGCGACACGAAGATTTCCGCGGAAGAAGTAGCCGTCGAAGACATCAAAGTTGCAGACCTGAACAACGACGGCAAAATCGACATCGTCGTAGCGGCTCGTCAGACCAAGAACTTGGTCGTCTTTTTTAATGAGAGATAGCAAACTCGTTCGTAGCGACGAGTTACCAGCTTGTCGCGACGTACAATACAAACTGCCGGCGGTATAGGTGCGCCGATGGCCAGGCCGAGGACCAAGAAGGAAGGGTGATCCCAGTCGCGGGGAGTCGAACAAGCCATGAAGGAGTACTGTCAGTACTACAAACGCGTCTGGGCCAAAGTGGGCATCATGGTTGGTGCATGTTTCATCGGTGTCGCACTCGACATGCGTTTTACTCAGTTTGTTGTAAAGGAGGGGTTTGATCCGCTTGTGTTTTGGACGTGCTTTGGCGTGGGTGCGCTGGCCTTGCTCGGCAGCTTAAGGAACCTCGTCAGCCCACCGCTGATACTTCGGGCGGATGGCAACGGCTTGGAGGTGGGCTCGCTGACAATCAACCAGCCGGTCGTTCATATTGCGTGGAACGAGGTCAAAGCGATCAACGTTATTGAGATCTTCGTGAACCGGCACAGCGACAACCGACGAAAGCGCCCGGAATTGGCCTTGAAGATCGAGGGTGACGAGTCGGTTCGATTGGGCGACCGCTTCGATCACATGTCGTCGTCCGAACGACCATGTCCGCCCAACATTGCCTTGATCGGGCAGTACTATTTCGATCAGGACGTTTTGCGGATCCAGAATTCACTGCGCAAAGTTGCGGCAACGCACGGCAGAACGGATCTGTAAGAACAGCAGATGTTGCACAACGGGCTTCCGATTAACGGGTTGTTTTTTTCCGCGCTTAGCCTCATGAGCGATCTTCCCACAGGCTTGCGTCGCAGCTTGTTTGGGTTGTGGCAGAAGAGGAATTAATGTCGAGCAACAATCGCCTCAAGAACACTGTCCGAATCCATGCCCCGCAGAACGACGTCCGTTTTGATTTGGCCCGTCTTTCCAACGCTCGTCACAGGCAAAGAACGTAGGCCAGTTTTTACTCGGATTCAGTGAGATTTCGATTGAGCCACACGGTGCAGGGTGGTGTGCGATTGGCTACGATCGCATCGAGATCACCGTCGCCATCCAGGTCGCCCAGCGCGGCTGTCATCGCGATGGATTCGCCATAACGCCCATCAATGGTTGGTTTCTTTGGATCGTCGATTAACCATACGAAGTCGTTGTGTGGTTGGGCTGATATCCCTGGTTTCCAATTACCCCGTGTGATCCAGGCATCCTCGTCGCCATCCCCATCTAGATCGCCTATAACAAATTCAGTCGAGTACGTGCCGAGCGCCGTCAGCTTGATCGATGTGAAATGTGCTTTCCCGTCGTTCACCCAAATGTGAGGCCGCTCTTGATTGCATGCTACGACGACGTCCAGGTCGCCGTCGCCTTCCATGTCAAACACGGTCGCCGCGTGCGACTCGAACGTAGCGCCCAAGACCTGACCGATTGATTCAAAACGTCCGACCCCATCGTTGAGCCATACGCTGTCCGGCCCGCCAAGATTCGATCGATACACATCGAGATCGCGGTCGCCGTCGAAGTCGCCCAGCGCAGCGCGGCGCGTCCTGGCCACTGTGATCTTCTGGCCGGAATCCGTCAGGCGACCAGTCCCGTCGTTGACAAGCACAATGTCGGGGCGGTCGGACACCTCGACGGGCAAATAGACGTCCAGATCGCCGTCGCCATCGAGATCGCCCAGTGCGGCTCGCCGCGATTCGCCAAAATCCCATCGCTGGCCGGAATCGCTGAAGATGCCACCCTCATTCATCAGCACCATATCTTCTTTCGTTCTCGTTACGTAAGCATCAAAGTCACCATCGCCGTCGAGGTCTCCGAGTGAAATTCCGCGCGCGTCTCCCTCGAATTCGAACCGCTGGCCGCTGTCTATGAACTTGGCCGATCCATCATTCAACCAAAGCCGCGAACTGAATGGCTCTGAGTACCAGGCGGTGATGAAAGCATCCAGATCACCGTCAGCATCAACGTCCGCTAGAGCCACGCATGCGCGGCCGGCATTTTCACCAAGCGTCCCAGCGCTGTAGAACTCGCCAGTGCTCTTAGCTGTCGGTATCGGTCGTGGTGGAAGGAGATGTGTCGAATCGACAACACGTGATTCGCCCGGCGGTTCAACTTCGGCCGGTACTACGCTTTGCGTATCGCGCTCCGACCCTCGCTCCCCGTTGGCGGCATTCCAAACGACGACGCCGATGATCGGCAAAGCAGCCAATGCAACAGCAAGTATCGAGCGAGCACTAACCGTAGAACGGATTGCTAATCCGTCCTGACCAGCCGCAGGCGAAACGTGGTCCGCGCAGGCAAGATTGACAAACACCGCCAAGTCATCTCTTAATTCGGCCGCCGACTGATATCGCTGCTGTGGATCGACCGCGATGGCCTTCATCACGATATCGACCAACTGACGCGGCGCATTACGACATTGCTGGTCCAGCCGAGTCACTTCGCCGCGGAGGATGCGTGCGATCAACTGGGCACGGCTCGTTTCCTCGAAAGCAGGCCGCCCAGCAAGCAGTTCATAGAGTGTCAGACCCAACGCATAGACATCTCCGCGCGCGTCGGGCTCGCCGTCGAACGATTCTGGTGCTACGTAGCGCAACGTTCCGATCAAGTCGCCTGAATTGGTAAGGGAACTGTCTTCGACATGCGCCAAACCAAAATCGGCGACCCAGGCATGGCCCTTGGCGTCCATCAGCAGATTGGCCGGTTTGATGTCGCGATGCAAGATGCCGCGCGAGTGAGCGTACTGGATCGCATCGGCCGCTTGCGCGCCGATGCGTGCGACAAGCCGCCAGCGATCTTCTGTAGGACGGCTTTCCAAAACTGTCTTTATTGTTTGGGTGGCTGGGGTCGAGCGCAGCGAGCCCCC
>CAYFJO010000408.1:0-9958 GCA_964343305.1 uncultured Pirellulaceae bacterium | reverse complement strand
GTTGGTGAACAGGTTTTGGGATTCGACTTGTTCGACAAGCCCGACACCTGCAGCAAGGTATGGGATCGAATTCTGTCGGGTTGTGTCATGGACGCTTTATCTGGAGCACAAGACGAGAGTCATGTCTCCATTTCTGATGTGGAAAGACTGATTCGTTCTTCAGCGGGATCGGATTGGGAGCAAGTCGCCGCGATTGGTGAAGGCGAGGAGTATCGAGCCGAAATCGACAAAGACCACGGTTCTGCTTTGACGTTTACGGGGACGCTGGTTCACGAAAGCGTTATGGCGAATTAACTCAAGTTTGAATTCAACGAATGCCCGCGCCGCTAACCGCCTTGCAAAAACCAAACTGGGGCGAACAATAACACGTTCTTCCTTCATCTATTAACGTGAGTCGGCGCATGGACCTACTAGGGCTAATGATGCGATACATTGGCCGACACATTTCGATATCCACTCTGAGCCATGGCAAGGTTGTTGGCGAAGTTGCCTCGGTCGGCGAGGATTGTGTGAGGTTGATAAACTCCATTGAGGTAGGTGAGCTGGATGACCAGGGATGGTTCAGTCAGATTCAACATGCTGATCCAGATTCCGTTTACGGTCCGCGCAATCCCGAAACTCTGGTCCATACGCATGCTATTCTATCGGTCACCTGCTTTGACGAGGACATTTGCGACGTTCCAGAGAGCGGTGTTGTCGTTGTTGGTGAAAGTCAGTCCGAAGAGGCTGACCACACGTCAGATGTGGGATCTGTCGACAAATGCGCGATCGACGAAGCATTGGATATTGATTCTCTCAAGCTACTCCTCGGAGTTGGCTTGATTCGACTTGTTGATTCTCAACGTGGCGGCGACCTGTTGAATCGCATTGGTGCCGTGCGAAAAGACATTGCATCGAAGTTGGGGATCGTGATTCCGAAAGTCCGTGTAAGAGACGACTTCCAGTTAGATCATCACGCGTATTCGATTTGCATATCGGGCTGCGAAGTGGCGAGAAGTATGTTGCCACCGGATCGGCTGCTGGCGATCGAGGCGAATGACAAAAGTTGTTCGATCGTTGAAGGCGATGAGACAACCGATCCGGCATTTGGATTGCGCGCCGTGTGGATTGATCCGGACCAATCAGAAAGAGCCGAACTTGCTGGTTATTCAGTTCACGACTCATCGACCGTCGTAGCAACACACCTGGCTGAAATCGTCAAACGACACGCGGCAGAGATTCTATCTTACGATGACGTCCGCGCCTTGGTTGAAAAACTGCGAGTATCGTCCCCGACGTTGGTTGAACAAATTGTTCCCGATGTTGTTTCCATTCGTACGTTGCATCGAGTTTTGTACCGTCTCCTCGAAGAGCAAGTCTCGATCCAAAGCCTTGGCAAGATTCTTGAAGCACTTGGCGACGTTTCGGACAGCAACAGCAACATTGACGTCCTCGTCGCGGCCGTCCGTCGCCGCATTGGAAGAATCGTTTGTGAACCATACGAAAACGCAAAAGGTGAAATTCATGCGATCACGGTTGATGAAGAAATCGAAAAACTGTTTCTCGATGATTTGTCGAGCGACAACCAACTTGCCGAAAACCTAACAGCAGCATCTTTTGTCGCACTTATGCGAGAGCGATGGGAAATTCTCCATCACGAATTTCTGTCGGTTGTGATTCTCGTTTCGGATTTACTGAGATTGCCAGTTTCACGCGCAATCAATAACCACGAGCCGCGAGTTGCGGTGCTGGCAATGAATGAGATTCCTCACAATCTCAAAGTGAAGGTTGTCGAAACAATATGGCATGACAAGTTTGAACGCGTCGTTGAGGCACGAGGAGATGTCGACGGCGGGGAATGTGGCAGTACGCCCAAGGATGAACATGAGGTACATAGGCCACGATGAACGGCACACGCGGGACAAATCATTAGCGACTGGAGAACGAAACTCGTGGAGCTTGTCGATGTCACCGTTTACTATCTCGAAATGCACGCCCTTTCACAGCGAGATATGCCAGCACCGCGAGATGGGCTAACGGTTCTCCACGCCAAATCGCCGTCTGTTCAGTACTACCGTTTTCTATACGACGCCGTGGGCAAGGAATACAACTGGCTGAGTCGCAGAAAACTATCCGATGCAGAATTAGCTGCCGTCATTCACGATTCTTGCAACGAGTTACATGTCCTGCATGTGGATGGCTCGCCCGCCGGTTTCGCCGAACTAGACCGTCGCCAATCCGATGAGATTGAATTGGTGCAATTCGGTCTGATGTCCGACTTCATCGGACAAAGATTGGGGAAGTGGTTTCTACAATGGACAATCGACAAGGTATGGAGCTACGACCCGATACGGTTTTGGCTCCATACATGCACATTGGATCATCCCGCCGCCGTGCCCACCTACAAGAAGGCGGGATTCGTACAGTACAAAGAAGAGGCCATACGCCGGGAACTTTGAATCGGCGAAGATAATCACGTTTGGAGTAAGGGGATGTCCGAAATCAGCGAAATCTTGTCAGCCCACACTTGTCTCTACGCCTCGTTTGACAAGTCGATCGAAGCGGATACTTGCCGTGGTAACCGTGTGCCGGTAATGAACGCTGATGTCGTGCGGCATGACCCAAAAGAGGGGCGTTTCGGCGGCGGTCTCGTTTTCACAGCAGAAGACCACGGCTGGGCAGAAGACGAGTTTGTGTTTACGGCACGGGGCAACTTTCCTTATGCCGAAACGAGCTTCGACGGAACAATCTCGATGTGGCTGCGCGGAGATCCCGATGCTGACCTAGCTGAAAAGTTTCCCGTCGATCCGTTTCACATCAGTCGTCATGCAGCGGATGGATCGTTTTATCTCGACCTAACGCGTCCCAATGACTGGCGATATGGTTCACCTCGCAAACTCCGGTTTGGCTTCTACAACGACAGTCCAGTTCAAGACATGTTTATCGGCGGCCAACTGATCGTTGTCAGCGATCTGGGATGGAATGATGGTGGTTGGCACCACGTCGTCGCAACGTGGCAAAACTCAAACAGCGGCCAAAAGAACGGTTCCGCCGCGTTATATGTCGACGGTAAATTGCGAGGTTGGATGAAGAACTATTCACATTCACTGAGTTGGAATGTCGACGAACTGACGATCGGGCTGGGCCAGCGATACGCGGGAGTGATTGATGAGTTTCTGATCTTCGATGTTGCACTCGCCAACGAAGACGTCGCAAACCTGTACGGCTTGACGGAGTCGTTGACGGGCCTGTATTGACGCCAATCCACACGGGGTGATGGCACACCATGTGTCTGCCAGATAAATTTGGTTAACAACGATCCTCTCTGGAGAAGCCTGTAATGAAACAGAGAATCATACAACTTGTTTACGCGTGTTTGGTTCTTTTTATGTTTGGCTTTGGAGCATCCGCAGACGACACTGCCAAGCTCAAAGATGTCACGGCTGGAGCAATTACTCTAAAGGTCCCTGCGAATTGGAAACCGGTAGAAGTCACATCCAAGTTTCGCGCCGCTCAATTCTCGGTGCTTGGCGCTAAAGAAAAAGATGAAAGCGCCGATCTCGTCGTTTACCACTTCGGTGGACCGACCGGCGGCATCAAGTCCAATGTTGATCGTCGGATTAGTCAGTTTGAAGAGAAAGGTCGCAAGGTCGAACTGGTGCGCGGCCAGAGTCAGCAGGGTAATTACATCTTGGCCGACATTTCGGGCACATGGAACAAACCAGATGGTCCGCCGTTCGCACAGAAGACAGTCAAGACGCCGGGAAGCCGTGTCATTGGCATCATTGTTACTACTGGGAAGGGCGACTCGCTGGATTACTATTTCATAAAATTCTCAGGTCCGGATGCGCTGGAAAAAGTCAATCGGATGCGCTGCGACTGGCACTTGGCGTCAATCTAAAGTCAGAAAAATCGTTCGATCTGAAGAACGTCGAAAACTAGAAGACCATCGGTCGAAGAATCGCTGGGAGCTTCGATGACCAGGTAATTTCGTTTCCAACCACCTGCCTGCCGTAAACGGACCCGCTTCGATGAGTGCAGCTAGGCTGCAGCGAAATAGTACGTTGAGCCAATGGAACTTAACATCCCACTCGTCCTGAAAGCCGTCCTCGAAGACTACGTGCTTCCGCTGAACGGCGATCATGGTGTCGTCCATTGGGCACGTGTGCTCGAAAACGGACTGCGAATAGCCAAGGAGACTGGGGCCAACGTCGAGGTCGTTCAGCTTTTCGCCGTACTTCACGACTCTCGGCGGCAAAACGAGGTCACCGATCCCGATCATGGACCAAGAGCCGCTGAGTTCGCGGTTGAGTTACGTGGCCGGGTATTCGATCTACCTGACCGCGAGTTTCGGTTATTGCAAAAAGCCTGCTTCGGGCACACTCACGAACGGACGCACACGGACGTGACAATCCAAACGTGTTGGGATTCTGATCGGCTTGATTTGGGGCGTGTTGGCATTACACCGCACCCGAGTCGTCTCTGCACCAATGTGGCCAAGAAGCCGGAAACTATCAAATGGGCAGATGGTCGAGCGAGTTTCGGCGTAGTTCCAACTTTTGTACTGGATGACTGGGAGATCGATTTGACCGTCGAGCGAAGCTGGTAAATCGGCCAGACCTACGACCGGGCTGCGGGGTGTCCTATGCTTTGCTCTTCACTGGGGGCGACGAAGTAGTCCGGCTCAGGCACACTTTGTATTCGCGGGAATAGGAAATGTTGCTTGCGTGGTGAAGTGCAAAGCCTCTGCAAATCAGCCTCAACATGCTGTCACGCGCTAGTGCAACAACGATCGCTACGCTGCTTTCCTCGACTCCCCCAGTTCATCTAGGGCAACAACGGTTAACACTTCACCATCTTCGGATATGAACTGAATTTCGTCTTTATCCAAAAAGCACTCAGCAATCAATTTCTCATAACGAAATCGATGGCGTGAAAGATTATCCATGAACTACGAAGACAAGTTTGCCGACTTCATCCGACTCTGCAAAGAGCAGCCGAAGGGAACGCCGGTCGTAATTCACAACCCGTAGGCGATCGGCGACAACTACAAAGAAATCATTGAAAGCCTAGAACGACCCGCCGATGCCGAACTGTCACTTCAGATCATGCCACGATCAGAGCGTGGGAAATCTGACGATTCGCATCGTTGGAATTGACGTCGATTTTCGTGTGCTATTGCTCATTTAGACTATCTGCCATCAGCGAGAATGCGTCGTTAGCCTGCTGCCGTCCTACGCCTGCGCTTCGAGACCATTTTCGGCCAAAGCTACATCGTCCCATGGTTCGGGAACTTTTCTGAGGTACGATCCGTCTGAACAATATCAAGGGCACATTCACAATCCCATCAGCCCCATGCAAGTCACCATCCACCAATTCGTCGAGAATCTTACAAAGAGCGGCCTGATGTCCGGTGATGAGATTGCTGCGCTTCAATCGACCTACAATGTCGAAGATGGCGAGACGCTTGCTTCTCAATTAGTCCGTACTGGAAAGCTGACCGAATATCAGGCGTCGGTCATTAGTACTGGCCAGTCGCAAAATCTTGTGTTCGGTGAATACACGGTTGTGGACAAGATCGGTTCAGGCGGCATGGGGGATGTGTTTAAAGCCCAGCACGGACGAATGAAACGTCTAGCGGCAATCAAAACTCTTCCCCGTAAGCTGTTAGACTCTGATGGTGCCGTGCAGCGATTTCATAAGGAAGTCGAAGCGGCTGCCCGACTCATCCACCCTAATATCGTCATAACTTATGACGCCAGCGAGCGCGACGGAGTTCATTATCTCGCCATGGAGTATGTGGATGGCAAAGACCTGGCGGCGACTATCCAATTGGGTGGACATACGCCCACAAGCGAAGTTCTCGGCTGGGTGCTGCAAACCGCACGTGGTCTCGAATACGCTCACCGGCAGGGCATCATTCATCGAGACATCAAGCCAGGCAACCTGCTCTTGGCGTCGGATGGCACGGTAAAGATTCTCGACATGGGACTGGCAAGAATGGTCCAGCCAGTTGGGGATCGTGATGCAACCACGACAGAACGCCTAACAGCAACCGGCCAAATTATGGGGACATGTGATTACATGTCGCCGGAGCAAGCCATCACACCGCGTGAAGCGGATCACCGCGCCGATATCTACGCTTTGGGCTGTACTCTGTTTCGGCTACTAACCGGTTCGGCTCTGTATTCTGGTGAGTCGCCCATTCAGGTCATCTTGGCACACCGCGAAAGCCCAATTCCGTCTCTCGTTGAGGTTCGACCCGACATCCCGGTTGAATTGGATCGCATCTTTCAAAAGATGGTTGCAAAGCAACCGAGTGACCGTTTTTCGTCGATGACAGATGTTATTGATGAACTTGAGAAATGTCGCTCGTCATTGTCTTTGCCGGAAGAAGCGAATCATCGGCCTCTCACGCCGCCAGCAACTGAGGTTGAGCAACAAACCATCGTGGAAGAAGATACCGTTCCCAACAAAGAGACATCGAAGTCAACGCTAACGAATCCGGATGCCCTGCAAACGCGAGGAGTTCGCGCCGAACTGAATCTTAATCGCAGCGGATGTGCAATCTCTGTCACTTTTGCGTGCCTGTTCATCCTGGCTGGTGCTTACGTGATCAACAATGCCTTTCAAGGAAATGATCCTGGTGTGGCAATCGCTCCGACTAATGATGGCGCTTCGCCGCCCGATAAATCGATCGGCGATCAGATCTCAGAGGATGAATCTGTCAACGAGCCAAGAGGGCGTCGAAACCTCAGAGTCACTCCAGGCGATAACTCCTTTCATCGAAAGAACGAGCAGAAACGGGGTGGTGACAATCTCCAAGAGTTGCAGCCATTTGGCGCAAACGAAGTACAATCAGACGAAGCGAAGTCTGGCGTCGATGCCGAAACGGTGGCGGCGGCACGTACCCTACCACCAATACAACCGATTAAGGATGTGACCGTAAAGAAGAGCGTGTTCGACGACGCCAGCCGGGATAATCCCCTCGTTATCCGGACCGAAATAGAAGCAGAAAAACACTTCGACGAAGACAATCTCGCGATTTTGAAGAAGGAAGTGGACTTCGCGAAACAATTTGTTCTCGTATTTGCCTGGCGAGGCTCCGGACAGGACCGTCTTGAATATGACGTGCTGGAATCATTTCCGGAGCAAATACAGTTTCGACTGATTCTGGGTCGGACCAAGGATCTGCGAAGCCACGTCAAGATCTTTGCGCTGCGGACCAACGCAAAGTGGCAAGGCAAATAACGGTGATGATGTCGGCCACCTATGGGGATGATTTCTTTGCCATGAGTGTGTGCCAAGTTTCAGTTTGTCGCGAATTGTTCACATCTCACAGCTAGAGATGGCAGCTGGTCTCAAAGGCGGTCGGGGTGTAACACAGTCCGTTCGTTCTGTTCGTCGCCCGTGTTGACGGTCGCGGCTGGCTCGAATAGCAGCACATGTGCCTCCTCATTCGCAATGGGGAGATGTTCAACTCCACGAGGCACAATGAAGAATTCGCCTTCACCAAGTTCAACTTCTCGGTCACGAAGCTGAATTTTCATCCGGCCCTTCAACACAAAAAACAACTCGTCCTCATGTTTGTGTGTATGCCAAACAAACTCACCTTTTAGTTTTGCCAGTTTAACGTGCTGTCCGTTTAGCTCGCTGACAATCTTCGGGCTCCAGCACTCAGTGAACAGATTGAGTTTTTCAGCCAGATTGACTTTGTCCATGTGCCTGCTCACTAAAGGTTTCCGTATTGTTGCCAATATGTTCAGTCATCGCGCCGCGACATTTCACTACATTGCCCACGGGGGCCGTCCGCCAGGATTTTGAAAAATAAAGATAATGAACGCCAGGAACGCGACCAATATCGCAATGACGAATGCTCCGATCAACAAGACTGCCAGTGTCGCTCCCAAGCAATGAAAGATTGGTTCGGTCGTCTTTCGGACCCATTCAAATCGAGCAACGTAGGCGATGATCCAAGCGATCAGAATAAAGGGACTAAAAAGCAAATAGACCGGAGCAAGAAGAACGAACGTCAAACCTCGGCCGAGTGTCAACGGCGGGCGAACGCCACACTCAGGACATTTTTCCGTGTCATAGGAAGAGCGGTGATTACAGGAACGGCACTCGTTAATGAAATTGCCGCAGAGTTTGCAATTCCAAATAAAAACACCTTTGACAGTTTTCCCGCAATACCGACAGATCATGGGAAAGACCTTTCACTGCCACGAAGAACACGCGACGAACAGTTCCGTTTCTTGGCATGCTCGTTGGCGTCGCTTGCGTTAACGCTTGTCCGACGAGCTGATATCGTCCTTCGTGCCAAACTTTTTGTCTCGGCCCGCTGAGATGATTCGATACGCTGGCGCGTCGCGTTCTTTCGGCGTCATATAACGGAACGCAGTGCCCCACGGGTCCAATAGGACTTTCTTACCGTCGATGTACGGACCGTTCCATCCTTTAATCTCAGGGTCGACAATTAGTGCCTTCAAGCCTTGTTTCTCGGTCGGCGGAACGGCGCAATCGAGCATGAACAACTTGAGAGCGGAATCGAGTTGCTTGATCTGGACCCGCGCAACCCGCTCACGCGGGCTGTCTGGTTTGTCGGCCTCGGCAGCTTGAACCATCACGATGCCGATAAGGTAGAGCGAGGCCATTGCTAGTGAAGTGGTTTTCATATACTGCTCCTGTTGCGTGACGACGCCGATGGCGGTTATTCCGGGACCACCTCAACGCCGGATATCACAGTTTCGCCTTTGACGGGATTGAACGTAATCGCAAGTTGGCTGCCGCTTGTTTCGACGGACAACGCTTTGACCAGCGTCGTTCTTGCTGCTCCCGACTCACGGATGACGTCCAACGCATTGATCGCTTCGCGGCCTTGGATTGTGACATCAAATACATTCGTTCCCGCTGCGACACTTTGAGGCTCTGTGAAGTACAGCTTGACCTTGTATCGACGTGCTTCTTCGTTGTCGGTTGCCGGTCCAGAAACCAGCGGAACGGTGATCGATCGCACACCTCGAACGCCGGAAGCGGCAACCCATTTCAGGCCGTCACCCTGAAGCTGCGTCGAGTGCAGCCGGAACGGCCTCGGCTTTTCGGTGACGAGCTTGATGGGAAGATTCGGCGACGGCCCTCCGACATTGGGATAGTCCAGCCACATAGTTCCGCTGTCAGATTGCCGGTCACCTTCAGCACCAAAGTTGATGCCTAGTCTTTCGATTGGGCCATCGCCGACTTTGAACGTGTTGTAGGTCCAGTAATCGGTTTCGGGAACATTTACCAGTGCAAGCGACGTGAAGATCGAGTAGCTGCATGAGCAGCCGTGTGCGAAGTTCGGAGCATTCAACACACCGTTGGCTGGAATAAGACTGTTGCGACATCCCGATCGAAAACCGACCCAACGTCCCGTGCCGCCACTTTCCAAATCACAGAACCCTGCCGACGCCGCTCGAAATGTCATTAGATGTTCGCTGGCAATGGCGTAATTACAGTGATGACCAACTTTTGTAAATTCCCAAGGAACTTCATTGCCCGTGATTGGGTGGGCGCGTGTGATGGGCTCACCCGAAATGAGACTGTATGAACTGCCTGGACCGCGCTGATCAAGGATTCTGTCTTTCCAAATGATCACCTTGTCCCAGTAGTTTTCTGGATGTCCGCGAAATCCCAGGCCCTTGGACTCTTTGCTCCACAAGTCTTTACCGTCTCTACCACGACGCGCCACAATTCCTTGCTTGTTGGACGTCAATAGAACATCATGTTCCTCTGAGTACGCGAGCCAAGTGGCAACCTGAGTCGTCGAACCGTCCCACAACTCCTCTCCGCTTTTCACATCCAAGGCTCTTAGCGACAAGAAGGGTTCGGCTTGCGGAATGCCATCTTTGCGTACTTTGTCCGCGCCTGTGTATAAGCCCTTCAGGATGCCTTCATAGCAAAAAACCTTGTTGCCGCCGATTGCGACCATCGCAAAACTTTG
>CAYFJO010000407.1:0-9971 GCA_964343305.1 uncultured Pirellulaceae bacterium | reverse complement strand
GACGAGACAATCGAAATCTACACGTTCATGGAAGCGGCGGACGAGAGTCGACGTCGCGACGGCGCTGCGGTGAAGCTGTCGGATGTCCTTACAAAAGCTCGTCGCGCGGCTCAGAATCGACTTGACGCATTACTTGCCGCGCCGGCCACAGCCGATCCCAGGAGATGATTTCATGGAGCATGTCGCTCGTCGAATTCTGCTGTTGGTCACTTGCATCTGGCTTTGCCAATTCGACGTTTCCGCCGACGAAGGTCGAGCAGGATGGTCTAAGTTGTCGGTTCCAAGTGTTTGGGAAGAGCAGTCCGACGGGCAACTGGCTGACTACGACGGCATTGCCTGGTATCGCTGTTACGTCAAGTTTCCCGCTCCCTGGACGGACATGAAAGGTCGCCCGTTATGGCGTGAATCCGTGACGTTGACGATCGAAAAACTCGCAGACGCGTGCGAAGTGTACATCAACGGTCGGAAACTGGGCCAAGCTGGTTCGTTGCCGCCGAATTTCAAGAGTGGCCGCGAAGACTACCAGCGTTTCAAGGTACCGCCGGGAATGTTCAAGGCGGGTCAATACAATGCCATTGCGGTGCGAGTTTACAACAAGGACGGAAACGGCGGCTTCACAGCCCGCGCGCCGGTGGTTGGCGGATACTTCCTCGAATGTGTCCTCAAAGGCACGTGGCAGTTTCGGACAGGCGACAACCTGGAATGGGCAGGCGGTGCCGTCGCAGAGAAGCCCGCGATTGGTGCGTTCGATCAATTCACTGAAGCGACCTCGGCGTTGAGACGTCCTGACAAACTCAGTCCTGGGAAACGTCTCCCACCGGAAGAATCGTACAAGCTGATGGAATTCGCGGATGATCTCGCGCTGGATCAGTTGCTGACCGAGCCGCTCGTTGCGCAACCTCTGTTCATGAACTTTGACGAACGCGGACGGCTGTGGGTTATGCAATATCGTCAGTATCCATATCCGGCGGGTATCAAGGTGCTCAGTCGCAACAAATACTATCGAATGGAGTTCGAAAAATTATCGCCGCCGCCGCCCAATCATTTTCGTGGCACCGACCGCATTTCCATTCACGAAGATACGAACGGCGATGGAATCTACGACAGGCATAAGGTCTTCGTCAGCGACTTGAATATCGCGACGTCTGTCGCGCGGGGGCGTGGTGGAATCTGGGTCCTCAACCCGCCCTATCTACTGTTCTATCCCGACGCAAACAACGATGATGTGCCCGACAGCGATCCGGTTGTTCATCTAACCGGATTCGGTCTTTCCGATACCCATTCAGCTCCCAACAGTCTGCAATGGGGCCCCGATGGTTGGCTGTATCTCGTGCAAGGGAGTAACCTTGTCACCCATCTGAAGGCATCCGGTGAGAAAGACTCGGCAGCGTTGTACTGCGAAGGTCCGGCCGTCTGGCGATATCATCCCGAGACGCATCGATATGAGATCTTTGCCGAAGGTGGTGGTAACGCGTTCGGTCTGGAAATCGACGCGCAGGGCCGAGTCTATTCGGGGCACAACGGCAGCAACACACGTGGCTTCTACTACGTGCAGGGCGGTTACTACGACAAGGGTACGGAACGAAAGTATGGAGATGTCAACAACCCATACGCGTTCGGCCGGTTGCCGTTCATGGCCCATGCGCCGACGCCCAGGTTTAGCCATGCGTTCGTCAAGTACGAAGGTGACGGGCTACCGTCGAAGTATCACGGTCGGTTGTTCTCCGTGGATCCACTGCATCGAAATGTCGTCGTTTCAGAAGTCCTGCCAAAGGGATCGTCATTCGGGACGGTCGACATCGGCGATGCGTTGGCCAGTGACGACATCGGCTTTCGTCCCGTCGCCATTGCATCGGGGCCCGACGGAGGAATTTATGTCGCCGATTTTCATGAGGAGTTCATCGCGCACGGACAACACTATCAAGGTCAGATCGATCCTGATTCAGGACGCGTCTATCGCCTGCGCGCGAAAGCATCAAAGGCTTTTGGGTCGTTCGATCTGGGCCGCTCAACCACCGGCCAGTTGATCGAGCTGCTGAAACATCCCAACAAGTGGCACCGCCGTACCGCGCTACGTCTGCTTGCCGATCGACGGGACAAATCTGCGATTGGAAAGCTGGTTGCGTTGATCAAAAACGATGACGGCCAGACGGCGCTGGAAGCATTGTGGGCTTTGAATCTTGTCGGTGGTTTCACCGAGGGCACGGCATCCGCGACGTTCGGCCACGCCAACCCGATGGTGCGCTTCTGGACAGTGCGCCTGTTGGGTGACCGGCAAAGTATTTCGCCCGCTACGGGCAATCAGTTAGCGCGCTTGGCGAAGTCCGAGCCCAACGTAGAAGTTCGCGGCCAACTGGCGGCGTCGGCGCGGCGTCTTCCCGTCAACGTGTGCCTTGCGATCGTGGCGGGATTGCTGTCGCACGACGAAGATGCCAATGACCCGTTTCA
Organism: uncultured Pirellulaceae bacterium; assembly: GCA_964343305.1. GTDB lineage: Bacteria > Planctomycetota > Planctomycetia > Pirellulales > Pirellulaceae > CAYFJO01. Next base: position 7,523 of record CAYFJO010000407.1, on the reverse strand, counting down.
ACCGCTGATGGTTTGGTGGGCGCTAGAATCCAAGTCCGCGTCGCATCGTGGCGCGGTAGTCGAGTTGATGAGGAATCGGTCCCTTTGGCAACATGCCATGACGGTCGATTCTGTTCTTCCGCGACTCATGCGACGATACGGTACGGCCGGTGGCCAGGGCGACTTGAACACGTGCGCCGAACTCCTTGAACTGGCTCCGGACGCTCGTTCGCGAGCGGCGTTGATGACCGGTTTTGAACAGTCGTTTCGCGGCCGCTCGATGGCGCGTCTGCCTCTGCGCCTGGCGAAGGCGATTGCCAAAGTGGGCGGCGGTTCCATTACCCTACAGGCCCGACTCGGCGACGCGGCTGCGTCTGGCAAACTGCGGGACGCGCTGGCAACCGACAAAACACCCGAACACCAACGAATCGAATATGCCCAAGTGCTCGGTGAGCTAAACGACCCGAAAAGCGTCGCCGTCTTGTTGAGTGTGTTGACTTCGACAGATAGCGCACCGCTGCAAAGCGAGGTGCTGGCAGCGCTGGCCGCATTTGCCGACCAACAGATCGCCGACACGATCATCCGGCGCTGCGATGCGCTGAATGACGACGTTCGGCCAGTCGCGTACACCGTGCTGGTCAGCCGGAAGGAGTGGAGTCGCGCATTGTTGGAAGCGATCGAGCGGGGCGTCATCGACCATACCAGCATCCCAATTGATGCCGTCCAGAAGATGACGGTCCACAAGGATGATCGGATCGCGGAGCTGGTCAAGAAGCATTGGAGTGACGTTCGGGGCGCGTCGACGGACGAAATGAAAAGACAGATCGAGCGGCTGACTCATGTTTTGGAATCGGAAACAGGCAGCCCCTACGCGGGCGAGCGGCTTTTTGTCGAATCGTGCGGAAAGTGCCATCGTTTGTTTCACCGCGGCGGTCGTATCGGCCCGGATCTCACACAGTACAAACGGGACGACACACTCCGGATGCTGTTGAACATCGTGAACCCGAGTGCTGAGATCCGCGAGGGTTTTGAAAACTACATGGTGCTGACCAACGATGGGCGCGTCGCCGCGGGCTTCCTATTCGATCAGGACAAATACGTGGTCATCCTCCGCGGCGGCGATGGCCAGAACATTACGATCCGCCGCGACAATATCGACGAGATGTTGAAACAACCAACTTCGTTGATGCCCGAAAGACTGCTGGACAAACTGAGCGACCAGCAGGTCCGTGACCTGATGGCCTACATTCGCAGCAGCCAGACGACGCAATAACAACGCGCGTTCCGCCACGCCCGCCTGGTCAAGTAGGACACCCCCGCGTACGCTACCCGACGCGCAGTCGCGTTTCGATGCGACGGATGGCGTCGTCCACGGTACAATCTCCGTGACCAATTTGGACTGCTTTCCCCGCGGTCATCCATGCTCCGACTTTCTTTTGCGCCGAAATGACGGTGCTGTGACTGCGGCGGCCAAAGTGTTCGCCAATTTCTGAAAACGCCGCCCGCGTGTATTTGCGAGCCAGCCACATCGCCAGCATCCGCGGCTCGGCGATCGTACGTGAACGTCTTGGCGAGTGCAACTGCTTGGGGTCCAGCCCGAACACTTCACACACGGCTTGTTCGACGTCGGTAATGCGAACCATGGGCCGGATCGAACGAAAGATGTCGCTCAGCGCGTTCTGTGCGAATTCAACGGTAATCGGAGCGTCGAGTGCTTTGCTGGTCGCGTGCAATCGATTCAACGCACCGGAAATCTGTCTGGCATCGCCGCTGATTTCTGTCGCGATCAGATCCAGCACGTCCGGCGGCATGTCGTATTGCCGCTGTCGCGCGAATTGATCCGCGATTCCACGTCGCGTTGCTTTTTCCGGCCGTTCGATCGCACAAACGAGGCCGCCAGACATTCGTGTAACGAGTTCCGGACCGACTCCCGACAGTTCGATCGGCGAACGGTCCGCCGCCAACACAACTTGCCGCCCTTCGCGAAGCAGCGAATCAATCGTGTGTTGCAACTCCACCAACGTAGCTCGCTTGCCGGCAAAGAACTGCACGTCGTCGATCAACAGCAAATCGGCGTTCCGATAGCGGCTGCGAAAGCTTGGCAGGCCCGTGCCACGCAACGCTTCGAGAAAATAGGTAGTAAACTGTTCGGCGGACAGCAGAATGGATCGGCGGCGCGGCTGTGTCTTTCGCACCGCGGTCAAAATTCCCTGGAGCAGGTGCGTTTTGCCAGATCCTGTCGGACCGTAAACAAACAACGGTGTCACCGCACCCAATCGCCCCGATGTGGAAGCGGCGGCGGTAAAAGCAACCCGATTGAGGTCTCCGACGACGAAACTGTCGAGGCTGGCGTATCGCCGCGACAATTTCTTTTGCTCGACAGATTGTCCAGCGGACTTTGATTCCGATGGCGGCGATTGCGGGCGACAAGACGGCTGATCTGCGCCCGCTTGGCCGATGGCATCTTGTTCCGCGTCCACGCGAAACTCGATGTTCAATTCGCGGCCCAGCACTTGCGATGAGACAACTCGCAAATCGTCGCGAAAATCTTTTCGCAAACGATCCAAGGCGAATTGGTTGGATGCAGACACCACGATCGCACCCTGTTCGATCGCCACGCAATCCGCCGCGCCAAACCAAAGTGCAAATCGATCCTGTCCAACCTTGTCGGCCAATGCGTTGCGCAAAACCGACACGATGTCCGTATCGTCCGTGGTCACTTCCTGCAGCATCCTTCGCGCACATCTTCATCGCTGTCATGCTAGACGTTTACACTTCATCAGACCATCAATGGCCCGACGACGACCGCCGCCAGCGATAGAAGCAGGTTATATAGGGAAGCTTACGAATGCAAAAAACACCCGTGTCACCGTTAGGTTCAAAAACGTTAGGGGACCGATTTTACGATAGCTAGCAGATGTGTCAAATGGTCAAATGCGAAGTAGTCCAAAGTTTTTTGGCCTTGCGTGAACAAGCCGATGAATTCCGCGAAAAGCGACTTGAGTTTGATTCAGATTTTTTTGTTGCCGCGAAAAGTCGACTGGTGGAAAACGCGTTCATCCATCGTCTCGCTTGCGTCGAAGACCTTCAACAGAATGCAACGCTGGTCGATGGTATTGAATCCGACGCTGGTATACATGTTGGTTGCGGGTGTGTTTCTTGCGTCCACGGCCAACACTAGACGTGCTCGTCCGGCACAATAGGCTTGCCACTGCGCAAACTCCGCGATGACCTGCCCCCACCCATGCCCCCGCGCTTCGGGGACCAGCGCCATATAGATCAACTCCCATTGATCGTCTCGCGGGTGGTCCGTTAGCAGCAAACAGCCGACGTCGTCCGAATCGTGTACAACGAAAAACCAACGATTGGCCGCAAATTCGCCCGTCGCCAGATAACCGCCCACCACGTCCGACATCCGGCGGATGCCATTTAATCGCGGACAATCCAGTGTCTGGGCGTACGTGCGTTCAATCAGGCGTTCGAGACGTGGTTGCTGGTCAGTTTGGTACGGCTGAAATCCGAGTGAAGACACTGGCGGATCACGGGACAAGTCAGCTTGTTCGCAGGACATGTAAAGCAAATCGGCTATCTTTTCGTATCCTGCTCGGTGGAATCGTGTGCTGGTGATTTCATCATTTACGTGGATCACCGCCTGGGCCAAACGGATTCCACGTTGGCCTGCAAGCTGATCCAGACGCTCCATGATCAATTCCGCCGTTTCGCTGGATTCGCCGGCCAGCAATTCGGGCGGCCAGACGATCGCAGTTCTTCCCGGCATGACTTGCAGCCAGCCAGCGCCAACCAGAATTCCCTGTCTCCAAGCTCCGGTCAAACCGGCTAAGGATTGCGGGTCATTGCGTGCCTGCTCGAGGATTCCCACGATCAAATGCTGCTGAACCACAGCCGGCTGCGAAGAAAACAGCAAAGCCAACGCAGCGACCTGTTCGTCAGATTCGGCAGCTCTTACGTCAATTACCGTGTTATCAGATAGGTTCATGTTCCAACGATACCCCAGGCCGTGTGCTTAAGTCATCCACAGTTTCGATCTTAGCGGCCCGGCTACTCAAAGTAGCCGGGCTGCTGCACATTGATTTGTTCAACGTGCTGGTCGTCCGTCGAAATCTGGTATAATGAAGCGTGCGGGGGTTGGCGCGTTGCTGATTCGCATTTCCCCACTATTTGAAAGGCGTCAATCCATGAAATCTAATTCGTTCGCGGTCGCTGTCTGCGCGGTGATCGGCAGTTCGGCTATCGCTCAGTCATCGCTGGAAAAGCTCGAAGCCCAGATTGCCAAAGAGACCTTGCCGGTTTCCGATGCCGGTTATCTCGGGTTGGTGGGTGACGCCCCTGCGGATGGTTCGCCCGGCATTGAAGTGATCTCGGTGAAGCTCGGCGGACCCGCTGCGGCGGCGGGAATTCAAAGAGGCGATCGCATTCTTGCCATCAATCGCAAAGTCATCGCCGATGTCGATGAAATGGGCGACGCGATGAGCGGATTGAAGACGGGCGACAAACCAACGTTTGAAGTTGCACGCGCGGGCCGACGACTGACCGTCGAAGTGACGTTGGGCAAACGACCGACCACAGCACTCAAGCCAGGTGATGCAACCGCCGATGTTTCCAAACCATTGCCCGTTCCGCGTCGAACTGCTGGCCGGGCCGTGCTTGGGATCAACGTCTTTGAAGTGACGGAACCGCGGCGCCGTGAGCACAAGTTGGCGGTTTTGCGCGGCGCGTTGATCCGGAGCATTCGTGCAGGTTCGCCTGCCGATCGAGCTGGACTTCAAATCGGCCATGTCATCGTCGCCGTCGATGGTCGCCGGGTCGATGTCCCCGCCGATTTGGTCAACCACCTGGCATTGTATCGCCCCGGAGACAAAGTCGAGCTTTCGTATTACGAAAGCGATCGATTGATGCGGCAAACCGTCGAGTTGGACGGGACCACAGCACCACCGCCGGCGGCAATACCTGCCCCTTCCTTGTTGCCGGAGCCGCGGCCAAAGACAGCGGATCGGCCCGTGTTGCGACATTTGGAAGGTCTTCTCGATCGCTTGGCTCCACCAACTCCCGCTCCTGCACCCGCGCCTCGCGCCGCATCAGAATTGGAAGCCCTGAGTCGGCAGGTCGAACTGCTGCAATCACAAGTCGACCAACTCCAACAGCGCGTTCGCGAACTTGAAGATGCCGACAAGACCTCACGAGATTAGCAAACACTTTGGCGGTTGCGGCTTCTTGATGGACCAAATGTAGCTGGATTCGTGAGAATTCAGCCGGTTCACCTGAACTCTTACGAGTCCAGCTACTGGTACACTATTTTCCCGCAATCGCCTTACCGCCGAACGCTGATGTCTCGCTGCTCGAGAAACTGCGCGAATTCGTCACTCAGCCGATACACACCGTCCGTGCGGTTGATTTCCAACATGACCGACAGGCGTGAATGTGACGATTGTTCGTCAATCAGCGGCGCGTGCTCAATCCACAACGCGCTCGCGATTCGGCCGTTCCAGCGCTTTGCATAGAATCCAGCCCCGAGCGATTCGTTGGCGCGAAAACCGTGGTATTGGGTCAGCAACACGATCAGTTTTCGCGCGTCGCCCGAGCGGCCTTGAAACGTGAGCCGCTGAAGACGACGATGCTGGTCGAAATAGTAGGACAGCGAACCGTGCAAGTCGTCCGGGTTGGTTCCCGTCACAAGAGCGACCCGCATGCCCGACATTTGCATGTCTGCCAGCGACGTCGACACCCGCGGCCAGTTCTGCACAACCACATCCGGGGTGATCGCGAAGTCAAAGAACTGATGAAACGCCAGCTTTGAATGATCGTGCACCGCGACAGGAGAAACTCCCGGTGGCTGGAAAATGGACGGGGCAGTCGCCGTTGCGTTCTGCTCCGTCGAATCTGTTGTTACTTCCGGCCCGCTGACGGACAACGGCTGATCATAACCCACGTGCTGGCCGAACCAGTCACTGATGTGTTGTTTGATGGAAGCAACGTCACCCTTCGAATAAAGGTACGGTCCGGCGGTTGCCGCAATCAAGCCCACGAACAAAAACAGTTTGCGTCCCATGTGTGTTTCCTTGTTCTGACGGCGATCCATCATCACGGATCGGCATCTGGTCCGGGACACTTGGAAGTTTTTTGGCGACTCGGAATAAGCTCAACACTGTGATTGTGACAAGAGATACGATCGCTACGACCGATCGAGCCCGTCGCCGAACATCTCTTCAAGCGACTCAACAGAGATCCCCAACAAGGATGACGCGTATTCTTGATCAGTGTAGTACGCATCTCGCTCGTGGGCCATGTCGATGCCGAGGTTGTCCAGCATCCGCTCCGCTTTCTCAGGCGGATATCGGCGCCGCACCTGCTTTAGAAAATACAGGAAATCGTCATCCAGCATGGCGTCCGAAAACGTTGTCCACCGTTTGAGCATGTGCCCCGGATTGTGGTCGAGCACGGCGAATCGGCAATACTCGGCAACCAGTGGCAAATTGATATTGCTGGCGACTTCGGCTGCCAGCACCAAGAGCTTGTCCCGCACATGCGGCCGCCGGCGACGCTGACTGGCCCTTGCCAGATGCAGGTACATTCCGAGATGCTGTATGGTTCCGGCCATGATGGCCATCATCCGCGTAAACGATAGTTTGAACAAGTGGGACCCGTCATGCCCAACTCGCAACCCCTTCCCATCGAAGATTACCGTTGGCTGATCAGCGACCAGGCCCGTCCCTATTTGGAAAGCGTTGCGGCTGAAGCGGAAGTGTCGCCGCGTTTGGCAACATCGCTCCGCAAAGACCTGACGAGCACAAGGACACATTTGGTTCTCGAACAGGTCGAGCTGCGCCGTCGCGCAACGACGAAGTTTCACCGAGCGGCTCAAATGTTCTTCACGCGAAAGGGATTCGAGCAAGCAACAGGCGAACAGGTTGCGCGATTCAAAGCAATTCGTATGCGCAAGAATGCCGAAGTTGTCGATTTGTGTTGTGGAATCGGAGATGACTTCCTTGCCTTTGGTGACCAAGGGCCAACGGTTGGAATCGATCGCAACGCCATCGCCGCCTTGCTTGCGTCGGCAAATGCTGCGTCACTCGGCATGCTTCAACAAGAATCCAGGGAATCGAGTTCTTACCAATCGACGCTTGTTCGATTTGGCATATCGACCCCGATCGCCGACCGAAAGACCGGCGTACCGTTCGCCTTGAGTTTTCAGATCCTGCATTGTGCGTACTGGACAAGATGCTTAAAAAGAACGCAAGCGCGTGCATCAAACTCGCGCCGGCAAGCAAAGTTCCGGATTATTGGAAGCAGACAGCCCAACTTGAGTGGATTGATCATCGAGGAGAGTGCAAACAATTGGTTGCATGGTTTGGAGATTTAGCAAACCATCCAGGGATGTCCGTTGCTACGATAATTCGCCAAGATGCGAACGATGCGGTTTCTTTCGTTGGCGAGCCGAAAGTGGTTCTGAGAGTTGCAAATAAAATTGGCAGTCAGTGACCTCCGGCAGAGCCGGAGGCTTGAAATATGGGAGCCGCTCAAAGCGG
>CAYFJO010000406.1:0-10034 GCA_964343305.1 uncultured Pirellulaceae bacterium | reverse complement strand
TTCCTTTGGCGAGAGCGACTGGGCACGTCGGATTTTCTTGTGAAAGTGGGGAACCAGCCTTGCGGCCCATCCTCGATGTCGATCAACGATCCAGTCGGCGGTCTCTTTAAGCGTGGCATCTCGCGAGGAGAGCAACGGCGCAACATCTTGTGCTTCCAGGGTACCGCCGCCCATTTGATCCAGCGCTATCAAAGCAGCACGTTGCGAGCGCGCGTTGCCGGCTGTCAGTTGGTCGCGGGTCTCTGAAGCGGCGGCAATCTCAATGAGTGCAAAAATCAGGGAGTGTTCCAAGGTGCGATCATTCGCGTTTCCCGCCGCCGCCAACAAGGCAGGGACAGCTGCCTTGTTGCCGATGCGGCCCAGTGCCTCAGCTGCCGCGCGTCGGTTATGCGCTGAGTCGCTATTGAGAAGATCAACCAGATCTGCCCAAGCATTAGGATCGCGGTGGACGCTGGCGGAGTGGATTGCCGCTTGCCGCACGATCGGGTCACGATCTTGAAACGCAGTTCTCACGACAGCACGCGCGCGAGCGTGATCGATTCGCGTCAATGCCCAGACTGCGCTGCGGCGAGCAGTTTCCGGCCTCGCACTTGAACTCAACACGTCCCTGAGTGGAGCAATTGCATCAGTATGACAGTCTGCTAGCTCTTGAATTGCGCGACGTTGCACTGCCGGTCGTGCATCGTCCAACAGCGTGGCAAGAGCGCGAGCGGGCAAATCCTGCCATTTCAGATTCAAGCCTCGAGGGTCGCTCACACGTGGCGCATTGTCGCGGCGCACACGATAGATCGCTCCCAGAATATCCGGCTTTTCCAATTGCGAGGTCGGGCAACAGAGTTTGTACCAGCCGCCTGTGTCGATCACGACCAGGCTTCCGTCCGCATCTTCGATTACGTCGGTCGGATGGAAGTCGAGGTTATCTGAAACCAGGAAATCTTCCATACTGGTTTTGAATGTCGCACCGCTGGGCTGAAGGACCTGCCGCGTCACTTTGTGCATGTTGAACAGGCAAGCAAACAGATTGTCCCGATAGTCGTCCCCAAACACGTTCGATTCGTAACGTGTCAGGCCGCAGGGAGCCGCTGCACCGGTGTGTAACAGCGGCGGCATCAAATCGCCCGTCCGTTTGTGCCCCGCCAGCCGGCGTTCGTTTTGCATGCCATAGACGCCACCATAGATCGCATGAATCAACCCATCACGCAGACCAGCCTGGGGGCGTGTCAGAAACGTGGTGGTGAAGATTCGTTCGCCGCCGGACGTGAATGTGACATCGACAGGGTTTGCCATTCCACCGGTCATCACCGGTTCGATCGCCGAACTGAGCACGCTGCCGGTCTCTGGATCGCGAGGCGCGTCAGGCAGGCAGCGGAAGATATGAGCCGCTTTGGTAACGAAGGGCGGTTTACCGTCGCGCTCATAAGTTTGCTCGGCAAAGGCTCCCTTACACCAATAAAACCAGCCGTCCGGTCCCAGATAGGGACCATGCAAATCGTTCGCGCAGTGAGTCAGTGTCTTTCCTTGCCACCACTCTTCTCGCTTCTCGGCAACTCCGTCGTCGTCGGTGTCGGTCAACTTCCAGATACTCGGTGGCGCGGCAACATACAGTGATCCGTCGTACCAGAGCGTCCCCTCGGGAAACATCACCCGATCTGCGAACACGGTCGACTTGTCAAACTTTCCATCGCCGTTGGAATCTTCCAATCGCACGATACGATGTGTCGGGTTCTTTACCTGCTCTTCCACCGGATCGTTGGAGCCGGACGAATCCGCGACATAGAGCCGTCCAAGCTCGTCGAAGTCGGCGCAGATTGGCCGATCAACCAATGGCGGTCCGGCGATCTGCTGAACCGAAAAGCCGTCGGGTAATTGAAAACGGTGCTTACCGAGTTTCACTTCTGCCGCAGAAGCATCAAGGACCGTCGCAACCGTTAGCAGGAGCGACATCAAAGAGGTAGATCGAAGAGCATTCATTTTCACCTCACCGGCTTCAAAAGAGCGGCCATCGTGTATGCGACCGTCTCCTGAATCAGATGTTCTTCATCGCTTGTAAAGTCCTGGTGTTTCCAACGGGCGATTCCGGTAAACACATTCATAATGAGCATCGTCGCAATGTCCAAATCCAGTCTTCTAAGCCGCCCCTCGTCCGCCAACTCCATTAACGCCTCTCGAATCAGGGCAAGGTGTTCCTTGACACGCCCACTGATTTTCTTCTGCTGTGCCGGGGCCAGGTGGTTGATTTCCGAGAACAGAACCGTGAAGGCAAGTCCGTGCTTGACCGAACCTTGAATCTGCAATCGCATTAGCTGCCGCAGCCGTTCTTCCGGGTCTTCGATCAACCGCACGGGCGTACTGACGACGTGTTCCAGTTCATCCATCGCATGGTTCAAGATCTGAAACAGCATGTCCTGCTTACCGGAAATATGGTGATACAATCCAGCCTTGGTCATGCCGACCGCTTGGGCGACATCGCCGATGGACGTTCCTCCGTACCCCTTTTCGACCATTAACTCGGCGGCGGCGCGAAAGACCTCCGCGGTACGAGCTGGCGTTGCTTCGGGTGCGGATTGCAAAACTGATTCCGGCATAGTGACTCTCTATAGGAACAAAACCGGCTTGTGCCTTCGGTCGTTCTCGCTTACCAGCGGGGGCGTTCGCGATAGGCACGCTGCAAGGAGATACGGTGGGACGCGACAGAGAAAACAGCCTACCGAACGATCGGTAGGCTGTCAAACGGTAAGGTGCCGACCACGGAAATAGACGGTCCTTGTGTTAGGAAACGTTCGTTACGCACTTCGCTGTCTCCTTTGAATGAGCAGAAGCTCAGCCGCAGCAGTCCCAAATCGCCATCTCGCAAATCAAAACACCGAGAACGTGTGGAATTCTGGAAGTCGAGATTGAACAGCGAGCCCGAGGGCGGGATCGGCACCTGGCAAATACGCAGGAGAGCGAACCCGAGCGCGACCACGACCCTGCTGAGTTCGAAACGACCGCCCGCAGTTCGCGGTTTGTCTTCGTGCAGTCGGTTGGACAAGCTTCGGCAAATTGCACTCGACGCTAACTCGCAGCGGTGTCTTTTTCGAGGGCACACCTCTGCGAGTTGGGAAGAAAGCGATGTTCGTGCTGTCGGTGTGGTTCACCCGTTACAAACTTGTTGCAAGCTCGGCGAGCACATCTCGGCGTCACTTGTGTTAAATTTTTAACTGATAGGTGTTGCCACACGATCGTGAATCGGTTAAATTTTTAACACTTTTGAAAGATTCCTACTCGAGAGTATCTGATTGATGGACGAGTTTGTTGAACTAAGCCGCCGCGAACGCCAGATCATGGATGTGGTTTATGCCTTGAGGGAAGCGTCCGTGAATGAAGTGCTTGTGGAACTGCCCGATGCGCCCACGCGTACCTCCGTGCGAACGTTAATGCGAATTCTGGAAGAAAAAGGGCATCTCAGACACCGCACGGATGGGCGGACTTTTGTTTATCGGCCTGTTCAACAAAGAAGGCGAACTGGAGTGAAGGCGATGCGCCGCGTCTTGGATACTTTCTTCGGTGGTTCGTTGGAAGACGCGGTTGCTGCCCATCTGACCGAGTCCGGCGGTGAAATCGACATCGCTGAATTACGGCGGCTTGCGAGAATCATTAACGAAGCCAAGAAACGAGGAATGTGATAATGCAATCGCTGCTGCCCTTAATTCCAACGGATGCCGTGTCGGCCATGTTTCCCGCGATAGCAGACGCCGCGGTGAAGGGATTGTTGCTACTGTGTGCCGTGGTGATTGCCGCTCAATTCCTTAAACGCAATTCGGCAGCGGTACGTCACCTTGTGTGGACTGTTGCCATGTTGAGTTTGTTGCTCTTGCCGATTCCTGGATCGTTGTTGCCGTCGTGGCGTGTGCTACCAGCGTGGAGTGAGCTTTCTTTCAACGACACTACGCAAGTACGAGAATCACTACTTGCAGTCGACGAGCCGCAAGTCGCGATGCAAGTCCCCGTTCAAATGCCGGAGCAATTTCAGAGCGATGCTTCCAATGAATCGCATCAGCCGAATCCTGTCGCCGGCGATCAAACTGAAAAACGGCGGCAGGATGCCGCCGATACGGGTATCAACGTTCGTGCACTTGTCACATCGGCGTGGTGCTTCGGAACGATTCTTTTGTTGTTCCGTTTTGGTTTTGGGCATGTTCGGTTGTGTCTGATGAGAGGGACGAAACCCGTTAACGATGACAGAGTTCAAGCCACATTTGAATCCCTCGTCACTGAAGTTGGCATCACGCGGCGCGTCCGGTTGGCTCAGAGCAGTTGCCGCAACGTGCCGATGACTTGGGGGCTGTTTCGCCCAGTGCTCTTGTTGCCAGATGATGCTGTGAATTGGACGGATTCCAAGCTGCGGTCGGTAATTCTGCACGAGTTGTCGCACATCCGGCGTTTCGATTACGGCTTTCAACTCCTGACGCAATTTGTGTGTGCGATGTATTGGTTCAATCCGCTGGTTTGGTTCGCCGCTCGTCGGCAACGGATCGAGCGCGAACATGCCACGGACGATGCAGTGTTACGTCGCGGCGTCTCTGCATCCGAATACGCGGAAGACTTGTTGCAAGTTGCGTCGGGTCTTCCAAGTCGCAACTTTGCTGCCTTGGTCGCCGTCGGAATGGCGCGGAATATTGCGCTTGAACATCGAATCGGAGCGATTCTTGATATGAAGCGGAACCGTCGCGAGGTTTCGTTTCGCGCAGTAACTGCAGTACTTGTCGTCGGCGCACTATTGGTTGTCCCGCTCGCCGTCATAACAAATCAGGTGGACGCGCAACCGCCTGCAAAACGAAATACCCAAAAACAAGTTACTGCCAATGCGCCGAAGCCAAGCGACATGCCCAGATTTGCGGTCTATCGAGTTGAGGACGCTGTCGATGATTTAGACGACATGGAACTGTCGAAAGAACCAGTGCTCACGGAATTCGATTTCGTCTCCTACGACTGGAAAACGCACACAATGGAACTGACGAATGCAGGCATCAAGAAACTTCCGGCGGCGAAAGATGTCGGCGTGAGAGGAATGCCTTTCGTTGTCGTGGCGGATGCGCAGCGTTGCTATCTCGGCGCGTTTTGGGTAGGTGCGTCGTCCTTTTCTCATCCAAGACCCGTCATGCTAATCCCGTTCGCGCCCGAAACACGAACGGTCAAGATTCAACGCGCGTATCCCCATCCATCCTTCGCAAAAGGAAATGACCCTCGATCAGACGCACGAATTCTGAAGGCATTGACAGGCGTGCGAAAGCTGAAAGCGAACCAAGAAGCCCAAGAACCTGCAAAGGTTCAGACTACGAAAGATCCATCAACGCAAACGGATTCCGACACAGAATGGCAAGTTATCTCTGATCCTGAACGACTCGCATTGTCACTTATTCCAGGACTGAAGTTGCGACACGATGACAAGGGCAAACTGCTCTCGGTGACCATTCCCGATGGAAGAAGTCCAGATTTGAAAACCTTCAGGCATTCGCCGCCGAGTAAATCTGGCTATTGGCAAAGTCCTGCGATGAAAGTTGTGGCAAAGGCATCGCCGAATATCGATTCCAAATCGGCGGCCGAGAAAGTGATCGCCGCGCTCCACACGATCACTTCGGGATCCAGCATGGTTCACCAGAAAAAGTACCGCGCGCATTCTGTCGACCGTGCGTGGATCGTCAGGACCGGCCATGATTTTGATCGATTTCCCGCGATGGTTCAGTACATCCATCCCTATGAAATCGAAGTGGATGCCAATGATCGAATTGTTCAGATTCAGCAGCGATACCATCATTATCTTGGAAGTCCTCGCATCTACCGCGACACAATCAGCCGAACGCGCAAGTTGCAGGATTCTGTTCCCAACGGACGCAGACATTACCACGACGTGTTGAAAGAGGAGTTCGTCATTGCAACGGCGAAATTCGAGAACCGCGAGCTAACTCACAACTCACGCCGTTACTATCCGAACGCCGTAACTCTGGTCAAAGATGCAAAGACGGACGACAGTTACTACGTGGAATCTAGCGGACGCAATGTCTTCGTCCGAAATGCAGAGGGAGCCACTGTTCAGATTATCGAAATTACGAGAGTAGTCGATCTCAAAACACTCGTAGGAACTGCCGTCATTCGTCACCTTGTGCTGCGAGACAAACAACTCATCGCAACGGTCGGCAAACACACAGAAGTCGTTGTAGATCGATCCACCGGAAAGGTCGTATCCGTTTCGTCCGACTAATGCCAAGTGCCGATTGATTAGGAAACTGAAAAGGTATCAACAAGATGAAAAAGATCCACATTGTAATTGCAATTGTATCGCTATCGTTCTTCGGCGGATCAACCGGCGCAGAACTGAACAATCCTGAAGTCGGTCAGGAAAATGGTGGCCTGCGACTTCGATTAACCGTCGAGCAAGCGGCTGACGCAAAGGATGATGCACGCACGATTCGCGTGGAGTTGCTTAACGTTTCCGAAAAGGATATTGAGTTGGTTGGGCAGGAGTTTTATGAAGCGGGTGGGACGTTCGCAGACTATTTCCGAAGTGACCTTTCTTTCGACACCTTTGCCGCGGAATTCCAACTCGTTGCCCGCTACCGGCTCTTCACCACCAAGTTGATCCAACGTAAGCTCAAGCAATTCAACATTTTCCATGACTGCGGAGCATGCCACAATAACTTTGCGTCCACAAGAGGCGAACGGACCTTGGTGGGAACGCATCACTCTAACCTCAGACGGGGATCAAACGTGAGTCTTTATGATGAAATTGGTGGAAATGAAGCTGTTAGTGCGGCAGTGGATTTGTTTCATGAGAAAGTTCTGGCTGACGATCGCGTCAAGCGGTTTTTCACCAACGTCGACATACCCGGCCAACGGGCTAAACAGAAGAAGTTTCTCGCTTACGCATTTGGCGCTCCTATGAAATACGATGGGAAAGACATGAGATCGGCACACGCTAACATGGACTTGACGGAAGAACATTTTGACGCAATCGCCGGGCACCTGCGTGCCACAATGGAAGACCTGAACGTGCCCGAGGAATTGATCGACCAGGCAATGGAAATTGCCGCCGGGACTCATGACGACGTTTTGAATTTGTAGGTTAATTGAAAGAACTTTACGCTGCCAACATCACTTTGCGCAGTCGAAACGACGCCTTGATCGCCATGCACGTACTCGTCACGGGGATCCCGGACCTCGCCGATGACGACGTCTTCTTTACGGAAGATGAATGACAAGTTGGCTAACGGAAGGAAGAGAAGATGCAAGTTGCACTCACAGGCGCGACGGGATTCATTGGCCGCTACATCGTCAACCACTTTGCGGACGAGGGACACGCGCTCCGTTGTTGGCATCAAGCGTCCAGCAACCGGGAGGGTTTCGATCAAATCAGCGACCTCCAGTGGATCCAGGGCGACTTGGGCGACCGCGACAGCGCGAGCGCCTTAGTCGATGGCTGCGATGCAGTGGTCCACGCGGCTCTCTACCGACCCGGAATGGGGTTCCGTGGCGCCGAGGGCGACCTGATCGAGTTCGTCCAGAAGAACGTAGTCGGCACACTGGAGTTGATCGAGGCTGCCCGAAGAGCCAACGTCAATCGTTTCGTCTTCATTTCCACCTGTGCGGTGCACGAGAAGATTCTCGACGACCGCCCGCTCGACGAGGCCCATCCCCTTTGGGCGACGAGTCATTATGGAGCGTACAAGGCGGCTGTCGAGAAGTTCGTTCACAGCTACGGCCTCGGGCACGGTTATCCGATCTGCGCGCTGCGCCCCACCGGTGTCTACGGCGTTGCCCGTCCGATCCAGAGCAGCAAATGGCATGACCTTGTGTCGGCGGTCGTTCGCGGCGAGACGGTTCAGTGTTCACGCGGCGGAAAGGAAGTCCACGCCGCCGACGTCGCCAAGGCGTCCGGCATCCTGTTGACCGCAGACGGAATCGCTGGAGAATCCTTCAACTGCTATGACCGCTATGTGTCTGAGTTCGACGTGGCCACACTTGCGAAGGAAATATCCGGTAGCACGAGCCGGATCGAAGGTGGGCCGATGCAGCCGAAGCACCAGATCGTAACCGACAAGATACGTGCTTGCGGCATGCAGTTTGGCGGCGACGAACTCTTGCGAAGAACCGTGGCGGAATTGGTTCAAGCGTGGGAAGCTCTGTGAATTAGCATCGTTGCTGGTTGCTTTTGTTTGGCTTGCTGACGCTGGTGGGACTCCGTCGTGAGTTGCTCGCCAGTCCGCTGGCCGAGTACGTTGCTCCAGAAACTTGCTCGCCTGTTGGCACTCGCTGTCAACAAAGTCCTTGGTCACTTGGCTCCATTTCGGCAACGCACCGACGAGCGAAATCGACGAAGCGTCAAATTGACTACGCGCCGCGAGTGGACATCCGCTCAACGACGTCTTTAGGCGAAATGTATTCGACGGCCGTGGGCGCCGGCTTGCCATCCATCATGGCATCCAAAACTTCAGCCGCTCTGTAGCCAACCTGTTCTGCGTCAGGGCGAACGCTGGAAAGCGGTGGATCGCTCAGCGGACAGATTGCATCATCGTCATCCACTCCAATCACTCCAACGTCGTCAGGTACGGTCAGGCCCAGTCCTCGACACGCGTTTAAGACTTGTTGGCCTCGAATGTCGTTGCAGACAAAAAGCCCCGTGGGTGGTGCGAGCGAAGCAAGCCAGGCGGACATTGCTTCTACGTCAACTACTCCGGACTCTTCCAGACTTGATAACGGCGCGTCACGCTTGCCTGGCGTTTCATAGATCGACAACGGGCAACCGGCGTTGGCGACTAGTTCGCGGAAGAAGTGTAGGCGTGCGTCTGAGTAATGGGCGAACTGAAAACCGCAAAATGCGAAGCGACGGAATCCCCGATCCCAAAGATGCTGAAATGCAAGTTCGGAAACTTGTCGGTCAAGGGAATGGACTACGAAACGATCGAGACGCAACGGTCAAAGGGCCAGAATCTGACGTTTGAGTTTTCCATTGCCGTGCAACAAAAGAACGGCGAGCCGAATTTCACAGGACCGATTTCGCAAGGTCCGCCGAGTGGGCGGTTTGTATATGTGGATATCGGCAAGTATGCCGGCCAGACAGGCACCGATCATGGGGCTCGAATGAAAGTGCCTCTTGGCGACATCACGTGGGACATGATCGAGAGCGTTTTGAGCAGTCCTGATGCATATCTTGAAGCACGGTAGCCCGGTGACCAGACAGCAACAACACGACCAATTGCCGGTTGGAAAGTCATCACGCAACATGCGCGTCGGCACAAATAACGACCATGAAGGAAGATTAGCACGAAAGGTTGGACGGTGGACGCGAAGCCGCGTTAGTCCGCGAATGCTATCGACCGCAGTCAAAACGGTAAGTCGCGATCCTGATTTGGCTGGTTGTCTAAAGATCAAGGTTGCTGATGGAAACTTTGAGAACATTAATGCGTTTCGCCCCATCTATGATTATCGCCCAGCACCGAACCTTCTCTCGTTTCTTGGCAACACGCTTGGTAACGTATCCAATGAACTGAATCTGTTGAAACGAATCAAGAACGCAATGCAGCCCGATGACATAATGTTACTTGAAGTTCGTTTGGCAACTGGGAATATCGAATTGGGCGGTCACGAGTCCCACCAATTCGGACTCAGTTTTGCGCCGCTTCAACGACTTGGAGTACTGTTTGACAATCGAAGGTAGAGGTAGGCCAACTGGGCTGCCTCAGCCAGATACCTGAAACGAAAACAACATCCGTGCATTATGTTGGCTGCGAAATTCGAGGCGTTGAAATTCCGGACGTTACACTCAATTGTGTAAATTACTATGATCGAAACGCCCTTCAGCAGGCACTGACATCGCCCCCGCTGAATTTTTCCGTAGTATGCCGCAGCCGGTTAGAAATGACCGTAGCCGAGCTCGTGAGAGTTCGGGCTCGGAAGTCTCACGACTTCCGCTACTGGACAAACCAAACCGGCCGCGGTATATCCCGGATTATTCGTGCCACGGCTGTGTCAGCCGTGATGGCGCGAGAAACACGGCT
>CAYFJO010000405.1:0-10052 GCA_964343305.1 uncultured Pirellulaceae bacterium | reverse complement strand
CGATCAAGGCCCAAAAGAACAAACTGACCACGTGGAACCGCTACCTCGAACCTGGTAAAGGCGGGACCGGTCGCTATCATCCGACAGGCGGCTATTCATCGCCGACTCCCGTCACGGACAGCAAGCGTGTCTATGTGATATTCGGCAACGGCCTGGTCGCGTGCTACGATCTGGATGGGAACCGGCAGTGGCTCAAGCTGATCGAGCACTCCACGGCGGCGTACGGCCACGGTTCTTCGCCGCTACTTGTGAAAGACAAGCTGCTCGTGCATTTCTCAGACCTGGTGGCACTGAATACGCGCGACGGCAGCGAGGCGTGGCGAGTGAAGATTTCGCCGGGTCACGGCACATCCATGCACGCCCGGCTCGGTGACGTGGACGTCGCGATTCATCCCAGCGGAAACGTCTACCGCGTCAGTGACGGCAGCCTTCTGGCCAAAGGCCTTGGGTCCACCGGCCCCAATTCGCCGCTGGTTCAAGACGGGAAGGTCTTCTTCGTCGCTGGCCGAGTCAGCGGTTACGCGCTGCCGACATCCAGCGTGATTCCCGACAGTTGGTCACCGCTCTGGGACGGCGCGAGGCTGAAAGGTGGTGGCTAATTGGTTCCCCTCGCCGATTCAGCATGACGGACTGATCTGCGCCATGAACGCCAGTTCCATCTTCAGTGTTGTCGATGCCACGACGGGCGAAAAAGTTTCCGAGCGACGGTTGGATTTCGGCGGCGGCCAATCCTATCCCAGCATCACGTTAGCTGGTAATCGCCTCTTCGTAAGCAGCGACAATGGTACGACGATCGTGCTCCAGCCGGGCCGTGAGTATAAGGAACTCGCCCGCAATTCGCTGGAAACTTTCCGTGGTTCACTGGTCTTCGAGGGAAAACGAATGTACGTCCGCACGACCAAAGGGCTGTGGTGCATCGGCGAATAATCCGGCGCCCGACTGCAACGCGACCCGATCGGCCATAAGTGCGCATCTCCGGCAATACCGCCCCCCTCGCGCTCTTCTTTCCCAACATGCGTATAAACTCGCATGGCCAGATTAATGTCGCTATGGTGGGCCAGCCTTGGGTCAGACGTATCTTTTCGGCCGACCGTCACCCAGCAATCTCACTGCATTGTCGGAACTTTTGCTCCGAATCCCTCGTCAAATTCAGCCGCGACCCTTGCGCGCTTGTAAACTATCCTAATCACCTCGAAAACCTGCCGATTCACTGGGGAACCCTTCCATGAAACGCCTAATGCTAATTGTTTCCTTGATGTTTGTCTTCGTCGCCACCGCTTCTCATGCCGGTGAGATTGGGTTTATCGAGGATTTTTCGTTAGCCAAGGACCGTACGATTCCGCTCAAGCAACTCATTCCCGGAACTGAGAACTATTACTACTACCACTGTCTACACTTTCAAAACAACGAGCAGTACGACAAGGTCAACGAAACACTCGCCGTCTGGATCAAACGGCATGGCTACACGGGGCTAGTCAACGAGATTCGCTATCGTCAGGCACTGCTCACGTATGACAAAAACCCGCAACCGTCATTGGCGTTCATCGCCAAGGAATTGGGGCTCCAGTTCAATCATCAGCGCGAGACGCTTGGCTTCAAACCCAACCTTTCGACCAGCCTTGACCAAAAGTTGATTAGCCGTGATCGACTCAAGACGATCGCCTTCGGTCGGTATAGTAACTTGCAAGGTTTCGAAGACGCAGCACTGGATTGGCTGGTTGGTGAAAAACTCGACCCGAACGATCGTCGGCATTTAATTCAACGTCTATCGCGACCTGACTACGAACCGCTGACGAAGTTGGTTGTTGATGATTTGAATTATCGAAATAGCAGTGGATTCGGTGGGGCGAACATTCACAGGCAACTACTGCATTCTCAATTGGATGAGATTCTAAAACTCAAGACGGAATTGCGAAATCAGACGCATTTTGTGAACGCGTATCTCACGAAATTGCACCCAGCGAATGACGTTGATTGGAAGCACGACGCAGTCGCTCGGGAGGCTTACCTCGATCGACTGTGGGCGTATGTCAAGACGTTGGCTCCCGTTCACAATTCGCTCAAGGCACACGTGCTCTATCACCGTTTGGCACACGATCGTGCGAAAGGCATTTATGACAAAGATCGCTTCATGATTTACATCGCGACGCCGCGACACGTCAGTTATATCGATACGAATTTCATGAAACGCGATACGAGTCGAAAGTATCCGGCCAATCTCAGCGCCGATTTCAACGCCACAACCATGTTACCGCCGGTTGGAAACGACGAGCCGCTGGTGCGCAGCTACTTGCAACAGTTCTTCGTCAAAGAAAACACATTCAAACCGTACGAAGAGTGGATTAACGATCTGTACCTGAAATACAACTTTGCCGAGACCAAGATCGTCAATGGACTTGGTGAACCCGAAGAATGGTACTCGATGCTGCCAGCCGATCGTTATCAGAAGCTGAAGGAACGCATCGATCTAGATTTCGCGTTTGCGAACAAAAGCAGTTTCGCGCCAGACGATCCGGTCAGTCTCGATCTATTTGTCAAAAACGTCGAGTCGATGATCGTTAAGGTCTACGAAGTCAACACGGGAAATTTCTATCGTGACAACCTGCGCGAGATCGATACCGACATCAATCTGGACGGCCTGGTCGCCAACAGTGAGAAAACGCACAAGTACACCGACCCACCTTTGCGGCGCGTCAAGCGGCATTTCGAGTTCCCGCAGTGTGACGGGCGAGGTGTTTATGTGATCGATTTTATTGGTAACGGCACCAGCAGCCGGGCGCTGATTCGCAAAGGAAAACTTCGTTATCTCGTTCGGACCAGCACGGCGGGCCACGTCTTTACCGTGTTGGACAATGCGAATCGCAAGCTGCCCGACGCGAGCCTGGTCATGTCAGGGCAGGAGTACAAGACCGATAAGGACGGCGTCATTACGGTGCCATTCAGCAATCAACCGGTAAGACAGCCGATTGTCTTGACGCATGGCGATTTCGCTTCGCTGGACCATTTTCGTCACGAGTCGGAAGACTATTCGCTCACGGCGGGAATTTACGTCGATCGCCAGTCGTTGCTTGATCGCCAGAAGGCACAGGTTGTCATTCGTCCAGCGCTTAAGCTAAACGGTGTACCGGTGACGCTCAAACTGCTGGAAGAAACAACGTTGGTGATCACATCGACCGACCTGGACGGCATCTCTTCGACGAAGGAAGCCGCAGACTTCGAATTGTTCGAAGACCGAGAGTCCACGTACGAGTTCACCACTCCCAAGCGACTGCGTCAGATCGCGTTTGCACTGAAAACAAAAGTTCAAAATCTGAGTCAAAACAAGAAAATCGATTTGGCGACCGGGCAGACTTTCGATCTGAATGCCATCGACACAAGTGAGAAGACCGAAGATCTTCACTTCGGTAAATCTGGCAAGAATTACTTTATCGACGTGTTGGGCAAAACGGGTGAGGTGAAAAACGACCGACAAGTGAATCTGTCGATCAAGCATCGCGATTTCCGCAGTGCGGTTAGCGTCGCATTGCAGACCGACGACCATGGTCGCGTCAATCTTGGTCCGTTAGTGAACATCGCGTCGGTTACAGCAACGGGTCCGCAAGGCACATCGCCCACTTGGAATCTGCGCAGCGACGGCCATTCGCAATACAAGTCGCTACACGGTTTGGCTGGCGGCGCAATCGACATCCCGTTCATGCGCGGCGGCGTCAAACCCGCTCGCAACGAAGTTTCGTTGCTTGAACTGCGTCGTGGCACGTTTGTCAATGACCGGTTTGACTCGCTGTCGATCGAAGATGGACTGTTGCGCGTCAGTGAACTTCCGAGAGGCGACTACGATCTGCTGCTCAAGCGAACCGGCGAGCGGATTAGTCTGCGGCTGTCTGAGGGTGAGATGCGAGAGAATTACGTGTTGAGCGAAAACCGACAACTTGAAGTGCGTAGCTCGAAGCCGCTGCAAGTGGAGAGTGTCGATGTTGGTGATGACGCGCTCACCGTGAAGTTGACGAACGCGACGAAGTTTGCTCGCGTCCATGTTTTCGCGACACGATATCGTCCCGCTTATTCCGCCTTCGAGAATCTCGGCCGTGTTCGCGATACGGAGCCGTACGTCGTTTCGATCCCGAGAGGGAATTCGGTCTATCTCGCTGGTCGAAACATCGGCGACGAATATCGATACATCATCGATCGACGTTATGCGAAAAAGTATCCGGGCGTAATGCTCCAGCGGCCTAGTTTGTTGTTGAACCCCTGGGCCATTCGCACGACCGAAACCAGCCAGCAATACGCTCGGCCTGGTGAGGAGTACGACCCACGAGGCACGGGTAGCGACGGCGATGCAAAGCGAGATTCAGGCGGAAGTACCGGAGCGTCTTCGGCGAGCGACTTTGCCAATCTCGACTTCCTACCGGAAGCAACCGCCGTAATCGTTAACGTGGCTGCGGAGAACGGCAAGGTCGAAATCGATCGCAAATTACTCGGTGCGAACAGCCACATTCACATTGTTGCGTGCGATCCGACTTCGACTGCGTTTCGTTCCATTTCTCTTCCCGACGCAGCGACGGAAATGCATGACTTGCGACTCGCCAATGGACTCGATCCGTCGCAGCACTTTACACAACAAAAGCAAATCAGCGTCGTCAAACCAAAGTCCGAGTTCACGATGACGGACATTACCACGTCGCGATTCGAAGCCTATGACAACTTGGCTCGCGTCTATACGCTGTATGCCACACTGTCGCAGGATCCCAACTTGCTGGAATTCAGTTTCATTCTCGGCTGGGACAAGCTCGAGGTAGATCAGAAGCAAACACTCTATTCCAAATACGCTTGCCACGAATTAGCGTTTTTCATTTCACAAAAGGATCCTGATTTTTTCGAGAAATCGATTCAACCCTATCTTGCCAACAAAAAGGACAAGACGTTTCTCGACCGCTGGTTACTCGAGGAGGACTTGAAGAACTCTCTGAAACCGTGGAATCACTCGCAATTGAACATCGTCGAGCGAATCTTGCTCTCGCAACGAATCGACGGCGAACAAACACATACGTCGCGGCAGGTAAACGACTTGTTCAATTTGATCCCGCCAAACGTCGATCGATTCAATCATTTGTTCGACACGGCTCTCAAAGGTAGCGCACTGGAAACGAGCGACCAATTTGGGTTTGACAGCGCAAAGTCGGATGCCGTTGAAAAGTTAACCGCCAAATTGAAAGTGCGCCTTGGCGACATCGCGAGTAAGTCAGGTGGCGATGGTGCCGGATTTAGAAATCAAAAAAACGCTCAGAATATGCCCCCAAGTGAGGATTCTCCCGACGCCACAGCTCCCAGTCCGCCGAAACCAGGTGCGAAAAAGGCACGCGCTCACCGAGATGAAGGGGGTAGCGAATCTGAACAGGCGGCCACAGGATTGGAACGACAGCGCCGGTCGCTCGGTCGCGCGGACAAATCCGACGGATATTTCCAAAACGACCTCAATCGGCGAAAAGATGCTCGCCAGTTGTATCGCAAGCTCGACAAGACCAAAGAGTGGGTGGAAAACAATTACTACAAGTTGGCCATCCACCAGCAGAACGCGGACTTGGTCACGGCCAACGCGTTTTGGAACGATTATGCCAAACACGATCCCAGGCAACCGTTCTATTCCACAAACTTGGCCGAGGCCTCACGCAACTTTACCGAGATGATGTTCGCACTTTCGGTACTAGATATTCCGTTCACTTCACCAGAGCACAAATCGGAGTTCGATGGCCCGAAGATGGACTTGGCCGCCGGTGGTCCGATCGTGATTTTCCACGAGGAGATTAAACCGACCAAGGACGAAGCTCGCCAGACGCCGATTCTGGTCAGCCAAAACTTCTTCCGTCACGGCGATCGCTATCGTTATGAAAACAATGCAAAGCTCGACAAATACGTGGCCGACGAGTTTCTCATTCACACGTCTTACGGATGCCAAGTTGTGGTGACCAATCCAACATCGTCACCGCGCAAGTTGGACTTGTTACTTCAAATCCCAATCGGTGCCATGCCGGTCCTGGGAGCCAAGCAAACACGCAGCGTCCACATCAACCTCGCGCCTTACAACACTCAAACACTGGAATATTATTTCTACTTCCCAGCGGACGGCAAGTATCAACATTATCCCGTCCACGTTGCCCAGAACGAGCAACTCGTCGCGTTCGCCGAGCCGTTCACGTTTAATGTGGTCAAAGAACCGACGAAAGTCGATCGTGAGTCGTGGGCCTACATCTCGCAACACGGTTCGAGCGAAGATGTGCTGCATTACATGCGCGACAACAATCTGAACCGCACGAACCTCGAAAAGATCGCGTTCCGCATGCAAGATGCCCGCTTCTTCGAGACAGTTATGAAGCTGCTTGCCCAGCGTCACGTTTACAACAACACGCTTTTCTCATACGGCATCAAGCACAACTACGTTTCGGCGGTCCGCGAGTTCTTGCAGCATCCCAACAACTACATCAATCGCTGTGGAAGTTACCTCGACACGACGCTGGTCACGATCGACCCGGTGATTCGAAAGACGTATGAGCACATGGAATACAAACCGCTGGTAAATGCCCGCACTCATCAACTCGGCCGTCGCCGCCAGATTCTCAACAACCGATTCGAAGGCCAATACAATCGGCTGATGAAGGTCCTCAGTTATCGCCGCGAACTAAATGACGATGATTTGATGGCTGCGACGTACTACATGCTGTTGCAAGATCGAGTTGAAGAGGCGCTTGGTTTCTTCGACAGCGTCAATACGGACAACTTGGCCACAGAAATGCAATACGATTATTTCCGTGCGTATACATCGCTATATCTCGAAGACGTGGGACAGGCTCGCGACATCGCGGCCCGTTACGCCGACCATCCAGTCGATCGCTGGCGAAATGCGTTTGCCGCGATCTCAACGCAACTTGATGAAATCGAAGGTGCCGGCACGAAAGTCATCGACGATGAAAGTCGCACCGAGACACAAACGAAACTAGCGGCCACTCAACCAAACTTTGAATTCAAGGTCGAATCGAAAAAGGTGCACTTGAATCATCAGAATTTGAAACGGGTCACGGTTAACTACTACTTGATGGACATCGAGTTGTTGTTCAGCCGCAATCCGTTTGTCCAACAGTATTCGGGCCAGTTTTCTTACATCACGCCGAATCAGACGCTGGAATTGAAACTGGCCGACGATCAGTCGCAAACCGTATTTGACTTGCCTGAGTCGTTGCACAATAGCAATGTGTTAGTAGAGATTTCGGCGGCCGGACAAACAAAGAGTCAGGCGTATTACTCGAACTCGCTGTCCGTCCAGACAGTCGAAAACTATGGCCAAGTCCGCGTCACCCATGTCGATAACGGAAAGCCGATTTCCAAGACGTATGTCAAGGTGTATGCGCAAATGCAAGACGGCGCGATCAAGTTCTACAAGGACGGCTATACGGACCTTCGCGGCCGTTTCGACTACACGTCTTTGAACACCAACGAATTGGAAATTGTGCGCAAGTTTTCACTGCTGGTCCTCAGCGACACCGAAGGCGCAGTTGTCCGAGAAGCCAATCCTCCCAAACGATAATCCTTGATCACGTTATCCCAACCAACGGAATGGCTGAGCCGGAATCTCAGGCGGCCCCGGCAACATACCAATCGCCTCCACCCGTTCTTCCTTCCCCGTATGCGTATAAACGCGTGCTCAAGGCGCTGGACAGCCGAGGCATATTGGCTGCAAAGCGGTGGGGCCGTCGCCGATCACATCGCGTAGTTGATCCACCGCGTCTGCCTCTTGGCCGGGAAACAAATGGCCGTAGATATCCATTGTCACCGTGATCGTCGAATGTCGCATCACCGTTTGCACCACCTTGGGATGAACGCCGGCCATCGCGAGCCACGCGCCGCACGTGTGGCGCAAGGCGTGAAAGTCGACCGTTGGGAGTTGGTTCGCCAAGCACCTATTTTCATAGGGCTTTCGGCGATTTGCAGAATTGCAAGAGAAGTCAGGGTAAATTCCGTAGACCGATGTTGCGAAACTAAGAAACCAAATCTTTCGCCATACTCACTGGTTCGCGCATCTCGCGAAGAAACTCAAGCACCTTTCCAAGCTGCTCTTCAAGCAAAGCAATTCGATCCTCATAGCGCTTTAACTTTGGCTCTTCACCTTGGATCTTGTAGACTTTTTCAAGCACGCTTTGACGCATGTCTTCATTGTCCAAATGAACATAGACAGCCTCTTGTTGGCTCCCTGCAGTGTGGCCAGCAAATGTACGGAATTCGACTCCTTGAACGCCAGCCTTGCGGATTTCTGTTAGCCTCGTGTGACGCAACAGGTAACTAAATAGATTTCGTTCAATGCCAGCCTTTTTCCCAAGACGCTTGATGGCTCGACTGATATAAGAAACCAACATTGGTCTTTCGCGGTCATAACCGCCGAATCTTGTTGCCGGAAATAAGTAATCAGTTTCTCTTGGATTCGGAAAAACCCATTCGTTGTGCCATCGCCTGAGATGAACGATCGCTTCCTTGAGAGGTAAATCGCGATCTTGTTTAGTCTTTTTTGAATAGAGATGAACCTCACCAGTGTCCCAGCGAACGTGTCTCCATTGAAGATCACGAATCTCTTGAGGTCGCGCTCCTGATTCGTACATCAATACCAGCAGCGCCTTATCACGAATTCGCTCGGCACAGTGTAGCATTCGCTGCAATTCTTCAGATGTCAGCAAAGTGGATTTGTTGACTCGTTGTTTGTTAACGATGTGCGTCGACGGCACACGCAATGGTTCGATCATCTCCAAGTCTCGGTAATACCACTTCAAAAACCGCTTTACGACTTTGCGAATGGTAATCTTCGTGTGTTCCTCATGCGGAGCCGCTTGAACAAGTCCCCAGAATTCAATCGCGTCCTCTTGAGTGATTTGGTCAAACGGTTTTTCAACCGTGTCGCGAAACTGCAGCAAACAGATCCTGCAACGCGAGACTCGGGCAGCACCTGCATTCATGGCTAGGTATTTGAGAAATCGGTCCAGGATCTTCCGATCATTTTCCGAGAGTTGAGCCTCAATCAAATGTGTCCTTCGTCCGTATCGTATGAATTCCTTTTTCATGCTTCATCGAGGACACGCCAAGCTATAAACAATCAACTGTTTGGGTCAATAAAGGGGCACATTTGCCAAAGTGTAGAAACCCTAGAAGGGAATCAACCATCTGGCAAATCTGCCCCCTCCACCTTGTCTTTCCTCGTTCGAAAGGAAAGAAGCCGAACTTATTAAACATTTCGGTTCTTTCACGGTACTCGAAAACGAACTTCCGGCAAATCTGACGCGGGCTCACCGTTGAAAAACTCGCTAATGCATTTCTCGCCGCAAAACACTTTGACATTTCCGAGGGGCACGATCCCACGCGGCCCAATGACTCCGCGCTCATTTGTCCAAATGTCTTTTCCGAATTGAATTTCGGTATTGCAGTTTGCGCACACGAATCTTCTCTGGTCTTTCTCTGGTTTCATTTTGTTGCATTCCTCCTTTGTGTACTGTCCGAGCAGCCTTGGTTCAAAAAGATTGGACTGAATCGTAGAGTCTGTCTCGCCACCGGTTCCAAGAGTCAGGATGTTCTCCAATCCATCGAGCAAGTCGTCCGCCCAGACGCTGAACCTCGTGCGTGAATTCGATTGAATGACCAGTAGCCTTGTCATGGGCACATTCGTGTATGATCACACCCAGGGACCATTCGCCCAATGGATCATCCCAAAGAGCTTTAACATCGATATTCAAGATGAATAGGCCGTCTCGCCAGGCAGCGCTGAAGCCTCTACCTCTAGACAAATCGCAGCAAACTCGGCGACCGAGTAAAGCCGTAGCAAGTTTAGCGTAAACGTCCATGCACGATTGTTAGCGTTCAGTGGGAGCAGGCAGCGATCCGACACCAAAATGTGCTTTGCACACCTCATCGTGTTTGATTGCAACGGTTTCACATTCTTTGAGTAACTCTCGAACGCCATTAGCCATATGGGCTGTATTGATTGGCGTGAAGCCTTCCTGTTCCAACTCGGCCGTTTCACT
>CAYFJO010000404.1:0-10081 GCA_964343305.1 uncultured Pirellulaceae bacterium | reverse complement strand
CTTCCAGAGCCGTTCGATCAGGTTCAGATTGGGAGAATAGGGCGGCAAGAACTCCAGTTGGAATGTCACGCAGGATTGCTTCTTGCGCTTCGCGGTGGAACTAATCGCTTGCCAGGGAGCGTAGAGCGTGATGCCAGCGGACTCGCAGAATTCTAAATCTTCACCGACAGGATACCCGGCGTCGGTCAACAAGTCCTCGACCCCGATGCCGCTGTCATGAATCTTGGTCATCATGGTTTGCAAGGTTCCGCTGTCGGAGTGTTGAGCGAACACCTCGTAAGAGAGTACAAAATCGGTTGCCAGATCGCTCACAGTTTGCACGTTACACGATGTTTAAGAACGGTTGGTTTCTGGAGGGGACAGCGCGTTGGTCCGAATACGCCATTCGTCAGGGTGTCGGCAGAGCCGGTGGACTGCCGAGTAGCCAGAGTGATTTGGAAACCCTGTTTGGAATGAGATACGACGCCAGTGCGGTTTGGTGCGCCATGGCCGCGTTGACAGATTCTCGCGGAAAACTGACGATCCCACGCGAATTACGCGCGGTGACTTATGCTGGAACACGGACACGGGTGATTCAGGATGACATTTTGTTGGGAACACGGTTTATGAAGGAGGTTCTTGAAGCTCTCGACGCACAAGATGACTTGGCATCGAAAGACTTTGGTTTGGGGTCTTTTGCATGGAAAGAGATTCATCAAGGTGACAAGCGTAACAACAAGTACATCTGGCGAGCGGTGATCGACGTGGCCAAGCGACATCAGAGGCGATCGGTTCCATTGAGGAGAATGGTCAGCACGCTGGGAAATGTCGACTAACATTTGAGTAGAGGCTGTTTCAAAACGTCGTAGCACAGCCAGCTTGGCTGTGACAGCTCCGGGAAAACAGGCTGGCAGCCTGTGCTACTATGGGTTTTGAAACCGCTTCTAGGCTCAGACGCTCTGGGCGAAGTTCGAATGAACCAGACGGAATATGAAAATGGCGGGAAGTTGCGGATCGCTGTTCTTTTTGGCGGCCGTTCGGGGGAACATCAAGTCTCCCTGGCCTCTGGCTCGTCCGTGCTGGACGCTTTTGATGCGCGGAAGTATGAAACGATCCCGGTCTACATTGATCAACAGGGCCATTGGTTTGCTGGGACGACGCCACGAGATGTCAATACAAGACATGCGACACGCCGGAATCCATATACTCCGTCCCAAATCCAAAGCATGCCGTAGGCGGAATTCGCTTCAAGTTCACTCGACAGTGCTTTCGTGCCGACACGACTAAACACGTCGCTTGTTTTTATCTGAAGTATCTCTTGACGGGGTAGTATCCTGATTTGAAATTTTAGACTTCCGAAGTTTCGGAAAACTTCGGAAGTCTAGTCGTCTGCAAACGCCTTCGTCGATGGTAGAATGGAAGGATTGACCCTCAAGGCAAAAAATCATGGCCAAGTGCCCTCATTGTGAATCCGAGATCTTTGAACGGGAGCTTCTTTCTGGACTCTGTCCCGTTTGCCAGCGTCGTGTTGATGTGGCTGCGAAGCCTGGCACGGTCGATGAAGCGATTGAGGCGGAGATTGTCGATGATCCGCATCCCGTGGTAACCAGTCGGCCCGACGAAAGTTCCGACGAATTCGCCACCGCAGCCGACCAACCGCCGGATGACGAAGGCACGGTTACCGATCGCGAGATGGATCGAACGATCGACGAACCCGCCGAGCAAGACGACGCGTCATCGCCTGAGAAAAATGTCAATGTCACGGTCGTGGATGGAGCGATTTCGCAAACGGTCGATGTTTCGGACGTGCCTTTGCCGCCTGACCAGCCGCTCAAAGAAAGTGACACGGCCGAAAACCTAATCGACCAAACGATGGATTCCGTCGGTGCCCCCGACCCGCCGAAACCGGGAACGGTTGTGGATGTCGGCGGGCAAACGATCGACCTCGGAAATGAGCCCGTCATCCCTCCGCCTGCGCCTTCGACGGACGACCGTGTTGGGACGGGAACGATTGATTCGGTGGCGGACGATGATTCGCCAAAGCCCGCCGGCAGCGGCACGATCGACGTTCGAGCTGGTGCCCCAACGATTGATACGCACGGCACGCGATCGCCGGCCGACCAGACACCCGGCACGGTCGAGGAATGGGCTCATCGTGCAACCCTCGACAGCGCCGACTTGCCGGTAGATGTCGTCAACCGCGTGAACCACACTTGGAATCGTACCGCGCAAAAAGGCGGCGCGACGATCAACACGTCGCTGAAGGTGGACATCGACGAAGCGGATGACAATCGCCAGTCGTTGTTGTTCATTCAATCCCGATCGTTCCGTGACGAAGAGACCTCTCAGACGGGATTGGCGGACTACGATTTGCTGAGCAAGCTGGGCGAAGGCGGCATGGGGATGGTCTATGCCGCGCGGCAAGCTTCGATCGACCGGACGGTCGCGATCAAGATGTTGAAGCCCGGCACTGAGCAAAACAAGGTGCATCGCAACAAATTCATCGCCGAAGCTGCCGTCACGGGCGACCTCGAACATCCGAACATCATCCCTATCTACGATCTTGGGCGCAACGAGGTGGGAGCGTTGTTCTACGCGATGAAACGCGTCAAGGGCACGCCATGGGATGAAGTGATCAAAGAAAAGACGCAGCAAGAGAACATCGAAATCTTTATGAAGGTGTGTGACGCGGTCGGGTTTGCGCATTCGCGCGGTGTCGTGCATCGCGACTTGAAACCCGAAAACACGATGCTGGGCGGCTACGGCGAAGTGCTGGTCATGGACTGGGGCTTGGCTGTGCCGGTCAACAATCGTCCGATTGCGGGCATTCGACCACAAACTAGCATGGGTGGCACGCCGGCCTATATGGCACCGGAAATGGCAGCGGGTCCGTTCGATCGTATTGGTCCCGCAAGTGATATCTATTTGCTCGGCGCGATTTTGTACGAGATCGTCACAGGACGTCCGCCGCACACAGGCCGCGACGTGATGAAGTGTTTGTTTGCCGCCGCTCGCAACAACATCCAACCGACCGACAAGACCGGCGAGTTGGTCGACATCGCGATGAAGGCGATGGAGACGCGACCGGAAGACCGCTACGAGTCGGTTCAGCAGCTTCAGGATGCGATTCGTGATTATTTGTCGCATTCCGAGAGTATCACGCTGGCAACGAAAGCGACGGAGGATCTTTCCAAGGCCACGAAGAGCAAGGACTACGACACTTTTTCTCGAGCTCGATTCGGGTTCCAACAAGCCATTGATCTGTGGGACGGCAACGAGCGGGCAAAAGACGGGCTTGATGAAGCCAGTTTGGAATATGCCAGCGCGGCTTACACCAAGGGCGATTTTGATCTGGGCGCATCGTTGTTGCGCGAGGACGAGGCGGAACAAGCCAAGTTGCTGGAACGCATCCGCAAGGGGAAGGCCGAGGTCGAGGCTCGTCATCAACGTCTACGAACCTACAAACGCGTTGGCGTCATCTTGGTGACGATCTTTTTGATCGTCGTCACGGGCGCGGCGATTTGGATCAACTTCGAACGCAACGAAGCCAACCGGCAACGCGAAATCGCCGTCAAAAACGAAAAGAAGGCCAAGCAGCTCGCGGCATCGGAACGCGTGGCGAAGGACGAGGCGTTGGCCGCACAAGAAGAAGAACGCAAGGCAAAGGAATTGGCCAAGGCCGAAGAGCGCAAAGCCAAAGAAGCCGAGGAAGAGGAACGCAAAGCCAAAGTCGAAGCCATCGCGGCCAAAGAGCGTGAGGCGTACGAAGCCTATGTCGCGCGGATCGGAGCTGCCGCAGCCAAGATCGACGAAAACGCATACGACCGGGCAAAAGCATTGTTGCGAGAATGTGTGTCCGATCCGGGAGAGAGAGACTACCGTAATTGGGAATGGGGAAGATTGTGGTATTTGTGCAGTTTGACCAAACATGATTGCCCGCTGGACGTGCCGGGTGAATGTGTTGCGTTCACCACTGACGGAAGTCGTTTTGCAACCGGTGGCTGGGGCGGCAAGGCGGTCGTTTGGAACGCCAGCGGTGAGAAGATCATTGAGTTGGACGCGGGAGCCGACACGATCAACGCCATTGCGTTTTCGCCCGATGGCCGACAGCTCGCCTTGGGAACTGATTCGTCGAGTGGTGACGTCAAACTGGTAGATGCCGAAACTGGGGCGTTGCAAAGGACCCTGACAGGCGGACACCGTCGCGCTGTTTTGAGCGTCAATTATTCCGCGGACGGGCACCGATTGCTGACCGGCTCGAAAGACAATACGGCGAAAGTCTGGAACCTCCAAACCGGCGAAGTCGCTCAGTCGCTGCATGGACATCGGGGTTGGGTTTGGGACGCGCGCTTTTGTCCGCGCGAAGATTCTGATGGCACAGCACAACCGGAAACCAAGATCGTCACTGTCAGCCAAGACAATATGGCCATCGTCTGGATCGATGAGACGGGGACATGGGCGGACGACCGAGCGATCAAACGTACGCCGCGGTTTCGCGGTCACGAGGGACCAGTTTATGCCGCGGCCTTTTCGCCCGACGGCGAAACGGTGGCGACGGCCGGGCACGACAAACGAGTGCTGTTGTGGAAAATCAGCGAACTCGAAGAGTTTGATTATGAGGCCGCGACCGATGCGTTCGTCGATGCGTTGGAAGAAGGCCGCGTACTGGAGGACAGTTCTGTTTCCGCGCCAAGATACCGGGCACTGGTTGGACACCAGGCGTCCGTTCGCAGTCTGACGTTTTCCCGCACGCGGGAACATCTGCTTGTGAGTGCCGGCCACGACAACACCGTGATGATTTGGGATTCCAACAACGCGGTTCTCACGAAGAAACTGCGTGGTCATGGCGAGTGGGTTCGTGGTTGCGCATTGTCGCCGGACGGCAATCATGTTGCTTCGGTTGGCTATGACGGCATGGCATACTTGTGGGACATCGACGGCTATCAAGAGGTCCGCGTGCTGCAGGGACTAGTGCTTGAGGGACACGAAGACTCGGTTCTGGCTGCCGAGTTTTCTCAGGACACAAAACAAATCGTGACGGCCAGCCGCGATCGTACGATCAAGACGTGGGATTTTTTGACCGGCGCGACGCAACGGAGCTTTAAAGAGGGGCACGCATTTTTGGCATCGCGAGCTGTGTTTTTCGCGGACGGTTCACGGATGGTAACCAGCGCCGTGGATAACACGGCACGCATCTGGGATGTTGCGACGGGGACCCAAAAGCTGCTACTGGAAAACACCGGCCGCGATGCCGCGATTGCTGTGTCCCTGGACGGAAGACTGCTGGCCACTGGCGGAACGAAGGACGGCCAGTTTTGGCTGGCGAATCTTTGGGACGCGGATTCGGGTCAAGTCGTGCATCAATTGAAGGCCCATACCAGCCCGGTTTCGACCGTCGCCTTCTCGCCGTCGGGAAATCTCGTCTTCACGGGCGATGCGGCCGGCGTTGGCTATCTGTGGTCCAACCAAGGCGGCGCGCCGATCAAGAAACTCGACTGGCACGCCGCCAAGATCATCGGCGCGGCCTTTGTTGACGAAAGTCATCTCGTCACGGCCGCATCCGAGCGTCCCGTGGCGCAATGGGACTTGGCAACGGGAAACGTGGACGAAAAGAAACTTCTGATTCATCCCGAAGGCGCGGCGGTTACTTCGTTTGGGGTGCATCCGGACAATCGAGAAGTCGTCACCATTGGTGCGGATGGAATCGCGCGTGTTTGGGATCTTGCAACGCAACAGATTGTGAGACGACTAGACGCGGCGGATGGAGCGGAGTTGGGCAACGTCAAACACATCTCTGTTTCGCCCAATGGCAAACTGGTGTTGGCGGCGAATTCCGACGAGCGAACGATTCGCATTTTCGAATTCGCAACCGGCAAGGAAGTCATTTATCCGGCCGCCGGCACAAAATCGGGTCCATTTTTGAAACTCTCGTCGCGCTACGCGTTGTGGTCGGCAAGCTTCTCGCACGACAGCCGCAACGTGATCGCGGTTGGCGGCGATCAGGCACGGTTGTGGGAAATCGACAGCACGGTCGAACAAAAGCGCCGGCGACGCCTGAGTTTCAGCCCGCACGGCATCGTCGCTTCGGCGAGTTTTTCGATCGACGGGTCCAAGATTGTATCGGGAAGCTGGGACGGATCGGCACGGATTTGGGACGTCGACACGGGTGAAGCGATCATCAAACTCGAGGGTCAGCACACGCGGGCGGTCAATTGTGCCACGTTCTCACCGGATGCCGATTCCAACTTCGTGCTGACCGCCAGCGACGACGGCACGGCGATCTTGTGGAGCATCGATTGGCAAAACAATTCGGCCACACGCGAGCGAACATTCGCGGGGCACGAAGGATCCATTTTATGGGCAACATTCACCGCGGACGGCCGGCGCATCGCGACCGCATCGCAGGACAACACGGCAAGGATCTGGAGCACGGCCAGCGCCAAAGAATTCATCGAGCTTCGTGGCCACACCGGACCGGTGATACGGGTCGCATTCACTCAAGACGACAAGTGGGTGTCGACGACCAGCGAAGACAACTCAGCCCGCATTTGGTACGCGATGGAAGTGACGGATGAGCAATCTGGCGAAACGCATCAGGTTGGCCAGCAAAAGTCGGAACTCAAAGGCCACACGGCAACGGTCTCGTCGGTCGCCTTCTCACCCGACGGCGACCGCCTACTCACAGGCAGCGAGGACTACACCGCCAAACTCTGGGACGTCGTCACGGGCAAGGAACTTTTGACACTCAAAGGCCACGAGCAGGAAATCTCTTCCGTGACTTTCTCGTCGAAATCTTCCCACGGCAGATACGCATTGACCGGCAGTCACGACGGAACGGCCATCATCTGGCTCGCCGCTCCCTGGGACGACCGCGTCCTGTTGGGCGACGCGAACTAAGATGTAGCTTGACTTGGAGAGTCAAGCCAAAACGGATCACACCGATGTTTGAATGGTGGCTCGCCATTGGCTCTGTTTGTCCGTCAACGGTGGAACGGGCGTGCCATCATAATCAACGCGGCGTGGATAATGTCCCGCATCGTAGCAGCGGCAAAACACTTCTTGAAGATCGACAACGACGTCTTCACTGCCGGGTAATAGGGGAACGCGGATTTCCGGCCTCGCCTTGAAGTTGAATCGGATAGACCAGAAAGTCGCCATACGCATCAAAGCGGTGAACACAAACGTGATAGTCAAAAGGACCTGCTTCCTCGACGGCGCGTTCCAGCGGCACGGCGGTCGCATGCTCGCCGCCTCTTAACAAATCGATTTCGACCAGGTGAATGCGACTATCGAGAATCTCTTCCTGCTTTTGAAAATACAAGTTTCGGCCTTTATCCCCTGCGTCTTGTTATTCAAACTAAGCACTTCGATCGCCGTGACGACTTGTTCGCCGTCGATGCGCGCGATGATTTCCAGTCTCGGTTCCCTTATCTCGTCGTGCGCAACCCGAACGACTACAGGTCCATTGCGTATGGCCACGGCGACTTCCGCCTGCGATTCGGTCTTGGACTTGTCCGCTTTGCCACGGGCCAGCACTTCAACATCGGGACCAATTCGCCTCTGCGACACCTCGACCCAGACACGATCGGAGATTTCGGCGTAGTAAGGTTCAGGAAGCACACCTTGCAACGCTTCGCTGAGATAGCTGATCAGTCGATCATGAAGCCCAGGGAAAACGGCTGGATGTTCGAGATACGGGTCCATTCCTGGAAACGGTGACGGCATGATGAGATCTCGTCGGGCGTCTTCAAGGTCTGTTTCATTCTACGATGAGCGTCCTCGAAATTGAAGAGAACTCACCTGTTGGCAGAATGATGTAGGACAGAATGATAATAACAGTTTTGGCTTCGCATGATTCCGCCACCCATTATTCCACAGTTCTGTTTTTGGTTGCAGCGAAATGACGTGCTGGACTACAACTTGTATGATGACGAATCGAACGTCAATGTCGCCTGACCATGTCTTGATGCGAAAGGCATTTGCCGCATGATTGGCCTGCCGCACGAATCCGTTGAAGAATTACCACTGCCTTCAGTCGATGTTGATATAGATCCAGATCCGTCGACCAAGAAGGACGACAAGGTCCGCTGTCGCAATTGCAGCTACACGATCACGCGGGGCCGCTGGGCGATTCAACGTGGCGGTGCGTTTCAACACCGCTTTCGCAATCCCGCGGGCTGGTCCTTTCAGGTTGGGTGCTACGCCAAGGCACCCGGTGTGTTGATTTGTGACGAACCAAATGCGGACCATTCGTGGTTTCCAGGATACCTGTGGCAGTTCACCCTTTGCGAAAAGTGCGGCACGCACTTGGGATGGTGGTACATCGGAGCCGACGAATTTGCCGGCCTGATTCTCACACGATTGTGTTAAACTGCTACGACTTTTCCACGGGTAACATCCATCGGCGAACCATGATAAGGTGATCGTGGTCTTGTGATTGGATACTCATCTAAGCAAGCATTCGCGAGGGATACATGGAAACGGCTACTGCATCGCTGGAACAGGTCGCTGAGCTTTACAACCAAGGATTGTATCTTCAGGCATACGAGATCGCAAAGCAGTTCGGGCCTTTGACCGAATGGACCGGGACCGCTGCGCGAGTGCTGGGCGGTCGGTTGGCGGTAAATCTTGGGTCGGCGAAACTGGGGCGGATTATGCATCGCTGGGCTCATCGTGACGACCCGCAAGATCCCGAAGCGACGTACTTTTTTGTACTGTCGATGTATCGGCGGCGGGGGCCGTTTGCGACTTGGGAGATGTTGCGGCAGTTTGGCGACATGCAGTCTGCTCCGGATCAGCTTCGGGCGGATTGGTATGGTCTGCATGGCGATGTACTGGCAGTGCTGCGCGATTTTGAAGCGGCCGATAGGTGGATCGAACGAGCGTTGGAACTCGCCCCAGAGCGGGCATGGATTTGGGTTCAAAAGACGTTCTTGCTGGAAATGCAAGACCGGCATGAAGAGGCGCTGGAGCCGGCACAAAAGGCGTTCGATGTTCGTCCTTGGTATCGCCCGGCGGTTCAGAATCTGGCACACCGGCTGGTGCAACTGAATCGCGATGAAGAGGCGCTGGAGTTATTGAAGCAGGCCAGCGAACGGTTGGAAAGTGGTGATGTGTTGGTGCAGCTTGCTAGTCTTCAAGTGGAATTGGAGCAGTACGAAGATGCGCGGCAAACGTATGATCGGATTGAAGCCTACCACCCGCTGGCACATCAAGACAAACATCGTCAGAAGTGGATGGCCGCACGGCACGCGGATGCTGCCTACTATTGTGGCGACTTTGCGGCGGCAGCGCGATTGGCCAAGGGAGCGGACACGCCGTTTTACGACAAACTGGCGGAGAAGCTTGGCGGCGAGAATCCTGAGGGAAAACGCGTGGTTTTGCCCGTCAGCTTTGTTCGACAACATCATTCGACGTGCGCACCGGCGACGCTGACGGCGGTCAGTGAATTTTGGAACAAACGGGCGGACCATTTGGATATCGTGGAGAAAATCTGTTACGACGGGACGCCGGCCCATAGCGAGCGACGATGGGCCGAACAGAACGGATTTCTTGCCCGTGAATTCCGCGTCACCTGGGAGTCGGCTGTTGAATTGATCGATCGCGGGATTACGTTCACGTTGACGACCGTTGATCCTGGCAGCGCCCATTTGCAGGCCGTCATTGGCTACGACAGCTATCGCGGTTCGTTGATTATTCGTGACCCGACCGAGCGGCATTTTGGCGAGTTTGCTGCTGACAAGATGTTGGAATACTACGATGCGTCCGGGCCACGTGGCATGGCGATGGTGCCCAAGCAGCGCAGCGAATTATTGGATGGCATCGAGCTGCCGGAGACGGACTTGTACGACTTGTACTACGAGCTTGAATTGGCGCTCGAAGACCACAAGCGAGACGCGGCTCAAGCGGTACTCGAAAAAATGCGCAACGTCGAACCGACACATCGTCTGACGCTGCGTGCTCGCGGCAACCTGGCAAATTACGACGCCGACCTCAGCGACCTGCTCGTCTGTACGGAGCAGTTGCTGAAACAATATCCCAAGGATGTCAATTTGTCGTTGTCCAAATTGAGCTGCCTGCAAGAACTGGGACGCCGGGACGA
>CAYFJO010000403.1:0-10121 GCA_964343305.1 uncultured Pirellulaceae bacterium | reverse complement strand
TACCGGTCGATGTATCGGACTCTCTAAATTGATTTGGCCCATCGAGATCCGTAAAGATCTCGTCGCTCAATTCCCCATCGGCTACCTTGGTCACCGGGCCGGTCATCCGCACTTCGTTATCCTCGGCGACTTCAATCTCGAGCATCCCGCCGGGCATGTGGACGTTGACGGCTGCGTCGCAAAGCCCCAGTCGCTTGGCCACCGCCGTGGCGGCACAACTGCTCGTGCCCGATGCCAAAGTGTACCTCGATCCTCGTTCCCAGATTTCAATCCACAGATTTTGACGATCCATCGGCTGGACGAATTGCACGTTGGTCTGATTGGGAAATAGACGCTCGGTTTCGATCAGCGGTCCCAAGCGTTGTGCCATTTCACTGGTCGCTTTTTCGCAGATGATCACACAATGTGGATTTCCGATGCTGACGGCCGAAAAGGTGATGGTTTCGCCGTTGATGTCCATCGATTCGTTGATCACGTCGCGCGGCGGCCCAGCGACAGGGATGTCGTGGCTGTTAAACTCCACCCGCCCCATGTCAACCGAAATGATCCGCCCGTTCTGCAAAACGCGGCACGACACCCGCCCGCCTGCCGTGATGACGGTGAAACGGTCTTGTTGAACGAGGCTGTTGTCCCACAAGTACCGCGCAAAGATTCGCAATCCGTTGCCGCTCTTTTCCGCTTCGCTGCCGTCGGAGTTGAAAATGCGAACGCGAAAGCCAGACGCATCGGGTTCGGCTCCCCGCAGCAAGACGCCGTCGGCGCCGATGCCAAAATGGTCGGCACAAACTCGCGCGATGTTCTCCGGCGACATATGCGGCGCGAACTGATCGTGTTCGACCACCACATAGTCGTTTCCCAGCGCGTGGTATTTTGAAAACCTCATGTTTGCCCGTTTCACTCTTGCTGGACTTCAATCGCCGCCAGCGTTGCGGGACGTTCGCTGCGCGGAACCAGTTCAATGACAAGATTTTTCGACACTTCGACGCCAGCGTACTTGCGAATCAACGCTTGATGCGAACCGTTAGCCTCCGCGGCAATGTCCAGTCGCTCGGTGACAGTCGCACCCTGCAGCTTGACGTCAAAGATCCGCTGCCCGCCTTTGACATCATTCAAGTCTGCGAAATGCAACGTGACCGTGTATCTGGCGGGCTCGTCCTTGTCGCCGCGCAATGGTACTTCAAGTTGGCTGATTCCGCGAGCCCCGGTTGTATAGATCCACGGAGCGGCCCCACCGCCAATCTGAATGGACTCCGAATTGAAATCGTAATAATCTCCACCGCTTGCAAACTTGGTCTGCAAGTCGAAGGCGTACTCCAACCGCCCAACCGTTTGCGGACGCGGATAGCCGAGCCACAGCCGGCCCAATTCATCGCGACGATCGCCCGGCGCGCCAAGATTCAGCGAGAGATTCTTCACCGGCGTCTTGGGGCCCGTCGCACTGTAAATTCGCCAGGTGTCGCGATCCGCGCGGGGCTCCATGACCACCGTCGATGCGATGGAAAACTGACAGACGCAACCCGCACTGGCTTCGGGCACCATCACCAAACCATTGCCGGGAATGACGTTGATCCAGCAGCCGGTGCGGTGTCCCGCAAAATGGCTCGTGCCGCTGTCGCTGTACAAATCATAGTAGCCCGTGAATCCGCTGCGGAACAACAGCGTGTTGGGCGTGGCCGTCACCATCCCGCAGTGATGCCCCGGGCGGCTGAATTGCCACTTGGTCGACTCGCCGGTGAGCGGATGAATTCGCTCCCGCTCCTTGCCCGTGTGCAGATCAAAGGCCCACGGTTCCGCGTGGATTTCGTTTTCGACGATGATCGGGCGATGGCGATAGTTGCCGTCTTTGTCCCACAGTTTTTCTCCGGTTGCTCCATCCAAAACGACAAGCCGCCGCTCTTTGAATTGCCCCGACAGGAATTGGCGCCAATAATGTCCGTTGGCGTTCGCGCCGCAGATCACCACGTGATTGTCGTGATACATCAGCGTCAATTGCCCGCCGCCGATGCCGACGCGGCTGCAATTGGTGACATCGACCGGCTTGGCCCACAGTTTGTTGCCCGTCTTGGCGTCGATCGCGACAGCCGTTCGCACGTCAAGCTTCTTCAGCTCTTCTTCCTTACGCTTGGCTTCTTCGGGCGGCAGTTTCTTCAACGCTTCCTTGTCCTCGCGCAACAACGCATCGCGCTGCTGCTGTGTGATCGAGCTGTCAATAAAGAACACGCGGTCGTCCCCCACTGCGATCGTCATGTGCATGACGTTTTGACCGCGGTATTCCCAAAGCTTCTCGCCGGTTTTGACGTCAATCGCAAAGATCGAATCGGTAAGGTTGTCGACCGTGTGGCCGCGGCGGCGGAGATTGTCGGCCAGCTCTTTACGAATCGTGCTGGTGCCCAAAAGCATGCCGTTGTAGTAACCGACGAAGCCCCAGACGTGTGGGATCTCGCCGTCGCCTTGGGGAGCCTTATGTTCGGCGAGCACCTTGCCGGTTGCCGCGTCGAGAACGGTGCAAGTGTCGTCCACGGCGACAAAGAACTCGTTGTCGCTGGCTGCCAGGTTGCCAGTCTCTTCGTTGTTGAAGACGCCCGTCCGAATCGCGCCCGGGTTTTCGTACTCCCACAAATAAACACCGTTGTAAGCGTCGTAACAAAGGATGCTGTCGGTGCCTTGAATGAAAAACCGGCCGTTGGTCGACAGCGGAGCGGCCGCGGCTTCATGGCGATTGATCATCGGTGCCGGTCCGGGATCGCCGTACCACAAGATTCCCATGCCGCCTTTGACGCGATAGTCGCGACTCATCGACGTGTTGGCCACGTCGCCGTATTGATGAGACCAATCGCCGACGCCCGTCAGTTTGCCGCGCGCCAACACTTGATCTTTCGCGTTGCTTTGGACGCTTTGCGATTCCTGGTCAATGGCCGCGGCCAGTTGTTCGAACGTCTTGGATGATTTCGCTGTATCAGCGCCGGGAGCTGCATCGGGGAGAGTCAAACAAACAACACCACCGCACGGTTTCACCAACCGCGCGATTTCCGTCACATCGCCGGGCGTTTTGCCCGTTAGAAGTAAGGTGTCGGACACGACCAGATTGGCAAAGTAATTCGACAGCGGCGTATCGGACGGATCGGCGTTGACGATCGTGATGCGTGAACCGTGAAGTCCCGCCGAATCCAACTTGCGCCGCGCCGCTTCGGCCTTTTCCTGGTTCGGTTCGATGCCGTAAATGCGCAAGTCCGTTTGCCTGGCAAGCTCATACGCAAGATGCCCTTCCTCGCTGCCAACGATCAGACAAAAGCCACGTTTGATTCCCGTTCGTTTGACAATCGATGCCACTGCGTCACGATACATGCCTGCCAGTTTGCTTTGGGCATAGGGATTTTCGATTCGACCTTTCGGATAGCCGATTGCTGGCGAATCTCCGTCACCAAAACTGTAGATCTTCCCTTGGTCCGTGCTGATGAACAGGCACCCGTTTGCCACAGCCAACCCGCTTGCCAATCCGTCCACGTCGGCCGACCACGTTTCTTTGCCGGTTGCCGTGTCCAGCGCGATCACTCGTCCCTGACCGCCGGCGAAAACTTTGTCGCCAGCCAACACGAGGGCCGCATCGCAGTCGCTGGGCGTACTCCACTCGACGCCGACTTCCGACAACGCGTCGATTTGTTTTTGCAACTGGCTGATCTGAGCGTTATATTCGTCGCGCGGCATGCTGTTTCGCTTTCGTCGCAACCCGTACATTTGCACATTCAGTTTCTGCCGTTCGACCGTGGCCGCAGCATGCTTGATGCGATCCATCGCCGCGATCTGCTCGCCCGTGGCAACGAATCCTTTGTCGCCAGACAGTGTAAGCTGCCGACCGGTAATGAATGCAAAACCAACCGCGCCGGTTTTTTGATCCATCGCGAGAAAGTGATGCGGTCCCGACGAATACATTTGCCCGTCGGCCAGCACCGCTTTCGATCCGCCAACCACGCCACCCGCTGTCGTTCTCCAACTGTACTTTTTGCTATAGATCTGATCGCCCGTTTCGCGACTGAACGCCTTGGGCAAGGATCGTCCCGACGGCACAAACAGTTGCTCGTCGCTGCACAACAAATAGCCTTGCGGTGACAAATCATTGCGGCCCGCGTCCTGTTGGCTGATCCGATCGTTGCGCCAAATGAACTTGCCCGTCGCTGCATCGACAGCGCAAAGATAAACGGTTTCATGTGGAAACACGCCCGCGCCAAAATAGGCGATGCCATCTTCAATCATCACTCCCGTTCGCACCGGCCAGCGTGAGATCATGCGGCCGCGAGCCAACAGCCGCTCGTCAGCGGGACCAACGCGCAGCTTCCAAACTTCGTGACCATCCGCGGCGTCGAGACAATAAACATGCCCGTCGTCCGATCCCACGTAGACTCTGTTCTCCCAAACCGTCGGCGACAGGCGAATGGGCGCGTCGGTGTAAAACTCCCAGCGAGGTTCGCCCGTCTTGGCATTCACACAGTACACCTTGTGATCCACCGACGACCCGAAGTACAGCCAGCCGTCCACACAAGCCACGTCAATCGATCGGTCAAATGCCACACGGTGTCGCATTTCCTTTCCCTCGATCGGCGCGGACCGCGGGCCGGCCCAGGCGTTTTCTGGCGGCGCGGGCGATGAATAGGTCCATTGCAAATTCAGCGGCAGTGCGAGCGATTCGCTGGTCGCTCCCACGCGGTCGTTTCCGTTCAAATACGTCGGCCAATCTTCGGCAGCCGCGGATAGAGTGAGGATACTTGCGATGGTCCACACGATGCCGGGTGAGAGAACATTCATGTTTGTGGTCCTGTTGGTGGGATTGGCTTGAGGATGGAAAATCGATTCTAACCGAAAACCAACGTGCCCGTAAAATCGGACATTGCACTGATTTCTTTGGATTTCAACTACGAATACACCAGTAACGGCTTGTTGCGTGCCACAACCGCAGAATCTACATAGACGACGGCGACATCATTTTGCAGAGTATTGGGAATCGATTCGGCCCACGGTCGCTGCGTGTCTGGCAAGCTAGAGTGCTGGATCGATCAACTTCGTTTTGGCTTATAGATTTCTGTCGCCGTGCCAAGAAACACTTCAGCGGCGTTCATCAGCGTTTCGCTCAACGTTGGATGCGGGTGAATCGAATCGGTGATATCCTCGATCTGGCAACCCATTTCGATGGCAAGGACCGCTTCGGCAATCAACTCGCCCGCCCCCGGTCCAACGATTCCACATCCTAAAACGTGCGAGGTGTCGGGATCGACGATCCACTTGGTCAGTCCCTCAGTGCGGCCGATCGCGTGTGCCCTTCCGCTGGCGGCCCACGGATAGATGGCAACTTCGACGGCTCTGCCTTGCGCGTC
Source organism: uncultured Pirellulaceae bacterium (assembly GCA_964343305.1). Lineage (GTDB taxonomy): Bacteria > Planctomycetota > Planctomycetia > Pirellulales > Pirellulaceae > CAYFJO01. The sequence goes on along the minus strand of CAYFJO010000403.1, from coordinate 4,755 downwards.
GGCATCGTGTCGCATCAGCCCGGCACAGGCAATTTCTGGGTCGGTGAAAATGACGGCGGGAATGGCATGCTTGTCAAACTCGGCAGGTTTGCCCGCCAAGGCTTCCACGGCAATGCGTCCTTCATGGGTCGCTTTGTGAGCCAGCATTGGTTCGCCAGCGATGTCACCGATAGCCAGGATGTGTTCGTCCGCGGTGCGTTGTTTCGAATCGCATTGAATAAAGCCGCGGTCGTCCACTTCGACCTTGGTGTTTTCCAGGCCAAGGTTTTGGCTGTTCGGTCGTCGCCCCACAGAAACGAGCACCCGGTCGAACTTCTCGCTGCCAGACTTTTCTGCGCCAGCAAAACTCACTTCGACCTTCTTACCCGATGCTTCTAAAGACTCGACACTAGTGGAGAGGTAGATTCGGTCCGCAAACAAAGTCTTGAGCTTCTTATGGAGCGGTTTGACCAAATCACGGTCGGCACCCGGCAACAGTCCGTCTGTCAATTCAACAACGCTGACCTTGGTTCCCAGTTGAGCGTAGACTGAACCCAATTCAAGCCCAATGTAGCCGCCGCCGATGACAAGCATAGACTTGGGGATGTCTTCCAATTGAAGAGCACCCGTGGAATCCACGACGCGATCTGATCCAATGTCGAAAGCCGCCGGCATGGCCGCCACGCTGCCCGTCGCGACGATCGCATGGTCGAACGTCAATTGCCCGCCATCTGGTATTGAATTGTGGCCGCCTTCGAGTCGCAAGGTCGTCGAGTTTTCAAAACATCCGCGAGCCTGAATGACGTTTACTTTGCGGCGTTTGGCCAGTTGTTTCAGTCCGCCGGACAGCGTCGAAATCACTTTCTCTTTTCGCTCGCGCAGTTGATCGATCGCGATCTTCGGCGTTCCAAAATCCACTCCCCAATCACCGCGCAATTCGTTAACTTCAGAGATAACTCGCGCCACGTGCAGAAGTGCCTTGGACGGAATACAACCCCGTAACAAGCAAGTTCCGCCGAGTCTTGCTTCGGCTTCCACGATCGTGACGTCCATCCCCAAATCGGCAGCAAGAAATGCCGCCGCATATCCACCCGGGCCGCCGCCGAGAACGACTAGTTGTGTGTGCATCTACCTATTCCCGTCGCTTGACTCTCCGAGTCAAGCGCTCCCAATCATGAAGCTCGACTCAGAGGTCAAGCGACGTTGTTGCAATTGATCGGATCACAATTCTAGAGCGACGAGGCCGACGATTACAGTGGTCGATCAATTCGATTGAAGCACTCCACAAGTCAGGCCCTTCCAATCGTCAGATTGCCAAGTTGCCAGGCGTCCATCACGAGACAGTCGCCAAGTGTGTCGCGTAGAGCACTGCAAACCCGGCCCAGCGCGATCACGGGATTCCCTGGTACACCTATCTCGGCAACTCCAGGCCAAGCTTTTTGATGATCCTGTAGACCGCTGCCCGCGTCAGGCCGCTTTCGCGCGCGACTTGGCTGAGATTTCCGCCGCTGGACTGGATGAGGTGCGTCATGTATTCCCTTTGGAACGCCGTTGTAATTTGCTGTTTGGCTTTCTCGTACGGCAGCCCGAAGAAGAACGGGACGACCAGCCCCTCGGGGAGGGTTGTCCCCATCAGAACGATGTCCGAGGCGTCGATTCGGTTTTCATCTTCGGAGAGCAGGAACGCTCGCTGGACTGCGTTCCAGAGTTCCCGCACGTTACCAGGCCAGGGATAGGCGCTCAACAACCGGTGCGCCGAAGAGGTCACCTCCTTGGGCTGCATCTGGTAAACCTCTGAGCAGCGCTTGACGAAGTGTTCTGTTAGTAAGGAAACGTCTTCCTGTCGCTCCCGAAGCGGTGGCACGTTGACATGCACGATACCCAGGCGAAAGTACAGGTCTTCACGAAAGCTTCCCTCGCGGACCATGTCGGCGAGAGACTTGTTCGACGCGGAAACAACGCGCAGATCCACCTTGATTGGGGTCGTGGAACCGAGCGGCGTCACCTCCATCAACTCCAAAACGCGCAAGAGCCTTGACTGGAACGACGCGGACATGGCACCGATCTCGTCCAGGAAGATCGTCCCCCCGCTGGCGGCGGCTAGGTAGCCGGCCTTGTCGGAGTTCGCGCCGGTAAAGGCGCCTTTTTTGTAACCGAAGAGCTCTCCTTCCAGCAGCGTGTCGGGAAGCGCGCCCGTGTTGATGGCCACGAACTGTTCCTGTCCCCGCTTGCTGTGCGAGTGAATACGCCGAGCCAGCAGCTCTTTGCCCGTCCCGCTCTCCCCCTCCAGAAGCACGAAAGCGGAAGTGGGGGCCACCTTGTCCACCATAGCCAGGATTTCAAGCATCTGGCGGTCTTGCGTAATGATTTCTCCGAAGCCGACATCTTTGGAGAGCTGCTCTCTGAGGTCTTCCAGTTCGCGGACTAGATGTGTTTCCTCCAGGGCCTCGCGGACGGTCGAAACCAGGTCCTCAGCGACGAAGGGTTTGGTCACATAATGGAACGCCCCACTAGACATGGCCTCCACCGCGCCTTCGATCGACCCGAACGCCGTGATCATCACGATTCCAGTAGACGGCCATTCGTTCTTGATCTTCTTGAGCAGTTCCATCCCGTCCATGCCGCCAAGCTTGTAGTCGGACACGACGACGTCGAATGGGGAATGGCGGAGCGTCTCCAGCGCCTCCTCGGCGGATGGGGCGGTCTCTGCCCGGATGCCTTCGCTCTCAAGCACAAGCTTCAGTCCGCGACAAACATCCGGCTCGTCGTCAACGATCAGTACCCGGTTCATGCTGGAGTAAGTCGATAAAAAAAGTCGTTCCTTGGTCCTGGGAACTCTCCACCCAGAACGTGCCTTCGTGGTGTTCGACAATTCCTTTCACAATCGAAAGCCCCAGCCCCGTTCCCTCAGTCTCGGTGGTGAAAAAGGGTTCGAAGATGCGATCCCGCACGTCCGGTGCGATGCCGCGGCCGCTGTCGTGAAAAGAGATTCTAGCGAACTTACCGTTCGTCTCCAGCCCGACCTTGATCCGGCGAATGTTGCTTGTTTTGACCGCACCGATGGCATTCATCAGGATATTTGTGAACGCCTGCCGCAACTGGCCTGGATCGGCCATCACCATGACTGGAGTGGAGCCGTTCGGCAGCGTAAGTTCCGCCCGGTGTTTCTCGGTCAACGGCCTCAGCAGCGAGGCTGTCTCCCCGAGGACCTCGACAACATTGACCGGCATGCGGCGAGTGTCGGTCGGTCCAGCGTAGCTGAGGAGCTGTTGGGCGATGCGCTTGCAGGACAGGATGTTGTCCAAGATCGTCCCGGCATGCTCCTTGGTCCGCTCGCCGTCATTCGGATGCTTGAGGATCAGATCTGCGAACATGGAGATTGCGGTTAAAGGATTGTTCAGTTCATGTGCCACGGTCTCGGCCAATCTGCCCAGCACAGAAAGCTTCTCTTGGCGGACCATCTGTTCCTGCAGCATACGGTGTTCCGTCACGTCGCGGGTCACCATGACGACACCGCGGGGCACTCCGGATTCCGAGTGGATCGGAGCGAGAGTCGTTTCGAAAGTCTTGCCGTTGTGGAAAACTTCTCTGTGGTACTGGGGGCGTGACTCCCGAGCGATATCGCCGAGCGCGCCAAGCACGAACTCGCGTTTTTCTAGGGGGTGGCAGTCCGTGACTCCCTCTTGGAAGGATGATCCCCAGAGCCGCTTCATGCTTTGACTGACCATCAACGGCCGCCCCTCCAGATCGAGGAGCAAGACTCCCTCGGCCATCTGGTCCACCGTTGACTGCAACTTAGCCCGCTCTTCCTCGATCTGCGTGGCAAGTTCCGCGTGACGCTGCGCCTGCTCCCGCAACTCGCGCGAGAAGATGCCCGCAAGATAAGCCAGCACGAACAGCAGCCCGACTTGTGAGAACACGATCGCTGGGGCATGGGAGCCAATGGCCGGCGGCAACAATCGGCTCAATTGATCTGGGACTTCCGGCAACCAGCCCGTCCAGGTTGCCGTCGCTAGCAAAACGAGCAAACCTGTAGCTGCCATCGCTGTGAAATACGCGGCACGCATCCCCATCAGGACGGCCGACAGCACCACGTGAATCAGGTACAGGCTGATCAGGGGATTGGCAGTGCCGCCAGTGAGCCAGAGGAGCGCCGTCAACAACATCAAGTCGCCGCCGACCTGCGTAATCATGTCCCACAACGGCGTTTCCGTCCGTCGGGTACGAAAAGTACAAAACACGTTGAAGGCCACTATCAGGACGAACCACCCGCTCACCCGAACGAGGATGGACACGGGGACCACGTCCAAGAGTGCCAAAAAACCGCAGCCGAAGAAAGTGACGGCCGAGGCAATCCATCGCAGCAATACAAACCAACTCAGCCTCTGCCGATCCTGCTTCAAAAAATCGGGCAGAGCGTTGGCTGATTCGGAGGGGAGTGGGATATCCAATTGCATTACGTGCAATTCTTGCCACAAGAATTATCAACGGTTACGTTTACTTTCTACCCAACAGGATACGATGATAGATCAAGTCACTCAACCTGCTGACAGCGGTCCAACGAGTTCTGAAAAAAACTGTTCGCAGCAACGCTTCCGTCGAGCATTTGTTCCAGCGCAAGCGCGGCGGTTCTTGTCTCTGGCACCAGAGATCCAGGCACTGGCGAAGCGGTGACGGCGCGCAGGGACACGACCGCGCCGACGATCACGGTCGTGGGCGGGCGGACGGCGTGGAACTTGGCGTCTTCGGCGGCCCATTCCAGCGTCGTTACCAGCA
>CAYFJO010000402.1:0-10135 GCA_964343305.1 uncultured Pirellulaceae bacterium | reverse complement strand
GCGAGAATCCGAAACAGCCGAAACGCACAAGATCACGGAGATAGACGACAGATTCACCTTGCCCTCTTTTGGCCAGCCAAGCAATGGAAAGAAGAATGACGCTCAACACAGCATCCAGTTCGGCCTTTCGTGCGGTTATTTGCTTGATCGCCGTTTTGGGATTCTTGCGCGATTTGGCGGCGATGGAAGAGGCCGCGCCACAGTCAGACCGCCCCCACATTGTCATCTTTGTCTCCGATGACATGGGCTGGAACGACGTTGGTTACCACGGCAGCAAGATTCAAACCCCGAATATCGACCGGCTGGCCGCAGAAGGCATCCAACTCGATCGCTTCTATGTGCATCCGATCTGCAGTCCGACTCGCACGGCCATGATGACCGGCCGTTCTCCCGCGCGCTTTGGTATTACGCGTCCGCTTGGCGGCGGTGAGGGAGTTCCCTTGGACGAGCACTTCATGCCGGAATCGTTTCAGGAAGCAGGCTATCAGACATTCATGGTGGGCAAGTGGCATCTCGGAGCCGAACGCGAAGAGTATTCGCCGCAAGCACGTGGCTTCGACCACTTTTATGGTTGTCGAGGCGGCATGATCGACTACTACACACACATTGGTCAGGGAAAGCTGGACTGGCAGCGCAATGGCAAGCCCCTTGAAGAACAAGGTTATTCCACAGACCTCTTTGCCGCCGAAGCAGTCAAGCTGATCAAGAATCGTAATCGATCGAAGCCGGTCTTTCTCTATATGCCGTTCAATGCGCCGCACGGTCCTATGCAGGCACCGGAAGATTTGATTCGCAAATACGCGACCGAGGGTGGAAGAGGAAGAAGTGGTGGCTACGCGGCTGCAATCGACTCGATGGATCAGGCGATCGGAAAGGTTCTTAACACCCTTGAGCAGGAAGGAATGACAGAGGACACGCTCGTTCTGTTTTTCTGTGACAACGGAGCCAAGAGCAGAGGAAAGAAATCAGGCAATTCGACCGGGCTTGCGCTGCGTGGAGGTAAGGGTGAACTTCTTGAGGGTGGTGTCCGCGTCCCGGCAGTGCTGTGTTGGCCCAGGGTGATCCAACCCGGCGCGCGTTGTGAGCAGATGATCTCCGTCATGGATCTGTTGCCCACACTCACGGCGGCGGCGGGAATCGAACACGGCAACGACAAACCGCTCGACGGATTCAATGTGTGGCCAGTGATCAAATTGAACAAAGAGATTCAGCGCAACCCAGTGGTCATTGCCGGGCAACGCGGCGAATTCGCAATCCTTCAGGACCCGTTGAAGCTGATCCACAGCGCGGACGAACCTCGGCTCTACAACGTTAGAGAAGATCCAACCGAATCCAGAGATCTTGCCCAGAAACAACCCGAAGACGTTGCCAGATTGGAATCCGCCTTGGCACCATTCACGAAATTGGGAACCCAACGGCCGAGACGTCGCAGAGCCCGACCAAATGGTTCTCCGGGAAAGGGTCGACCACCGAAGCAAAGGAGCCGCTGACTCTATTCACACAAGGTCGTAGTCGGGATTGCGAAGGACTCTCGCGCCGCAATTTCATTCAGGCTGGAACGCTGGGGATTGGTGGATTGGCATTGGGCGAATTGACGTTGCCGAGTTCGCTTGCAGCTCGCGCATCAAATATCACCGCTCGCTGCTCATCAGCGAGCGGTGTTTTTTTTCAGTGGAATGGCCTGTGTGCCGCTGTAAGCGTGAGCAAAAGGCATGCTAGCGTATCGCCACACAGCCGCGATAATCAATCCTGACATACGCCAGCGAAGCAAGTAGACTTCCCCATGACCCGCAAACGACGAACTCGTCAGCATGTGATTGAAGAGATGGGTGTCAATCTGCTTGAACGGCAGGTGTTGCGTCGAGCGTACCAGTTACAACGTCCAAGCTTGGGCGAGTATGGATGGGATGCGGCGATGTTTCATTTCTCGCCCGATGGACAAATTGAGAATGGCGAAGTGCGATTTCAAGTGAAGGCAACCAACAATCTCAACATCGCCGATGTTACCATTCGATGTCGCGTCGAGACGGCTGATCTTCATTATTGGTATTGGGACGAGTTTCCATTTGTGTTGGTTGTTTACGATGCTCGGGTCGCCCTACCCGCGCAGTTCACCGCAAGCACACGATCGAACCGTCGCGGCAAGTTACGATCACTTGACCATCGGCAATGGCGATGCCGCCGAAAACGGGCAGGGCTGGCAACTCAACTCGGCTTAGTTCATCGCCTGTCCTGGCTGAAGCGACGATGAGTTGGCTGGCTTCGTTGACCACCACTTTGTCGCCCGCAACAGCCAGTAGCTGGTAGTTATCCCAAGCGTCTTGCTTCACGCGATATCGTACGCGTTCGAGACGTGACCATTCTTTGTCGGCCAAGGCGGGACTTTTATTGGTTGGCTGTTTGACTTCGGCGATCGCCCACTTCGCCAGCATCTCTTTTTCTTTGTGAGTGCCGCCTCGCTGACCGGCTCCGTTGTTGTCCAGCAGTGCGTATAACGTGTCTTCGCGATAGGCGAACAGTTTGGCACGAACGCCGGCGTAGCTCATGCCGGAGCCGAACTTGCCGGCGGTGTCCAAGCCGTTGTAGGCAAAGCTGCGGTAGTTATCTCGCAGGCGAAGCTCCGATGGGGCAGGGCCGTGAGGATTGTGGAGATTGTCCGCCACGGTCGCCGCCGCTTTGACGTCCACGGCGCTGTCGTGCAACATCAACCAGTTGTCGCGCTGGCTATATGCGAATGGACCGCCCAGCGACCACAGATGGCCGTGTCGGTCGTGACGAGTTTCGGCGGTCTCCCATTTCAGGTCCTGAGCGATCTTGCCCTGATGCTTGACGGCCCCCGTCCGCGGATCGAGTGCATACCACCACAAGCCACCGTCGCTGGCGGAATGCCGACCCGCGTTCAACCAGATCAGGTCGCCGACAACAGCAACGCTGCCGCTGACTGGCCACAACGATTCGACTTGGCCGTTGGCTACGATGTGCCGTTGGTTGGGAGCTGCAAAGAAACGCCAGATGAGTTGGCCCGAATCGCGATTCAAGGCATAAACCCAACCGCCGCGCGTGCCAAAGTAGACCGCTCCCTGATGGATGGTCGGCGGTGTGTCCACTCGGCCATCGACTTGAGCTTGCCACAGGATCTTGCCGCTGGCAGGTTCGCGAGCGACAACGGTGTGCGCATCGGTTAGGGCGTAGCAGATGACGCCTTCGGCGAAAGTCGGAGCTGTGATGGGGCCGCTGCGCCAATACGTTTCGTTCCAGTCGGTGCTTCGCTGTTTGTCGGCGTTCTTGGCTGGATCAGTGTGCGATTGCTTCCAGGCGATCGCGAGTTTCTCGCCGATCTTCGCGTCCGTCCAGTTGCTGCGCGCTGCGTCGGCAAGGTAATGGTTCCAGCCGGCCTTGCTGATTGCCGCCGACGCTTTGGCCGCTCCCTTTTGCAATCGCGAGCCCGTGAACTCGCTAGCGTCGATACGATGATTGCCCGCTGTCGTTCCTGGGAGAAACGCCGTGCATCCACAATTGGTTTGCGTCGTGTAGAGCCGGCCATAGCCGGGATACGAACCAATGTCGCAGGCTGCTCGGGTCGAAGCCACGGTGAAGTAACTGCCGTCAGTCGTATTGAAGCAACCGACCATCGAATACATTTTGCCGTTTACCTCACGGATGGTCGTGCAAAGCGGCACGCGCGATCCGTAACCGCGCCCGTAGCCCTTGCCTGGGCTCGCCAGTTCTTTGCCCGATTTCAGATCGAATTTCAAAACGGCGTGGCCGCTGGTGCCCCACCAAACCTGACCGCCGGAAATCAGCACGCGGTCGTGATCGCCGTGTCCGCCAGGACCCTCGTTATCAACTCGTCGCTTCCAACGCAGTGAACCATCAGGATTCAAACAGAGGATGCCCTGCCAGGCGTTCTTTTTTCCACGCGTGAACACTTTGTGGTTGATGTCATTGTCGGTCCCGTGCCCGTAAGTCGCGATGGCAATCGCTCCGTCACGATAAACCATGTTCATCGCATAATGCGTCTCGTCGTCGGGATCCTTCCAACTCCACGCTTCATCGCCCTTGGCAAGATCGAGCCCGACGAGCCGTTCGATCTCGACGGTTTCCCAGCCGGTGAGATACGAAAACGAATGTGCTTTCTTGCGGCCGACGACGACGACGAGATTCTTTTCGACGACGGTCGGAAGATAGGCAATACGCTCGCTGCCGAAATCGTGATGCCACAACCGCTTGCCCGTTTTCGCATCCAGAGCGTAGACGTTGCCTGCTCCGACCTGGAACAGAACTCCGTCATGCAAAATGCTCTGCCACCAGGGCAACCGACCGCCCCGACGATAACTGCTTGTCAGAACAGGCAACGCATCCAGGCCTTGGTCGTAAACGAGCAGGTCTTTGCCCCTCTTCAAGTCGAGGGCGATTTGATGTTTGGTTCCATGAGGATGCAAATAAACCCGCTCGTCGTCAGCCAACCAGGCATAACGATTGTGCAGTTCCAAGTCAGGCCGCTCCCATTGGATCAACCCTGTAAAAGCATCGCGGGCCACCAGAATATCGGAGCCAGGCTGTCGAGTTGCAACGCCCCAGGCGTTTTGAAAGAACATGTGCTTGCGTCCGTGGCGTCGGTATTCTGCGGATAGCACCAGGCCGCCTGCGAGCCGTAATCCCGTCTTGTTGCTGGTGCTCATGTCTCCGGCGGTCCACTGGATGCCCTGCATGGGACCGACGTGCTTGTCGGTCGAAGCTTCCGTACCCTGGACGTCGTGAAGGTAACTCGGCCACTCGTCCCAGCCGGGGTCAAACTCCTTGGTTTGCGACTCGTCCCCTCGAAGCCAAACACCATTCGGCCTTAGTACGCGAAGAACCTGACGCGCTGGTGTTTGTTCACTGTCTCCGGAGATGATCATCAACGCGGCGGCGGCGACCAGTGGCATGGAACTTGGATCAACGCGGTCAACAACCGTTGCCTGGCCGAGCAAACTCTTTTCGGCAAGTGTTTTCCGAAGCCGCGTGCCGACATCGGGTTGATCGGCCACGAGCAACACCGTTGCTCCGCGTTCAAAAAGCAACTCGGCACTTTGTGTATCATTGGCTCCCAACTCCATAACCAGACCGGTCCGCAATCCAGCCTTCTTCAAGGTCGCTGAGTACGTGGTAGCCACGTCCACAGCCGACGTCGAGGCTGCGAAGAAGCAAACCGTCAACGCGGCGACGATTGTGACGAAAGGAAACGGGGTCTTGTCTTTCATGGGGTTGTTATCTCATCTTGTTTACACTCTCCGCAACTCACATCGTTCATTCAACGGAGAGCTGGTAGCAAAGTCAAATCAATCTGTCCTCAACGAACTCAAGGCTCGGCGCCTTCCACCGTTAAAACCCACGTGTGGAATCCGGCCGGACAATCGGCTGCTGCCGCCGCCGCTATCTGCACGACGTACGTTCCACGGCGTTCAGGCGTGCCCGATAGGAGGCCAGTCCGACGGTCGAAGGCGAGGCCGATCTGCATGGCGCTGCCTTCCTCCATGAACTTGCGGTAGGCTTCATAGCCGGCCTGATTCGGGTTGCGAATCTTCTGTGACTTCCACCCACGATGCTGGCAACTGATCGACCACTCGCTCGCGCCTTGCGCCGTGAACTGGACGCGGTACGGCTGACCGACTCTGGCTTTGGGAAGTTCGTCGGGCCCCTCGATCACTGGCAACGGCTTCGCTTTGACGAAGGTCGCTTCAGCAACGCCGCTGGAACGCATGTCGGGGGCGATGGTGATGAATCGAACTGTTGCTGTGTTGGTCAACGCGATCGGTTCGCTTGCAACCGGCGATTTGAACGTCGGATCGCTACCGTCGAGCGTGTATCGCACCTGATGCCTTGGTGCGGCAGTTGCAAACGTCACCGCGACACGATCGGCGAAGATGCGGCGGTTAGGTCGGGCTTCGGCCGATGGCGTGCGCTTCAAGGCGTCGTCGAGGAACTGAAACCAGCGTTCGTTCAGCGAGACCTTTCCCTTTCCGTCCGCGCTGGCAACGGCCTGCGTCGGGGCCGGCAGGTGCCAGTTGGGCTTGTCTTTGGTGCGCTCTTCGGAGAGTTCGACGACGCGCAAATCGGCGTGCCGTGCATCGTCGTCCCATTTGCCGGCCTTCGCGCCGAGCCCTTTGAACGTGAGCAGCGCCGGGTCATCCGGACTGGCCATTCGCATTTGCTGCGCGAAGTCGAAGACCAGCGCCGTCAATCGCGACGAGATTTCAGGATGCCGCGGCTCCAGTTCGTCAAAGCTCGTGCAAAGTACCGGCCCGTTCTCGATGAGTTTTCTTCCTCGCGCTTCTCGAGTGAAACGAGTCCACATCTGCGGTGTCTCGACCCAGTCGCGAAGACTCAGTCCGTTGACTTTACTCTCGAACCCAAAGTCGTCCGCAGTCGTCAGTCCCGCCGAAGTCACCAGCCATCCGCCCGCCGACGAGCCGACGGCAGCGATGCGATTCGGATCGATCCGGTATTTCGCGCGATTTGCGCGCAGATGCCGAATCAACTCTTTGAAATCGCGCTGAACCTGCGGATGGATGTCCTGCCCCAGAATGTAGTTCACCGCCACCGCGACGTAGCCGCGCTCGATCGCCATTTCCATCGCGTTCGATTCTCGCTCGATCGCCCAGTGGTTGGGAAACGGATCTTTCCCGCCTTCCATGTAAGCCCCGCCGTGGACGAAGAGGATGCAGGGAAACGGACCGTCACCCGCCGGGATATACACGTTCATCCGTGTTTTGTGCTCGAGGAACTCGCCCGCTTTGCGATGGTTGTTCCACGAAGCCGTATCGCGGCTTGCATCGAGATAAGGAATGTCGAGCAAATGCCGGACAGCGCCTTTGAGTTTGCCGGGTTCGGACGGCTGAGCAGCGGCAATTACCAGCCAAAGAAATAGGAACGGGATTGGATAGCAATAACGTTGATGCATATTGAATTATTCTGATACCTGAAATGTGGCGATCGTGTCCACTTGTTTCAAAAAAGAGACAGCCGCACAGCACGACGGCCATCCATGAACGAGCTTTTTCATATGTTTGCGGTGCATAGTGGTGAAGACGGTCATGAGCGTAAGTTGCTGATTAGAAATGGTTGCTCTTTCATTCTACTACCGACAAAGCAAACGCAAACGACACTTGCCAGATGGCGTTCACGTTGCGTTCAGGTTGAGTTTGTATAATCCGTCCAACCCAGCATCGGATTGGGAAACGCAAAATTTCTTTGGAGTCGAAAAATGAAAGTTTTCTCTGTTGTTTTCGCAGCCGTCGTGTTGATGGCCGGCGCCGTTCATTCGCGACGACCGTCAAGGCGATCGGCCCGGGCCACCGCCGCCGCCACCTCGTGATGCGTTCTTTCAACTTTTTGACACGGACGAAAATGGCGAGATCTCCATGAAAGAGATCGATGCCGCCGCGGGTATCTTGAAGAAGCTGGACCGTGACGGCAACGGGGTGTTGACTCCCCATGAGTTGCCGCGACCGCCTCGGCCTGGTGATGACCGCCAACCAGGACCGCCGCGCGGCGATCGTCCGCCACGCGAAGACGATCGTGCTGGCGACCAGAGTTAGCAACGTCTCGAAAATGCTCCGCGAGGAACGGTCGTGTTCCTTCAGGTTCAGGTCGCCATTTCGTACAGCGAGGATTTCAAAACGAACGGCCGAATGTAAAATAATCCGTGTGTTTAACGCCGAGCTGGTAGGCGACGGCACGAATCAGCAGCCGTCGCCGGCTCGGCGTTAAACAAATCTTGACGACTTCGGCTACATTTTCGGATCGACGAAACGAGGGCCATCCTTGCGCGTGTTGGTGATCGAAGACGAACCGGATTTACGGCACGGGCTATGCCAGGTGCTGCGTGAAGAAGGTTACGCCGTCGATGACGCCGCGGATGGCCAGGATGGATTGTTCAAGGCACAAGCTTGGGACTACGATGCCGTGGTACTCGACTTGATGCTGCCCGCACTGAGCGGCTTGGAACTTTTGGCGGAGCTTCGCAAGCATAAATCGACGCCGGTTCTGATTCTCACGGCGCGAGATGCCGTGCAAGATCGCGTCACGGGACTCGACACGGGCGCCGACGACTACCTGGTGAAGCCGTTTCAACTCGCCGAACTCAAAGCGCGGCTGCGAGCGTTGATCCGTCGCAGCGCCGGCCAGGCCGATCCGGTGATCGAAGCCGGCTCGATCACCGTCGACACGGCGGCCCGTCGCGTGACGCGTGATGGCCAATCGGTGGCGCTTTCGGCACGCGAGTATGGACTTGTCGAACTCTTGGTTCTGCACCGCAACACGGTCGTGACGCGAACGATGATCTATGACCATTTGTTTGATGAGAATCACGATTCGCTGTCCAACCTGGTCGACGTTTACATCTCACGGCTGCGCGCGAAACTTGGCAAGGATTTTATCACGACCCGCCGCGGCGAAGGGTATATCGTTGATGTTTAAGTCACTCCGCTGGCGAATTCAAATCTGGCACGCGGTCATTCTGGCCGCCGTGATCGTCGCCTTCGGCACGACAATGTACGTCCAACATCGACAGTCGCGATACCAGACGATCGACAATGAACTCGCGGCCGCAGTTGAAGTCCTGGCTGGCAAACTGCAAGCGGCCGCACCCGCGACGTTGGGGGCATTGTTGTACGGCGATGACGGCGAAATCAGCAACGAAAACTCCTTCGCCCGTGATCTACAAAAGTTGCACGCCGACTTACACGTGCCCAACACGTTTGCGGGTCGCAGAATTCGTTACGAACACGAAGCGCCGTATTTCGTCATTTGGCGAAGCGACGGCGCTGAGGTGAAATCATCCAACTCGTTTGTCGAGGTTCCGCCGCCATCGATCAATGACGAATTCCATGAAGGACACCGGCCCCGATTTCGAGATCGCGGCTCGTACCGCGAAGCCTATGCGCCGGGGCCACGAGGCACGTTCGTTCTGGCCGGCCGGTTCATTGAGCCAGATCTTCGTGATCTTTACAATCTCGCGTTGTTGCTGGCGGGAGCCGGCGTGGTTGTTTTCACGCTGGGGTTGGGCGGCGGTTGGCTGCTGTCGCGCGGTTCCGTGCGGCCGATCGAATCCATTAGCCGAGTCGCTGCGGATATCTCGGAGCACAATCTGACCGACCGGATCGACGCCGCGCGCATGGACACGGAATTTGCCGATCTGGCCCAAACGCTCAACGAAACTTTCGCACGGCTGGAATCCGCGTTCGCCCAGCAACTGCAATTCACCGCCGACGCGTCGCATGAACTACGCACGCCCCCGTCGATCATCCAAATGCATCAAGAACTCGCGCTCTCCAAGGAGCGCACTGCGGACGAGTACCGCGAAGCCCTGGAAACCTGCCAGCGCGCCACAACGCGAATGAACTCGCTCGTCGAGTCGCTTCTGACCTTGGCGCGTTTGGACGCCGACGGACTGGCCCTGACCATGAAACCGGTCGACATTGCCGCGGTCATCACGGCGAGCATCGATCACGCCCAGCCGCTCGCCGACGCCAAACAAATCGCCGTGTCCGCCGAAGTTAGCCAGGCGATCGTCAGCGGCGATCGAGAACGACTCGGCCAGGTCGTCACCAACCTGCTGACCAACGCGATTGCCTACAGTCCGACAGGCAGCCGAGTCGATGTGTCGCTGGCGCGGAACAACGACGAAATCATCGTTTCGGTAACCGACTCGGGCGTCGGCATTTCGGACGAAGACCAGACAAAAATCTTCCGTCGATTCCACCGAGTGGACAAAGAGCGATCGCGCGATACCGGCGGCAGCGGCCTTGGGTTGTCGATTTGCCAGACGATTGTGAAAGCTCACGGCGGCGAGATCAAGGTTGAAAGTGAGTCTGGAAAGGGAAGCGTTTTTCAATTCACCCTGCCGACAAAATAAAGCCTCCTTTGGCGGATCTGAGACAAAAACCGGATGAACAGGGTTTCGACGGGCATAGAGGGGACAGGCGCGCTTGTTGACGATACCTTGTTGCATTTTATACTGTTGGGATAGCGTCCGTCGTGGTCAAGCCTATGGTAGCGCCAATTGGGTTAAGCAAACCGCGAAGAAGTTGAGGCTACTGCTCTGTCAAAGTAGAAAGTTGGGGTGCCACTGGCTCTGCCAGTGCTTCGCAAG
>CAYFJO010000401.1:0-10185 GCA_964343305.1 uncultured Pirellulaceae bacterium | reverse complement strand
TGTGTCAAGATTCTCGTACTTTGTCCCAAACACCATGATGGTGACTTCATCCTGCTTTAGGATGTCGGGTGTTGTGTTTGTCGACATGAATTTATCCTTCGGCCCACGGTCATGGCGTTTCCAGGACTTTGATGACGACGGCCGTCATGTCGTCGCGCTGTTGTCCACCTTCCGTAAAATCGCGTGGCGCTTTACACAGTGCATGAACGATTTCGGTTGCCGGCCGTTCATGATTTTCGCGAATCACTTCGAGTGTATTCTTGACGCCGAACAGAGTCTTGCTGGGCGATATCGCTTCTTCGATTCCATCGGTTGTCAGAACAATGAGGTCGCCGGCGGTCAGTGCAATCGCCGGCTGGCTGGAGATGACCTCATCTTCGTCGATGCCAACCGCCATGCCCGTGCTGTCGAGGATTCTCACGTCACCGATTGTGTTGAGCAGGTAGCCTCGATGGCCAGCACTCGCATAGGTAAAGGATCGCGTCTTCACATCGATACAGGCCAGCAGCATCGTCACGAAACGTCCCGGGCCCGCTCCGCGGAAAAGGCGATTTGCGCGAGTCAGAACTTCTCCGACATCGTCGTGAGATTCCGCCAGGGCGCGCAGTTGAGCTTGGGTCTGCGCCACCAGCAGGGCGGGCCCCAACCCATGCCCGCTGACGTCGCCCAGGACAATGTTGAGTTGTCCGTTTGGCAGTGAAAGGTAGTCAAAGAAATCCCCACCAGTCTCGTCCGCCGGATGTGAGATGCCAGCAATGTCGAAACCGGGAAGCGATGGCGCGGATTTGGGCAGCAGTGCCTGCTGAATCTGACGGGCGATTGCAAACTCCCGCTCGATCCGCTTGCGCTCGGTGATGTCACGGATCGTTGTGATGACAAAGGTTCGCTTCTCCAACTCGATCGGCTTGAGTCCGACCTCAACGGGAAATATGGTGCCGTCTTTGTGGCGGCCGCGAAGCTCGAGGTGCACGCCAAACGGCCGGCTGCGGTTTTCGGCCACAAAGGTCTCGCGGTACTCAACGTGCTTCTCACGAATGTCTTCCGGGACCAGAAGTTCAATCAGTTGGCCGACCAACTCTTCGCGGGCGTAGCCGAACATTTCTTCCGTTTCCGAGTTCACGATGCCAATCTTGCCTTCGTCGTCGACCAAGAGAATGGCGTCAGGCGAAGATTCTACGATGGCGACAACTCGGTCCAACACTTTCTTGCGCTCGGAAATATCCACGATCACGCATAAAATGGCGAGCCGGTTTTCCAATTGTATGGGGTTCAGTGCAATTTCAAGAGGAATCTCTTGTCTATCCTTGCGTAAACCGTAGATGCCGCTCGAGGCGTCTGCCTTTCTGAATCGGGGATTGGCCATGAATTCCGCTGCGTATCCAGGATGCGTCTCGCGAGCGTATTCCGGAACCAGAATCTCAATCGACTGTCCAAGCAATTCCTTACGTGGGTAGCTGAACATGTTTTCTATTTCAGAATTGACCAACGTGATGTTGAGTTCGTGGTCAACGAGCATCATGCCGACGGGCGCAGCTTCGATGACCGAGCGAAGCTCTTCCGCTGCCCGCTTCCGCTCGGTGATGTCGCGGATGATTCCACTGTAGAATTGCCCTTCGGCACTCGTCCAAGTCGAGAGCGAGAGTTCCAACGGAAATTCAGTGGCATCTTTCCGCAGCCCGTGCAGTTCAACGGTCTTGCCGATCACGTGAGATTCGCCGTTTTGCACATGCCGCTGGAGCGCTTGTGTGTGAGATTCACGATACCGATCGGGCATCAAGATGGTCGCCGGTCGGCCCTCTACTTCTTCGTCGGCATAGCCAAAGATGGTTCGGGCACCTTGGTTCCAGGAGATGATTTCGCCGCTGCTATTGATAGTGATGATCGCATCGTTTGCAGACTCGGAGACCGAATGAAATCGCTCGGCACTCGCCTCAGCCTGTTGCAGCGCATCGCGCAGTTTCTCCTGAGTTTTGTGCCGCACCAAGCAATAGCGCAAACTGCGCACCAGCGAGTCACCGCTCCAATCTCCTTTGACGAGATAATCCTGTGCTCCCTCACCGACCGCCTCGATCGCGAGGGACTCGTCGTCAAATCCCGTGAGGACAATGATTGGCACGTGCGGTGCCTGTGCTATTGCTCTCTGAATCGTTTCGATTCCGGAACTGTCCGGCAGATTCAAGTCCAGCATGACGACGTCAATTCCGCCCTTGGCAAGCTGTTCTAGTCCTTCTGAGAGACGTTTGGCCTGGGCGAGCTCGAAAGAGACACCAACATCTGCTTCCTGCAAGTGTTCCCTTAACAGAATGAAATCCCGCGTCTGGCCCTCGATGACCAGAACCCTGTATTCTTTCGCCGACTTTCGCTTCTGTTGGGAGATAACTCTCTCTGGGAAAACTCCCATCCAAGAATCATCGCCTAGCGAGTCTTGTGGGCCCATTGTTCTACAATTCCTGGTTCTGTTGTTTTCTTGCGCGCATTTTTGTAGCCGAAGTCGCCAAGACTTCGGGAGACATGAGCAAGAAGTCCCGAAGTCTTGGCGACTTCGGCTACATTTGGTTGCGGCCGCACGCTGCGTCGTATTACTCCAATCAATTCCAACGCCTGTCGGGTTAGCTCAATATCAGCCGGATTGTCTTGGCCCAACAGGATTGCGACCGGTGCGCCCAACGGCTCTGGCTGAGTCATGCGTTGTCCTCATCTGCGGTATCAGGAATACTGAAGAAAAACACAGTGCCCTCACCGGATTGCGATTCGAGCCAAATTCGGCCCCCATGTCGCTCAACAATTCGTTTGCAGATTGCCAGTCCGACGCCGTTGCCCGCATACTGCTCGTGCGTGTGTAGGCGTTTGAACATCTTAAAGACCCGCTCTCTGTGCTCTGGCTCTATGCCGATGCCGTTGTCGCGCACCGCGAAGATCCATTCATCCTCGTGTCGCTCGGCCCCAACGTGCACTTTGGGTGTTTTCTCCTTGCGAAACTTGATTGCGTTACCGATCAGGTTCTGGAAGAGCTGAAGCATCTGTGTCTTATCGGCCGTCACGGTGGGCAAGTCAGCCTGAATGACCTCGGCTCGACTTTGCTCGATGGACGAACTCAGATTGGCGATGACACGGTGCATGACCGCCGAGCAGTCGACGACTTCGAATTGCTGCGTCTGGGTCGTAACCCGTGAATAGGCCAACAGGTCATCGATCAGCGTCCGCATGCGTTGTGCACCATCGACAGCGAAATCGATCCACATGTCGGCCTGCTCGTCGAGTCGCCCTTTGTACTGCTGCTTAAGAAGTTGGCAGAAATGTCCCACGCTGCGCAGCGGCTCTTGCAGATCGTGCGATGCCACATAGGCAAACTCCCCCAACTGCTGGTTGCTGCGCTGAAGTTCCACGTTGGCCTGCTTCAGTTGGGCGGCGTATCGCCGTTGCCGCTCCTCGACGCGTCTGCGTTCGGTGATGTCGCGGATCATCGCAAGGACAATTGTGTCTCTCTCCAATTCGATTGGGTTGAGACCGATCTCGACTGGGATTTCACTGCCATCCTTGTGGCGACCATGAAGATTGCGACGGATCCCGATCGCGATTGGTTGGGGCTGGTGCATGTAATCGGCGACTTGGTCAGAATGCGTCCGGTGATAGCGCTCTGGCACGAGAACATCGACGTGCTGGCCAACTAGTTCGTCACTGGGGTAGCCAGACAATCGCTCAAGCTCGGAATTGACAAGGACAATCGCGCCTTGGCAATTCACCACGAGCGCACCATCCGGCGAGGCCTCCATGAAGGCACACAGCGACGTTTCCTCTTCCTTGCTCACGTTGAGCTTACGCAGATCGCCTGATTCACCGTCCGGAGACACCATAACTAGATCGTCGAAGCGCCTCCGTCGGTTGAATGTCAGCTTCTCTTTTAGGTTCGTTGATATTGCGGCGGCTAATCGCCCATCTGGATTAATATCGGCGAGTTTTCAATCGCGGGGTACTCGTAAACTTACGAGTTTGTGAACCACTCGCTCATAGAAATTGGTTTCCGTGTTCACGATTCCGTAGGCGAAACGGGGTGGCGGCACATTGGTCAGGCCGAGACAATGCCGTGCTTGATTGCGTACTGAATCAATTCCGCGTTGGTGTGAATCCCCAGCCGATCCATCAGACGGTACTTGTGAAACTCCACAGTTCTGCGGGATAGATGCAGAATCGTGGCGGCTTCTGCGGCGGAACGCCCCTCGGCCAATAACTGCAAAACTTCCCGCTGCCGCGGCGTCAGCGTTTGAATTGGGTCTTGCTGGTGGTCAAACCCTTTTTCGGACGACTGCATCCACTGGCCCGCGATCTGTGGCGTCACATACGTTCGCCCCAGCAGCGCCTCGCGAATGGCGGTAATAAGCTCCGACGCAGCGGAATGTTTCAGAACGAATCCGGTTGCGCCCGCCTCGAACGCCCGCGCCGCATACGTCACGTCCGAGTGCATGGTCAGAAAGACGACCTTGGCGCGCGACTTGTTCTTTGTGAGCTGCCGGACGGCCTCGATGCCATTGAGCAACGGCAACGAAATATCCACCACGATCACGTCCGGTTGAAGTTCCCTGGCCGCTTTCACGAGCGCACGGCCATCTTCCACGATTCTGATCAGTTCGAATTCGGGCTCTAACAGACTGCGCAAACCTTCACTCACGATCTTGTGGTCATCGGCCAACAACACTCGCGCCCGGTTCATGCATGCTCCCCCGACAAAGGCACACGGACTTCAATCACTGTGCCCTGGCCCGGTTCAGACTGGATCGATATCTGGCCTTCGATCAGCCTCACGCGATCTTGCATACTGGCCAGGCCCAGACCTGTTCCCTTTTGCGCCTGCGAGGGATCGAACCCGATCCCGCGATCCTGGACGCGAAGCACGAGTGCTTTGTCCGTGCCGACCAACGAGACTTGAGCTTGTTTGGTTTTGGCATGCTTGGCGATATTCCTCAGGCCCTCTTGCACGATCCGGTATAGACACAAAGCGGCGTCGTTGCCAATCGCCGCGGGGACGCTCGATGCTTTGTAGTCAATGGCAACGTCTTCCCGTTGCAATAAGTTGGTGCATTCGGATTTAATTGCATCGACCAGCCCCAAATCGTCGACGATCGATGGATGCAATTGCCGAGCGATTGAGCGGACGTCCTCCGATAGGTCTACCATCCTTTCTTTCATCGTTCGGAGTTTCTCACGGAGCGGATCAGAATGCGATTCCACTTGCCGCTCGAGCATCTCGGCCTCGATCGCCAACCCGGCCAACCGCTGAGTCAAGTCATCGTGCAGTTCGCGGGCTAACCGGCGACGCTCGTCCTCCTGAGCAGACAGCAGTTTGCCGGTAAGAGAGCGGAGATGTTTTTGGCTGGCTCGCAAGGCCACCTCGCTCTTGCGGAGTGCTGTTTCCGCTCGCTTGCGCTCGGTCACGTCACGAAGACTGCAGATGACGAGTGTGCCCTCTTCCGTCTGCACTGGGTTCAGACTGAGGTCGACTGGCAGCTCACGACCGTCCTTGTGGCGCGCGACCAGATCCAAGCAAGCGAGGAAAGGACGAACATGCAGACTATCGCAGTACTTCTTGCGATGTTCCACGTGCGCGGTGCGGAGTGGTTCGGGCACCAGCGTTTCGACGACCTGCCCCACCAACTCTAGGCGCTCGTAACCTAACAGCTGCTCCGCCCGTTCGTTGATGAAGTCGATCGTCCCGTCTTGTCGCGTGACGACGACAGCATCGGGCGCCGCTTCGATCAGTCCGCGAAACTGCTCCGCACTTCTTTGCAAGTGCTGCAGTGCCCGCTTGTGCTCGGTAATGTCACGCACCAGTGCGCAAAAGCCGGTTGCCTGCCCACCCATGCCAATGCGTGGCACAAACTGTCCTTCGACATGCCGTGATCGACCGTCCTTAAACGCGAGTTCTACCTCAAAGGTGACTTCCCGACCCGATAGCACGGTTTCCACATGCGTACGAATGGCTTCGTACGCTGGGCCACCCAGAACTTCCGTGAGAGATTGGCCTCTGATTTGATCGCGGGTAACGCCAAACCACTCTTCGTAGGTCGAGTTGACGAACTGATAGCGCTGCTCGGCGTCAACGTACGCGACCAGTTCCCGCGACGAATCGGCCATCAGCCTCAACTGCTCTTCGCTTGCTAATGCTGCGTCTTTCGCGCTTGCCATGATTGCACCACAACTCCGGGGTCCATGCTACTAAGACGTTTCAAAATGTGCCAATGGTTTCCGCGTGAAGTATACGCTTGCTTCCCCATGTTGATGTACGCATGGATGTAAGGCAAGCTGCGGAAGTGGCACACCAGCGTTGGGCGTTCCAGCCGCCAAATGTCCCAAACATCGTCCCTAGCCGATGTCGCCCACGTGCTGGACACGGTACGAAGTGCAGGATCGACTGGAGTTTCTGAGCAAGTTCCGAGCAATTGGTGAGTTACGTGGAAACTCGATACCACGTGCCTTTTGCTTTCAGCACCACGTTGCCCAAGGCGAGATACTTGGCAATACGTGTGTCTTGCGCAAGCAACTCGATGTACTCGTCCGAGCCGACCTTGACGGTCTTGGCCACTTTGTCCTTCGACGAATCAAAGCGGCTGTCGTACCAGACGTCACCGGATTTGTAGAACGTCTTGGAGCCGATGTAGCGGATCGCGGCCAACGACGAGCCGTCCTTGCCATTCTTGGCCAAGTGTGCTTGGGCCGCTTCGTAATAGGCGTCGGCGGCGCCGCTCTCGTCGGATTTGCGACGAAGGTCAGAAAGTTCTTTGGATAGATCGAAGGCCGCTTTCTTGTCTTCCGCTTTTTCCGGAGCTGGTGCGCCGAGTTTGCCACCGCCAAATCCCGGAGCGTTGAATCTGCCGCGGAATTTGGTGGCCAGTTGCGGCAGCCCTTGAGTGACAATGTCGTCGGCCATCAGGAAGCTGGTGTATGGCGTGACGATGCCATAGCGTTTTGCCAGTTTGGTGACTTCTTCGACCAGTTCCTTGTCCTGCGTGCCGTGCTTGCGCAATTCGCTGAGCAGAAAATCGACTTTCTTGCCGCCCCAAAGACGCTCGACAAAGGCGTTGCGGTCGTCGCTGGTAACGGATGGGAAGTCGAGGCTATACGTAAACGTCTGACGCTGGCCTCCCAGCATGCCAGACAGCTTGACCGTGTGCGTGCCGCTGCTGGTGTAGCGGCCGTAGACGATTACTTGCTCGCCTCGATAGATGTCCGCGACTTGGCGCGGGAACACGTCACGTACTTGGATGCCTTCGAACTCGACTTTCAGGTCCGTCATGATCGGCGAACCGACACGGTCGAAGAAGTGGGCGATCTTCACCTTGATGTCTTCGTTCGGTTGGATGTAATCCGACTCGCCACGGTGGTTGATGGCCAGGAAGTCGAGCAGCGTCGTATTCACGTCGAATCCCTCGCCAAACACGAACAGCCGCACGTCGCGGGTGTTTCGCTTGGCCATGTTGCGCAGGATGGATTCAGGATTCCGCTCGCCGATCGTGGGCAGACCGTCGGTGGCGAACAGGATCATCTTCAAGCGCTCGCTGTCGCCCAGGTCCTTGAGCGACTGTTCGAGTGCGTCGTCAATCGCCGTGCCGCCGCCAGCGTAGAGGTCACTGACGTATCCCAGCGCGCGGCCTCGATTGCGGTCGGTCAATTCGACCAGGCCGTCGTCGCTGAAGTTGCGCACTCCGGTACTGAAATCGACAATGTTGAACCGATCGCCCGGTCGCAGACTTTTGACACAGTACTGCAACGCTTCCTTGGCCTGATCGATCTTCTTGCCTTCCAGCATTGAGCCCGACGTGTCGACGCAGAACACAACGTCCTTCGGCAAAATGTCATCTTCGGTCACACGTCCGGCGCCACTGCCGACGGTGGGCGAGAGCATCAACATGAAGCTGCCATCCTCGTACTCATCGCGATGAGCGATCAAGCTCGCGCCCAGCTTCTCTTCGGCCAACTGGTAATAGAGCACGAACGGATGCTTGGGCAGGTAGTTTTCCTGGCTCCACGAGATGGAAAGATCCCAACCCTCTTTCTCGCCAATCTTGATCTTGTGCGTGGGCGAGTAAACGTTCTTGATCGGCGTCTTGCTGCGGATGTTGACCGTCACGCTGGCGGCTTTGAGCGGTTGCATGAGGGCCTTGGGGTTGGTGTTGAGCATCTGAAGCCGCACCAGGTCGCCGCGCGCCTTGAGGACGGTCGTGTACTTGAGTTTCACGGTCACGGTTCCGTTGGGCGGAATGCGCGGCACCTGCGTTTGCACCAATTGGTTGCCATAGTACTCCAGCAGCGCGGGTGATCCGCCGCGCCGGACAATGTCGGTGAAAACCTTCTTCGCCTTTTCGACATCCAGAATCTCGGCCTTCATCTCTTTGCCGTCCACCAGTACCGACATGTCGTCGATCTGCGCCCCCGGCTCCAGCTCCATGTAGCACATCCCGCCCACAACGGCCCTCGCATTGGGATTCTTAAACGTGCAGTTGTAGGTCTTCACGGCCACCTGATCGGTGATGTCCACTGTGATGTGATCCAGCCACACCGACACCGGCTGGGGCGAATACATGAAACAACAGTGACCAACCGAAGCGGCAAGTCCGACTACCAAAACAGACAAAATCGCTGCCACAATTAAACCGCGCGTTTTCATCGAACCGGCTCCTTTGTTGAAGGCTGAATGGAATCCGCCTGCGAAGGTGAATCTCGATACTCACCGCGGTTAGACGAGGGTGGGACGGCGTTGGTTCCTTGATTTTGTGTAAACGTGGAACGAACAGCGCGACTTGATTGTGTTTCAATTCTGTTCAACGGCGAGCCGAAGGCGTCGGTGAGTGAAGGAGCCGCCCAGTCGCCTTCGGCTCGCCGCTCAACAACATTCGTTCGACAACGGCTGGAGCAGAGTGAATTGAGCAGGTGTGCGATAGAGCGCGCTGTGACAAGCTCAATCAACAGGCGCTACGTTCCCGTGTACCGCCGGTTCGTCTTGTTGAGGCGCGGAGCTTTGACACCGTGGCCGCGACTTTTTGCACGGTTGTGTCGATTTCCTGCTCGGTGGTGAGCCGTCCGAGACTAAAGCGGATGGACGAAAGGGCGCACGAGTCGCACAGGCCGATGGCCTTGAGAACGTGGCTGGGCGAGCCGCTTTGCGATGAACATGCGGAACCCGTAGAAACCGCGATGTTGTCCATTTCGCCAATCAAGGTCGCGGCATCCACGCCAAGAAAACGAAGATTGGTAGTGTTGGGCAGCCGGGATTCAACATCGCCGTTGACCACCACATTTGGTAACGATCGGAGCCGTTGTTCTAGCAGGTCGCGCAGGCGCGCGATGCGTGCGCCTTCCTCGTGCATCTCCGTCTTGGCGATCCGACACGCCTCGCCGAAGCCGACGATTCCCGCCACGTTCAGCGTTCCACCGCGCAGTCCTTGCTCATGTCCTCCACCGGCAAGCAGCGGTTGAAGTTCGATCGCTGAGGGGCCGCCACGCACAAACAACGCTCCCACACCTTTTGGTCCGTAAAGTTTGTGAGCCGACAGCGCCATCAAATCCACTTTGCTCGCACGCACGTCGACCGGAATCTTGCCGACCGCCTGTGTAGCGTCCGTGAAGAACAATGCTCCCGCGCGGTGCGCAATTTCGGCGGCTTCACGGATGGGGTGGATCGTGCCAATCTCGTTGTTCGCCCACATCAGCGAAACAAGCAGTGTCCGTCCTCTTGGCACGCGATAAACCACATCACGCAGGTCAATGTTGCCCGTTCGGGTTACGGGAAGAAACGTGATGGGACGTTGGTCTTCGACTTGCCGGCACGTCGCGAGGACGGCTGCGTGTTCGGCCCCAGTCGTGACAATCGTCTTGCCGGCAGTCTGCCTTGAATGCGCCAGACCCTTGATGGCCGTATTGACGCTCTCTGTCGCACAACTGGTGAAGAGAATTTCATGTGGTTGTGCATTCACGAGCGTGGCGACATGGTATCGCGCCTGCTCGACGGCATCGGCCGCCCGTTGACCTAGCGAATGGTGACCGCTGCTAGGGTTGCCGAACGCATGAGTCAGAAAAGGCATCATGCACTGGTGTACGCGAATGTCGATGGGTGTCGTCGCGTTGTAATCGAGATAGATGTTTTCGTCGTACACGACCTAGTCCTACGTTGTCGCGGCTGCCATCCGCGGGGCT
>CAYFJO010000400.1:0-10186 GCA_964343305.1 uncultured Pirellulaceae bacterium | reverse complement strand
GACGCTGCCCGCTGCACAATCCGAAATTGGCGGTGAAGCCGAGTGTCCCATAAACGTTGGAATTACGGGGCAATCGAGA
Source organism: uncultured Pirellulaceae bacterium (assembly GCA_964343305.1). Classification (GTDB taxonomy): domain Bacteria; phylum Planctomycetota; class Planctomycetia; order Pirellulales; family Pirellulaceae; genus CAYFJO01. Next base: position 10,107 of record CAYFJO010000400.1, on the reverse strand, counting down.
AACTCTTGGCACAACGACTTTCCGGCACGGGTTCGCCACCCTATGGCGGGATGCTCCCGGCAAACCGGTTTTGAGAACCGAGAATGGATCTTATAAACACTCTCGGATGGCCTGATCCATGATCGTCAGTGCCGTGTCAATTTCATCGCCGCTGACAGTCAGCGGTGGTGCGATTCGCCAGACGCTGCTCATCCCCGGAAAGTTGACGATGTTCATATTGAGACCCAGGTCGAGACAACGCCGAGTGATTGCCGCACCTACCTCATGATCCGGTTCGCGACTTTCGCGGTCCTTGACGATTTCGACACCCCAGAGCAGCCCGCGACCGCGCACGTCACCGATAGCTTCATGTCGCTGTTGGAGTTGGTCCAAGCCGCTTTTGAGATGCTGACCCAATCGCGCGGCGCGGGTGGCCAACTGCTCGCGAGCCAGGACTTTCAACACCGCCAATCCGACGGCGGCGGGCAGGGGGTCGGATTGGTGCGAAGTCACATGCAGGAATCCTTTTGCATGGCACTCTGCTTCGATTTCGTCACTGGTCACGGTGGCGGCCAACGGTAATCCTCCACCCAGCGTCTTGGAAAGTGTGAGGATATCTGGCACGACGTTATCTTGCTCGAAAGCAAAATTGGCTCCCAAACGGCCAAGTCCAGTTTGGGCTTCGTCCAAGATCAGCAGCATCCGCCGACCCTCGCACAACTGTTTCAATCGAGGAAGATAACCCGCAGGCGGAACAAGTACCCCGCCAGCGCTGACAATGGGCTCGGCGATACATGCAGCCAGCGATCCGACAGATTGGTTGTCTACCATCTCGAAGCCAGCTTCCAAACAAGTCAAGTCACACTGGTCAACGCAATGACGAATTGGACAGCGATAACAGTTCGGTGCAGGAATCGCCATCACTCCGGGCATTGCTGGCCCATAGCCTTTGCGACCAGCCGCATAGGTACTGGCGCCGGCACCACTGGTCATTCCGTGATAGGAACTCGTGAGCCCGACGATTTCGAAGCCGCCCGTCTTCAGCTTCGCCATGCGAAGTGCCGCTTCATTCGATTCACCACCCGTGCTCAGCAACAGGACCTTCTGCAATGTTGGCGGTAATAGGTTTGCCAGTTCGCGGCACAGCTCGATCACTGGTGGAGCGATCATCCAACTGAACAGGTGCATCACTCGTTCACAACATTGCTCGATGGCCGCAATCACCGAGGGATGATTATGTCCGAGGGTGGCGCACATCTGCCCCGACGTGAAATCGAGAATGGCTCGCCCCGAGGTGTCGTAGATGTACGATCCAGACGCGCGTTCAATCACGAACGGAACGAATTCGCCGCCGTATCTAATCATGTGTCGCTGGGCTGCGTCCAGCAGCAGGCGCATACGCTGCGCCGATTCGTTGCTAGACTCCTCATGTGTTATCTCACTCTGTTTCGGGCCTTGGACCATGGCTGTTGTCTCCCGAGTGCGGTCGGTCTTCAAACGGTATGATAATCGAACACAAACGGGACGGGACGCGGCTCCCTGTGACGAAACCTGCCGCAGACGACTTGATGACAGGACTTGAGCTTACACAGGGGCCGGAATGCGTCGATCGCGGAGATAGAATACTACTGCGAGCGCCAGAAAGGGCGGCCCAACAGAACACCACAGAGCTAGGTTATTCATGATGAGTGCAGGAGCGATCCAAACGAGTGCAGACATTACGCTCATAGCCGCGGCGAGGAAGGACAGACGACGCGACGGAACGCATTTGACTCGCATTATTCTCTACGATCTTAGTGTCGAAAGACGAGCACATCTTTCGGTCACTCACCCTTGCGACTTTCCTTGATTATCGACTTCCAGCCGCCACATTGCAAACGAAGAGCTTGCGGTACACAAAGAGAGGCTCCCGGCGCGGGCCGGCGGCCGGAACCGAAGCAACGCGCAACGCAGCCAGTTTCATCAAACGGTCGAATTCCGGTGCATTCGAGAGACCTCCGGCATGACGGCTATTCGGTACGGCTTCGCCACCCATTTGATTGGTACTCTTCGCATGTGGCGCAGAGTGCCGAAATACGGTCGTTAGATCGGAATCCAGAGAAGTTATGAGTTAGTGAGGCGGGTCGCCGTCACTAAACAAGCTGAGGAATCGGTTCGCCTTCAGCAACCGCGTTGGCTACAAACCCGCGTGCAACCGAACTCCGAAATTGCAAACTCATAACAGTCGCGGGTACAATTCTGAGTCGGGGTTTGCCGTGAAGGGAATGAACATCATGCGAAACACATTTGTCACAACCGGACTGCTTGGCGTTTTGATTCTGACGACTTCTCCATTATCTCGTGCTCAGGAATCGCAATCTGGATTGATTAAACGAATTGGCGACCTTGAGCAAAAGGTTACTACACTCGAACGACTGCTTTCGAGCCGGGCCCAAGATACTTCAGCAACTGTTCTTGCCGCCGATGAAAAACTTGCCGCCGCGGAACAACAGCTTCATTACACTGAGCGGCTACACAAAAGAGGTTATGTCACTAGACTTCAACTCGAGGCCAACAGATTTGCGGTCGCCAAAGCACGAAAGGAATTGCAACTCGCCAAAGCTCAAAAGGACAAAAGAACTTTGCTCGAAATCGATATTCTAACAGCCGAACAAAATCTTGTCGTTGCGACAGAGCGTTCACAGTATAGAGAGCGATTGTGGGCGAAAGGCTATGTAACGGAATCACAGGTCAAGGCCGATAGATTGGTCGTCGAAAAAGCGCGAAAGGAGCTTGAAAACGCAAAGGCAAAATTGAAAATGAACGAAAACTCTCTCAAAGAGGTTATGAACCAAGCGCCAAACAATTGAGGCGACTATGCGGACACCAATCTCTTCCATAAATTCGCCTATCCGTGGGCGTGACAATTCCTGTAAGTCTGCCCGAATCAACACCGTTGTTTTGCGCCGAATGAAGACAAAACTTCCATCCGAGTCGGTTACAATGAACGACAACAGCCTGGAGACGTTCTGACAACACGAGGGATGCCGTTCATGAATAGATTTCGGCCCGCAACATTGCAGTGGTTCCCCATCCTTTTGATCGCGTCGGTGGTTAGCAGAGGGGCTTTTGGCGATGAAAACAAGCAGTTAGTCGAAACAGGCCAGGAGCTCCTCGTCTTCAAGGGACACGTGGGCGCCGTCCAGACGTTGGCCTTTAGTCCTGATGGGAAAAGTGTTGCCAGCGCAGGCCGAGATCGCTCCGTGAAGGTCTGGAATGCATCGACGGGAAAGGAACTGTTCACACTCGAAGTTGATTCAGGTTATATCATCGCAGTGGCTTTCAGTCCCGACGGCAAGCGAGTAGCCGCCGGTCAGACCAATAGCGTCAAAGTGTGGGATATGGCCACGGGACAGGAAGTTCGCACGTTGCCACCAGGCAGTGAACGGATTACAAGCATTGCTTTCAGCCCGGACGGCAAGTACGTGGCCGTCGCCAGTTGGGACGAGACGGTGAAAATCTTGGATGCGATGACCTGGCAGGAGGTATATACGTTGACGGGGCATAGCGATCGCGTAAGCGGCGTGGTGTTTAGCCCCGACAGCACGCGGCTGGCAAGCGCTGGATACGATCTTACGGCGAAGGCGTGGGATTTGACCACGGGAAAGGAGCTGCTGACACTCAAAGGACACGCCTGGTTTGTTGAAAGCGTCGCCTTCACGCCGGACGGACGCCGGTTGGCCACTGGCAGTGACGACACCACGGTCAAAGTGTGGGATCTCGTCGCGGGAAAGGAACTACTAACGTTGAAGGGCCACACCGACTGGGTTACCGGTGTTGCTTTCAGCCCAGACGGAAAGTGGCTGGCCAGTGCCAGTAATGACCACACCGTGAAGGTGTGGAATGCGAAGACAGGGCAAGAGATCATTACGCTGCAGGCGCATGCAAATTCCGTCAACAGTCTGGCCATCAGTTCCGACGGAACGCGTCTTGCCAGCTGCAGTGACGACGGCACTGTGAAAGTGCGAAGTACGCGGACATTCGTGGACCGAAAGTAGACACGCGTCGGACGTGACATCCGACGACTACAAGCGGCGACTCGGCGCGTACCGGACGAGGTGCAGCGCATTGATTCTGACCGAGTGAATTCGGCGCGTCGACCGACCCACGCATTGACGGGCTGTCTCACATTCGGTCAATTCTCGGGACGTTCAAGAAAAGGCATGGGTAATTGCGTGTGTGTCACTCAATGCTGTCAAAGTCGGCTTTGCGGACCCAGAAATACGTCAACGACTGCTTTCGTTTCAAGTTCGCATTGCAATCAAGTCTGTAGACTTGTGCCCGCTTGTCGAACGAAACGTCTTCCGGGAAGACAATGGACCCGCTCGTCTGAAGCGGAAGAGCTACATATTTTTTCCCAGCGAGTCTCCGAAAATCCCAACTCACCTGGAGTGGGATGTCGGTGATGTCCGGTGACCGCCCAAGTTTGGCATGTTCGGTTGAGATCTCGGCAATCTGAAACCACCGGTCGCGAAGCTTGTCGTGAACGAACAAACCTGGCTCAAATTCATTCTTGCCGTAATGGCGAAAAACAAATTCATGAGCCTCATCCTCGTGGATCTTGCGGTGCCACTTCGGAACCTCTTTCAACACCTCACACTTGACGGTGGGGCGCGAAAAACGAGGAAACTGGGCACACGCAAAGCATACACCGGAGATCGTAATGGCCATTACGAGGAGAGAACGAGTTCCTGTGATCTTCATACCCACCTCCAAATACACGACAACAATATTGGATTGCAAGTTTCCAGAACCAACCTCAAGCCACCGCATACCACAATTTAACGGATAAACTGCGTCGGAGTCGTAACAGCAACGTAAACGGTCGGCTCGTCGGTCCTTGGGCGAGTGCCATTCATTCGTCGATGCAACCGAAGCACATTAGAGGTTTGCCGCAACGGCTCGTCGATCCGAGAAAAGGGTCGTTTGATGAACCAATTCGGAAAACCTATGAGTTGATAAAATCACCGGTCGGCAAAAGGAGGGCCGCGCACATGGTCCGACTGCCGTCTTTGGTCCACACGTTGTGACTCAGTTTTTCTTCTTCGAATGGGCATTTTCCTGAACCTTGTCGCGGCCGAAACGGTACATCGGCAAATGCCGGTAGTAGACTTCGAGACTCAAAACGACGAGGCCGGCGGAACGTGATTAAGGATTAACGTTTAGGCGGGTTGGCTTCGCGGACGACCGCGCCGTCGGTGTCGCTGAGAACCAGAAGTGAGAATTTGCCAACGAAGTCTAATTCGTTGGTGTTCAACGACGTGTAGTCGAAGCGGCCTCGCAGATCGGTGTAGCCGTCCTTGTAGAATTTGATCTGGCCGTTTTGCATTTGGGCGTAGACCTTGACGTAGGTCTTCGGAATTGGCTTGCCGGTTTCCGCGTGCGTCACTCGAACTTGGCCGTAGTTCTCGATCATTTGTAGGTTCAGCGAGTTGGAGTAATACGCCTGCTGCTTTGTTTGACCAGCCGCATTGATTTCGACCAACACATTGCTGCTGTGAAGTTCTTTCGGGAGATCGAATGAAGTGCTGTTCGCTCCGTCGTCGAGTTTCACAACGGTGGTCTTATTCGGTGTAATGTACGAAAACTGACCGGTGTACTGCTGGACAAATGGATTGCGGCTAAACAACAACTCGATGTCCATCAAGTAGTAGTTGATGCTTACCGACTTGAGGTTCTGATAGTTCAGATTGACCTTTTTCGATTCAACTTTGAAATCAAAGGTCGGTTGCGTCGCGGCCAGGTTCGTTTGGGTCTCGGTGCGGTTTTCCTTGTCGATGACTTTCGCGTCAGCGCTCTCGATTTCGTCAAGCTGTGCGGTAATGGCAACAAACGAATTGCGCCAGCGGTCGACCGGATGATCGGCGTATCGCGCGGCAATGTCACGTGCCCCGCCGCCGTCTTCGAGAAACATGGCGATATACGCGGCGGCATAGTCGAACTGCATGCGTGTTGCCAAGTTGTCGACGTTTACCTGCTCAAAGAAACCGATTGCCTCTTCGACACGATCTTGCAACAACATGTAATAGGTGACTGCCAGCAAGTCGTCGTCGGCCAACTCGCGGCGATAGCTCAGCACCTTGAGCAGACGATTGTACTGGCCTTCGAAACGATTGTTCAGAATTTGTCGACGCCGGCCAAGTTGATGGGCGCGGGCGTTGACTAGTGGCTTGTATTCCATGTGTTCGTAAGTCTTCCGAACGACCGGGTCGATCGTCACCAGCGTGCTATCGAGATAACTGCTCCAGCGGTTGATGTAATTGCTATTGTGCTGCAAGTATTCGCGAATCGCGCTCGCAACGTCGTGCTTGATGCCGTACGACGACAGCGTGTTGTTGTAAACATGTCGCTCGGCAAGCAGATCGGTCACCGTTTGGAAGAATCGCTTGTCTTGCATGCGGAACGCGATCTTGTCGAGGTTTATGCGGTTGAGGTTATTGGCCTTCAGATAGGCGATCACGTCCTCACTCGAACCGTGCTGCGAAATGTACGCCCACGAAGTTCGATCGATTTTGCTCGGCTCGCGAACCACATTGAACGTGAATGGCTCGGCGAACGCCATCAGTTGTTCATTCTGGGCGACGTGTACCGGATAGTGCGGAAACTTGCCAGCGGCCGGGAAATAAAAATAGTATTCCACGGTCTGTGTATTGTATGGCGGGAGATTGATGTGCACGCTGCGCGTTTCCTGGCTATTCATCACCGGCAGTGCACCGACGGGAATCTGCAACAGGACATCCAACTTGCGCGGCGAAGACGTTGGATTGGTCACAACCACCTGGGCGCCGTATACCGTGTGGACCAGGAATTCGTCGGCAACATACTTGTCGTATCGCTGATTGTTCTCGTGACGATAACGATCGTCTTGACGGAAGAAATTCTGGCTGACCAGGATCGCCGTATTGCCTGCCTCGTCGCGAACCGGTTTGATTTCTTCGTGGAAGGCGACGATTGGACCACCCGATTTGAGCGTCATCTTCGCACCATCAAATCCACTTTCGTGTTCGGGCGACGTGGGCGGCAGATCCAAAACCGAAAGGGCGAACATCATTTCCGTGAAATTGCGTGACGCGTCGGCTAGATGGATTGAGTAGAACGGCTGACGCGGATCGTGTTTTGCGTAGTCATTCCAAAATGCATTGACGGTCACCAAGCTGGCATTCTGCTGGTGGATCGCCAGTTTGTAATAATTGTTCTCGACCCATTCCTTCGTTTTATCGAGCTTGCGATAGAACTGGCGAGCGCTAGCACGGCGGCCCTCATCGCGACCAAAGTAGTCGGATTTGCCGGATTCGCGGCTGCGTGAACTACGTTGTTCTTCGCTCGCTGCCAATTCGGACTTCTTGTTTGCCTTTTGCTTGGCACGATTTTGATTGCGACCTGGGGCACCGTCCGGTTTGGATTCCCCAGAAATAGCACCAAACCGATCGGCTGGTGGCGCGGCAGATGGCATATCAGCATTGCCATAACTAAAACCCCCATCTTTTTCGAGACCTGGCCGATGAGTGGGTGTCGTTTTGGTTAAGGCCTTCAATTGATCGGCGAGCTTCGAAATCTCTTCGCTCTTTGCCTTTTCAAAGTCGAATTCATCCGCGGTTTCCAGGGCACTTCCTTTGAGAGCTGTGTGGAACAAGTGATTGAACTGATCAGTGTTCGGCGGGATCAAATCAAAAAGGTCTTTGACGTGGCGCGACATGTGCCCGGATTCGCCGTCAATTCGCTGCGACAACAGAATACGCTCGACAATGTTCATCTGCCCGTGATTCCACGGCTTCAGATACTCATCGATGGAGTCATCTTCGAGCAACCAGCGATCGAGAAACGTCTTGTCCTTCTTGTTGGCAAGGTACGGCTTGATCGCCACGTCGAAAAACTTTGGATCTTTTTGCGCAATGAAAAACGCCAACTCGTGGCAAGCGTACTTTGAATAGAGTGTTCGTTTTTCTTCGTCTTTGAGTTTGTGCCAGCCGAGGATGAAGCTGAATTCAAGCAACCTCGGATCATTTGACAAAGTGGCATACAGCGTGTAAACGCGAGTCAAATTGTCGTACGCTTCGAAGCGACTGGTCGTGATGTCCCGCAGAACAAATTCGCCTTTCGGTTTGACAACTGTGATCTGCTTTTGCTGCGTATAGTGTTTCGACGGATCGAAGCCACCTGCCAATCGCAGGTCGTTCATCTCCATCTTGGCTTCGGGTAACGACACGCTGCGATAAGCGGTCGTCGTTGGATCACAGGCAACGATATGAATGTGTTGATTCGACTCAAGCAAATCGCGCTGGATCGTCACCACGCCTTTTTCATCAGGCACCACATTGACCAGTAGGGCAGTTGACTCTTTGAGGAAGTCGAGGTTGGCAAAGTCCTGCACTTGGCCCGCGGGTGGACGTTTTTCACCGCCGCGGCCACCATCGCTTTTGCTATCTTTGCCCGTACTGCCAAAAGAATCACCTTCCGCGGCAGCTTGCTGACCCGTTTCGGTTGTGCGAATGGCCCAGGGGTTCAACAGTAAACTTGGACGCTCCAGCATGTTGCCCGGATATCTTTTAGCATAACGGCGATCAATGATGTAACGATACTCATCGCCAATGTTGCGACCGGCGACGTAGAGCGATTCATTCTTGGATACCGACAACACAAACGGCTCGGCATCGGTCACGCGGCCGAGGCTTGTATAAACGGCATACGCCGGCCGATAGCGCGTCGCAAGTACATGGACGCGTGAAAACTTCGTTGCGTTGAGAAGCTCAATCTTGATCACATCATCACCAACGGTGATGCCATCGACCTGCAGCGGCTTTGCGCCACGTACTTCGAGTTGCCGGTTTTCGCTGAGCACGTATTGATCACGCAGCTGGCCTTCAGACAAACGCAGTCGAATTCGCGTCCCATCGCGTTTGAACATCAAGTCATAATCGCCGCGCGGAAGTTCACTGACTTTTAGCAATCCGTCGTTGATCGAACAGGCGTTGAATCGATCGGCAACAAACGTTCCGCCACGAAGTTCAAGCAACGAGATTTCGTCACGTGCCGGTTTATCGCTTGATCCCATATATGGAATGTTGACCGACCCGCCAGCCAAACCGTGAACCGATCGATACTGCGAATGGCCATCCGAGCGCAAGTTCCAGGTGTGCGAAGTTCCTTGCGGGCTCGTTGCGGTGATATGCGCGATGTTGTTCAATGGCCCCAAATGCACGCGGCCGTTCTCATCTGTTTGCAGTTTTACATTCACTGCGTTAATGAAATCGCGATGCTTGATTGAAACGTTAATCTCGCGATCGGTCTTAGATTCGCCCGTTTTGCCAAGCACGTCGATCACGTACTTGCCGTCGATCGAAGCGAAATGCAAGTCTTCGGTCTTCTCCGTGCGGTCGATTTGGTTCAGCGAAAACGTCTGGCTGGCGGCAAGATCGACTTTCTTATTTTGACTGAGGTTTTGCACCTTGACCTTGAGCGTGAAGCTGATCTGCGAAAGTCGCTTGGGGGTCGTGAATTCATAGACCGACTCGCGATCTTCGGCCAATTCGAAACCGCTGACTTCTTTGGATGAGGAGATGTCGTCAAGATCCGTCGAGTTGATAACCAACCGGACGTCTTCAAGAATGCTGATTGTCACCGGAACGCCGTTTAGATAAAGCACTGGCCGCACAATGACTTTGGCCTTTTTCCGGTTCAGCAGCGATGCGCGATCGACGTAAATGCCTGTAGTGAGTGAGTAGTTTTCGGACTCGTGCGAAAAATTGTCGAGCGACGAAAATCCCCCATGAGACAAAATGATCGGTTGACGTCCTGGTTGATTGCTAAATGGTACGGTGATCAAGCCATCTTCGTCGGCACTGTACTGGTGACCTGAAAGCCACAACGTTGCGTCATCGAGTTTCTTATTGTCTTCATCGAGGATGGTGAAGATTTGTCCGGCCGTGCTGGTTCGTGTGAGGAACCGCAGTTTTCCTTTTCGCACGACGGCTCGGCTGCTCTTTCCATTGCCGATGAAGTCGACGACATAGGCGCCGCGTCCCTTGACCTGAGGGAATTCAAAGTGCCGCTTGACGCGGCGTAGCGACGGCTCGGGGAACTCGTAGGTCT
>CAYFJO010000399.1:0-10286 GCA_964343305.1 uncultured Pirellulaceae bacterium | reverse complement strand
CCGCAAAAACGTAACAGCACTGACAGCTTCAAAAGACTGCCCCTAAAAGGGGCCGTTGTTGGTAGTGTTAATCTAAATCAAATAAACCGCGTTCTTCGTCACGCTCATGTTTTTCCTGGTTCTGGATGTAATCCTTGATCATCGCTTCATCCAGTCCCACGGTACTTACGCAATACCCGCGTGACCAGAACGCTCGTCCGTACAAACTTCCTTTCACCTTTCCGAGGTCACGATTGATCCAAATGGCACTCTTCCCCTTCAAGAATCCAACCGTATTCGCGATGCTGAATTTTGGTGGAACACTCAACAGCAGGTGAACATGGTCTGGCAACGCATTTCCCTTCACCAGCTCAATGTCCTTTTGTCGACAAAGCTGCCGGAGTATTTTTCCAATCTCCGACCGCAGGCTTCCATAAAACTTACGCCTCCGATATTTTGGAACGATCACAACATGGTATGTGCAGTCCCACTTCACGTGGGATTGGCTACGCCAGTCTTTCATTTGGGATTCTCCTGTGCCCTCCGGGGCCTTCCTCAGGAGAATCCTTTTTTATGCTCCGGGAACGGCGGAGCCTAGTGAGTACTCACCAGCAGAGCTGGTGGTTTACGAAGTTGAATTAGACGGAATCGCAAAAGGGAGTATGAAGAACGGCACGCTGACCAACACAAGATGCAACAGGAATTGCACGCCCAGCGAAAATCGCCTCGTGATCACATAAGAATAGACGTAACCGGCCAGCAACGTCGTTTGAAAGAACAGCATGCAAGTCGTCCAAACACACGATGAGTCGCCGTAGATAGGCAAAACCATTTTGGCAATCATCGGCTGGGCCGTGAACATCAGCGCAGCACTGACCCGGAACGCGCCGCAATAAGATACAAGCAAAGCCCGGGCGGCCAAGATGAGTGCTCCAGTTCTGTGGTCAGACTAGACAAGCCGTTTCAGCTTGGATACGCGGCCGGACTGGACCCATTCGGCAATGGGGGTCTTGTTGATTCACCGGCGGGAATCCTAATAGGGAACGATGTTGGTCGAGGATATCTCGTCACATGAGTCGCAGCCGAATGCAAGGATAGCCGGAGTTTGGAGGTGTCCTAATTCCGTGCAAGACTTCCTAAGTTTTCCGAAACTTTGGAAGTCTGAACCGGCAAACTAGGACACTACCCGGAGTTTGGCGGTGAACGCCGCGTTGAATCGGGGTGGCAAGCAACAACTATTTACCAGATTGAACAAATCGGCTATTGACGAATATAATTAACCGCACGCATGTTGTTTGTGCTGCAAGCATACATTTTGTTTTCCTTGAAGAATGGATGACTAAATATGATGATCGCCGAACTGTTAGGACACGTGACTCACAATGAATGGACGACTTTTGTTGGTGTGTTTTTGTGCGGAGTGTGCGCGGGTGTCGGGCTCACAATGCTGCTGGGCAACAAGTGGTTTTTCCGGCGACCCTAATCGTGCCAGCGTCCTATTGATCACTGTCAAATCCTATGGCTGTAATTCGCGTCATCAAGGGAACTAATTCGGGCGAAGTTTTTGTGCTGAGGCCGGGCCGGACGACCATCGGCCGAGACACCAGTTGCTGTGATGTCGTGTTGCCGCATCACGCTGTCAGCCGCCAGCATTGCATCGTCGATGTTGAAGACGAGCTTGCCTATCTGGAGGATCTCAAGAGCCGTAACGGGACGTACGTCAACAGCGAATTGATAGCGGCGGGCAGCGAAGGGCGGCGGCTGTTGATGCCAAACGATTGGATCGAAATCAACGGCTTCTGTCTGGCCTATGAAGAAGATCCGTCGCGTGACAGCCGGCTGGTCGAGTCCGACCACTCGACGCGAGTGATGCCAGACATCGACTCGGCCGTCAACATCTCTCATGACAGCAGGCACTTCCATTTCGAAGAAGCGACGAACGAAAACCTCAAGATGGCGTTGGCGATCATTGAGGAGATCACAGGAGTCATCGATTTAAAGGATGTCTTTTCAAGAATCCTGGACGTGTTGTTGCGACGATTTGAAAAGGCGCATTGTGGTTTCATTTTGCTTCGCACGACAGACGATGCTGAATTCGATACCTCAGCCGTCATCAGTCGAGACAGTGCCCTGGAGGAAATCCCGATCAGCAGAACCGTGGTCAGATTTGTGGCCGAGCACAAACAAGCGATCATTAGCTCGAATGTTTCCGAAGACAATCGTTTTGTGGAAAGTTCGAGCGTCAAGAACCTTGGCATGCAATCGTTGATCTGTGCGCCGTTGATCGACCGCGATGGGATCGTATTTGGCATCATTCAGTTGGACACCCTTGCCCAGGGCGAAACCTTTGGATCGCACGAATTGGACGTCTTTGCTGGTGTGGCTCGTCATATTTCCGTCGCGATTCAGAATTCCAGATTGCAAGATTCGGCGATCCGCGAGCAACGTATTCAACAGCAGCGGTTGCGGACATTGATCGATTACGCACCCGAAGCGATTGTGGTGCTCGACACCGACACGGGCAAGTTCATCGATTTCAACGAGAATGCCGTTCGTCTCTATGGGCGCACGCGCGAAGAGCTGTTTGAATTGGGACCGACGGATTTGAGTCCGCCCGCACAGCCCGACGGCCGTCCCAGCGACGTCGTCTCTCACGAGATGATCGAAGCCGCCCTGTCCGGGCAGGTTCCCGTTTTTGAATGGGTGCACGTCGATTCCGAAGGCCAAGAAATTCCCTGCGAAATTCGGCTCGTACGATTGCCGTCGACCGACCGAAACTTGCTACGGGGCAGCATCACTGACATTTCGGACCGCAAACGAGCCGAAGAAGCCAAGCAGCGGGCCCACGACGAATTGGAGGCTCGTGTCGAGGAACGTACGGCCGAGCTTGCTCGTTCGAATGCCGATTTGGAAAACTTTGCCTACATCATTTCCCACGATCTGCAGGAACCCTTGCGGTCTATCTCCGGGTTTTGCGATTTGCTGCACCGCCGGTATCAAAACGAATTTGATGAAAAGGGGAAAGAATTCCTGGGCTATGTGATCGACGGCGCGAGTCACATGCAGAAATTGATCCGCGATCTTTTGGAATACTCGCGCGTAACGACGCGTGCACGCCCACACAAGCCGATTGACCTGAATGACGTCTTAAACACTGTCATGACCAACCTCAAGGCGTCGATCCAAGAAACTGGTGCGATCGTTCGGCAAATGGGACTTGGCAGCGTCCTTGGAGATCGAACTCAATTAGTCCAGTTGTTCCAGAACTTGGTCGGGAACGCGATTAAATTCCGCAGTGACAAGGTGCCGGAAATCGAAGTCCGTTGCACCGACCGCGGGCATGTGCTTCATCTCGAAGTCCAAGACAATGGGATCGGATTCGATTTGGATTACGTGGAGCGCATCTTTCTCATTTTCCAGCAACTGCACGCACGCGACGAATATGATGGTACGGGCATCGGACTGGCGATTTGCAAAAAGGTTGCCCAGAACCACGGCGGGGATATCGTAGTCGATTCGAAGCCCGGCGAGGGCTCCACCTTTTCGTTAACGCTGCCCAAAGCGTTGGATGATTCCGAACTTTGACCTAACGCTGCCGCGTTACATTTATCATGACGATTCACATACGCTGCGCGGTCACGATACTACTGGTTATGACCAGCGCGTTGCAACTTTGCTCCGACGAGATCAAAATCGTCGTCAAGCCAGAGTTGCCGAATGAGCAATACCGCTATACGCCGGTTAAGTTACCCCGCTACATCGATAAGACGACGGCGCATGAATGGGACAATACGCCGCAAGATAATCCGTTGACCGATGCCGGAGCGATCCTGGGCCGCGTATTGTTTTACGACAAGCAACTGTCGGCAAACCGCACCATTGCCTGCGCGTCGTGTCATCTCCAGCAGCTTGCCTTTGTCGATCCACGGCCACTGAGTGTTGGGTTCAAGGGTGAGCGCACCCGGCGAAACGCAATGGGTTTGGCGAATCTCCGTTTTACGAACATCAACGGCAGGCGTCCCGGTTTCTTTTGGGACGAGCATGCGGCTACGCTGGAAGGTCAAGTGCTGCTGCCGATTCAGGACAAGGTGGAGATGGGCATGCAACTCAGTGCGTTGGAGGTGAGATTGCAGAAGCTCCCGTACTATCCGCCGCTGTTCGAGGACGCATTTGGCTCGCCGAAGGTCACCAGCGGCCGAATCGCCAAATCGGTCGCCCAGTTCATGCGAGCCATGGTCTCGTTCGATACGAAATTCGATCGTGAGGCCCAGGCGATGGGTGGCGATTTTTCGCGAGACTTTGATGGCTTTACGGAGGAAGAGAACCTCGGCAAATCGCTGTTCATCGATGGACTGGAAGGTGTCGCCGAGATTGGTTGTGCGCACTGTCACGTGCCACCCACCTTCGGCATGCCCAAGTCCTTCAACAACGGACTCGACCGCGAATATACGGATCAAGGTCTGGGAGCCCGCGATGTCCCGCCCAACGATCCTTTCACACATACCAACAACGGCAAGTTTAAAGCCCCGTCGCTACGAAACATTGAACTCACTGCGCCTTTTATGCACGATGGAAGGTTCAAGACGTTGGAGCAAGTCGTTGACCATTACAGCGAAGGCGTGCATCCACATCCGAACCTTGGTCTAGCGTTCAGCGACGATGCTCCTGTCGGTAAACTAGGAACTTCCGGCTTTGGACTAACCGCCAAGCAAAAGGCGGCATTGGTCGCCTTCATGAAAACATTGACCGACAAGAATTTCATTTCCGATCCAAGGTTCTCCGATCCATTCCCAAAGTAGATCACGCTACGCGTGACGCACCTCGCCAACATGAAAACGACAACTCTCCTCTTCGCGCTAAGCGTCTTTTCCATCTCAGCATTTGCCGCGGAAGACGCTCCCGCCGCCAGGCAATTCCAAGCCTTGCTCGACGAGTACGAAGAACAGGGCGGTGCGCGAGCTTATGCGTCCCGCTTTCTTCACTTCGCAGAGCAACACCAGACTGACCCGACGGCGGCCGATGCATTGTTGTGGGTTGTCAAAAAGGTAAGAGGAAAATCCGATACGACGCAGGCACTCGAAATGCTTGCCAAGCACCACATTCGCAGTGAAAAGTTGGGGGCGACCTGCAAGGACATCGCCAAATCCCGGTCGATCGCGGCCGAAAAGCTACTTCGTGCAGCACTGGAAAGCAGCCCTCATCAAAACGTCCGAGCCCAAGCGGGTTACTACCTCGCAGCTTTGCTGGATCTTGAATCCGAGATACTCGACCAGTTAAAGTCGCAGCCCGACCTGACCACACGCATCTTGCAATATTACGGCAAAGAGTACGGCCAACATCTGATGTTGCTCAAGCCTGCTCTGTTGGAAAGACAACGCGAGCAAACATACGAGCGGCTTCTGGAGTCGTTTTCCGCCGTTGAGATCCACAACAGCACAATGGGCGAGATCGCCACGAAAAGGCTGTTTGCGATTCGCCATCTGACCGTGGGCAAAGTGGCGCTGGAGATATCGGCCGAAGACATTCACGGCAAAGCGTTCAAACTAGGCGACTATCGCGGCAAAGTCGTCATGCTCTCGTTCTGGGGCCACTGGTGAACGCCGTGCCGTGAGCTGTACTCCCACGAGCGGTCGCTCGTGAAAAACCTCGCTGACAAACCGTTCGTCTTGCTAGGCGTCAACAGCGACGAAGACCGCGAAGCGTTGAAAGAGACGCTAGTCAAATCACGCATCACTTGGCGAAGTTGGTGGGACAATGGCCGTGTGGACGGGCCGATCCAAACGACGTGGCAAGTCCTTCAGCGGCCGACGATTCACCTGCTCGACCACAAGGGCGTAATCCGCTACCACAACATTCAACCCGAAGAACTAGACGCGGCCATCGATGGGCTGCTCGATGAATTGAGCCAAGACGAGCGATGACTGATCTCAAGGCTTGAAGTTTGGCACCTCTACGGGGGTGGTCACACTTCCGACGAAATGCCGACGAAGACAAAGTCCACAGGAAGTTTCTTTGTTTCGTCACCGGACTTTGCGTCACCTTGAACCGTGACGATCCACCAGTCGTGTTCTTCGTTGTGGCGGATCGTGAGATCGGCGGCGACTTTGCCTCTGACGCGCTGCATGCACAGCATCGCGGGATGAGTTGTGCCGGCGGCTTCGGTGCTCTTTTCGATCAGCGGGTCGTTCTCCAGGTCAGTCGGTTTGCTATCCTCTTCGGCGGAAATCAGAAGCACAAAGTCGCGCGTTGGGGACGTGCCGATGTGTGAACCATCGACCGGTTGCTGGGCGTATCGCATGGTATAGATTCCACTCTCGATCTCTTGGTCGCGGAAGTCACTGGCTTTGCGTGGATAGCGGATGACGCCAATCAACTGGCCGGGCTTGAAGGGGTACAAGACTTCGTCGGTGGCCTCGAAGTCGCCCGCGACGGGCCACGCTTTGCACAACCAAACGTCGCAGACCGTGCGGCTGGTGCCTCGGACAACCTTAAAGCCGGTTGGTTGGAGTTGTGCCGCGATGTCCTTTGCGACTTCTTTCGGCGGGGCCTCCTTCAAGACTTCCACACGATGCGTCGCTGCAGACACTTCAAGAAACGGTATCAGTACAAGGAGCGTAGAAACACAACGAAGATTCATAGTGTGGTTCTCTATCAAAAGGAGTGTCACGAATTGCCCAGGAGTTAGGGGCTTGGCAGGTTCATTATTTAGTATAGCCGGAGCGGGGCGTCGGGCAAATCGCTGACAATGGCCAACCCGGACCGTTCATCGAAAAGTAGGGTGTGTGCAGCAAGCCTCTGTGGTACCGTGTGTGGAGTACCCCGGTGATCGCCAGATTCATAACGCTTTGGTATTAGTGGGGTTGGTTTGCGCAACACACCGGATTGGCCCCAATACCGTTGAAATAGACACAAGTCACAGCCTCCTGCTACTTTACGAGCCGTTGTTTTGGTAACGATAGCTGTGACAGCAAAGAGGCT
Source organism: uncultured Pirellulaceae bacterium (assembly GCA_964343305.1). GTDB lineage: Bacteria > Planctomycetota > Planctomycetia > Pirellulales > Pirellulaceae > CAYFJO01. The sequence goes on along the minus strand of CAYFJO010000399.1, from coordinate 3,329 downwards.
GTGACCATGTTGGATCGAAACTCGGAAACACCGCCATATTCGCGCCGCCAACCATTATGCCACTCTCCACTCTATCGAGCATCTTCCGAGATATCGACGACGTAGGCCTTGCCATCGGAGCAAGTTGCAATGACCTTGGTGCCGTCAGCCGAATAGGTGGCAAAATAAGCCACGTTGGCGAGTGTCGAGGTCATCGCCTGCTGGCCGTCGGCCACGTTCCAGATGGATAGCGCCCCAGAATGACCGACAGACATGATCCGAGTGCTTTGAGCGTTGAACTGGACGCGATAGATTTCGTCCGTGTGCCCCTCGACCGTTCGCGTTAGCTGTCCGTTGGCGACGTTCCAGATGTGGATCAAACGATCGGCGCCGGCGGCGGCAACGAGTTGGGCGTCGGGGCTGAACGCCACGGTGTACAGCGGTCCCATCTTGGCACCTTCTTCGGCAAGTGCGAATTGCTTGACGACCGTGCCGCCGGCGATGTCCCACAAACGTACCGTGCCGTCGTTGCCGCACGAAACGAGTTGCATGTCGTCGGGGCTGAACGCGAGCGCATAAACGCCACCTTCATGACCTGCTAATTGTTTGACCGCTGAACCGGCGGCCGGATCCCAAATTCTTACCGTCTGGTCCGCGCCGGACGAAGCGACCATCGTGCCGTCATGGTTGTACGCCAAGCAATAAACCGACCCGGTATGTCCAGCCAAATCTTTCAGCGACCCAGGCGCGGCATATGCCCAATTATTCACACCGTTGTCCCCGCTACCCGCGATGATCTGCTTACCGTCTGGCGTAAATCGTGCCGCCAAAGTCGGAGCCGCACCGGTCAGTTCATGCAGCGGCGCTGCGTCGGTCGCATTGAACACGCGTAGTTTATTGTCGGCATTGGTCACCATTACACGAGTGTTGTCCGCGCTGTACGCCAAATCATGAATCGGCGAAGCCGTCTCGACCGTGTGTTGTAGTGCACCGTCGGCCACGTTCCACAACATCAGTCGCCCTTCGACATCCGCCGCCGCGACTTGCGCGGCATCCGGACGAAACGCCACGCGCGACAGCGCCGCCTTGCCGCCAGCGAATTGCTTCAGCGGTTTGCCTTCGAGGTCCCAAGTCTTGACCAACATGTCCATGCCAGCCGTTGCGATCTGCGCACCATCCGGCAAAAACGCAACGTCGCCAACCTTTGCTTCGTCCGCGATGAACAATCGCGTGGCAGCAACGTTCCAAATTCGCGCCGTCTTGTCTGCACTGGCCGACACCACTGTTCTACTGTCGCCCGCAAACGAAACGCCTAGCCCCGCTCCCTCATGTCCTGTGAACCGTTCCAACTCGCGGCCCGTTGTCAAATCCCAAACTCGCACGACCATATCGACGCCGGTAGCGGCCACACGCGTTCCATCAGCGCTCGTTGTGATGCTGGTGACGACGTCTGGATGCGTCATTGTTGTGCCGGCCACTCCATCAGCCAAGTTCCACGTGCGGATGATCTTGTCAACGCCCGCGCCGATCACCGTCGTTCCGTCGGGCGTCACATTGACCGAGTTGACGACGTCTGTCGCTCCGACGAACGCTCGAACTTGCGTCCCGTCGTCCAGTTTCCACAGCCGGACGGTTTTGTCCATGCCGCCGCTGACCAGGTGAGTCCCGTCGGGTGTGAAGGCTAGCGAATTCACTGCGTCTTCATGGCCAGCGATCAAGCGAACGAGTGATGTAGTTTGTAGCAGTCCATTGTTGGCACTCGGCACGAGCAGTGATCCGCCATCCACTGTGAACGCAACATCGATCGCAACCGCTTCGGTCGCGATGTCTTCCAACAACACACCCGTCGTGCTGTCGTAGACCCGCAGTCGCTTGTCCGCACCGCCGACCGCGATGCGACTGCCGTCCGTGTTGTACGCCAGCGAAACGATCGCCGCCGGAGTTTCGACTTTTACCGGCTCCGCGGCGGGCAATGGCCACAAGTACAAGATCTTGTCGACTCCGCCACCCGCGACTTGTTTCGCATCAGCTCGCACGGCAACACATTGCACTTTGTCCGTGCTGCCGGCAAGCGACGCGACGGCTTCGCCTGTTGCAGTGTTCCATAACTTGACCATCTTGTCGTCGCCAGCCGATGCGAGCTGCGAACCATCGGGCAGCAGCGCGAGTTCGTTCACTTTCGCTTCGTCTGCCACGATCAATCGAGTCGCCGCGAGCGTCCACGCACGTCCGGCTTTGTCCGAGCTACCTGAGATGACCGTCTTGCCATCGCCAGCCAAAGCGACCGAAAGCACTGGCATCGCGTGACCCGTAAGTCGCTCGATCTCACGCCCCGTCGCGACGTCCCATACATGTACCAAGTTGTCATCGCCGCCCGTCGCAACACGTGTGCCGTCGGCATTGATCGCAACACCACGCAGCGTGGCTTCGTGCGCAAACGTTGCTTCGGCAGCGATCGGACCAGCCGATGCAGGCGGCAACGCCCATGTGTGTGCTATCTTGTCGACGCCCACCGCGACCACTCGCTTACCATCCTCGGAGATCGCCAAGTTTGACACTGCGTCAGTTGGCCCAGCAAACGTGGCGACTTGCGTGCCATCTTCAAGCTTCCACAGCCGCACGGTTTTGTCCGTGCCGCAGCTCGCCAGTTGCAAACCATCTGGCGTGTAGGCCACGCTTGTCACCGCACCTTCGTGCCCCGTGATCAACCGAATGAGCGATAACGGCTGGGCGATGCCGCTGTTGGCCGACGCCAGCGACACCGAAGTGCCATCTGGCGCGAACGCTACGGCGCTGGCCGGAGCCGCGCCGGTGATGTCTTCCAACAGTTTACCGTCGGCTGGATCAAACACGCGCAGATGATTGTCGGCACCACCCGCCGCGAGTTTCGTTCCGTCAGCATTGTATTGCACGTCGAGTACCGCGGCTGGAGTCGCAATCTTGACAACTTCACCGGGACCCGCCGCCGCATACGGCCACGAGTAGATGCTCATGTCGGCGCTGGCCGCGACAATTTGAGCGCCGTCGGCTCGAATGTCAACGGCAGCCAGCGGCATCGCGCCGGTCGGCATCTCGTGCAGCTTTGCACCGTTGGTCGCGTCCCAAACTCGGACGACTTTGTCGTCGCCCGCAGTGACCAGCTTCGTGCCGTCGGCCGTCAACGCGAGATCGTTTACTTTTCCTTCGGCAGCGGCCGCGACCCAAAGCGCGCTTAGCGTCGACACACGTGCCGTTTTGTCCGCACTGGCCGACAGCACCGTCTTGCCATCCGCAGCAAACGCGACGCTCAACACGGGCATTGCATGACCAGGCAACGTCTCAAGTTCGCTGTTACTCGCCACATCCCACAC
>CAYFJO010000398.1:0-10297 GCA_964343305.1 uncultured Pirellulaceae bacterium | reverse complement strand
GCGTTCGATTTGCTGCTTGACGAACCCATCGCCGTCGTAAATGACGCCAGAGATTTGGAGCACGGCGATTTTGTCATTGGCGGTAGAGTCCCCCTGACAGAACGATTCTGTTATTCCGCCCGTGGTATCCAAGTAATCGGTTTGTCCCGACCACAAATAGAGAATCAACCCGATACAGACAAGGACACAGATCCAGCCCACCCAGGCCATCGTCCAACCGATCAGGCGCGATAGGGCCATGCCATCGTTTTGAATGATGATCTGTGGGGGATCGCTTGGCACGGGTGCGGGAGTAATGACTTCCGTCGTGACGGTGCGATGCTCGGTCGTTACCGTATCGGGCTCGGGCGGCGCCACCGACGACATGGGTTCGGCAGTCAATTCCGATTCGTCTTTTGTTGAGTCGCTGTCACTCATGGGCTAAACCTTCTTTTTGAAATTGATTGCCACAACAACGATCCGCATTGCTAGCCATTTTATTCCCATAATCCGCCGAGACAAACGGTAGATGAGGAAATGTCGAATGACGAAATACCCTTTTGGGAAATGACGAATGACGAAATACCCAAGCACCCAAAGAAGTCCGAATTTCGAATGACTAAGAAACGTGTAAAGCCAGCAGTTTTTCGGGATTTCGTGCTTCGTCATTCCTTCGTCATTGGGTATTTCGTCATTCGTCATTTGCTAGCGTTTACTGGTGTTGTCAAGAAACCCGGCTTGCCAGTATGTTACTCCGCCCAACTCTTCATGATTCACGCAAATCCATTGGGGAATGAAAAGGAGTTTGTCCCGTGCTAGTTGCTGCGTATACCGATTGCTTTCCAACACTGCCACTTCAAGAGTCGATCAGCAAACTCGTCGACTTGGAATACTCGAATATTGAGATTCCGCTGCACGAGCATCGCGACTTTTTGAAGCCTTCGCAAATTGCCGACAACCTGGACGAGGCTATAAATACCTGTCTCGATACGTTGCGCATGACCGTCGTTAATTACAACCTACAGATTCGCGCGACGGGCGAAGAATACTACCGACAGTTCGAAGCCTGTTGCAAACTGGCCAAGGCGACAAAGGTCGTCACGCTGACGGTTGAGTCGGGCGAATTCGGCACGCCGTTCAATGAAGAAGTCGAACGGCTTCGACGGCTGGTTCAGATCGGCGAGTTGGAAGGTGTCCGTGTCAGTATGAAAAGCGAAGCGGGCAGGTTAACGGAAGATCCCGACACGGTGGCCGTCTTGTGCGACAATGTCAAAGGGCTCGGCTTGACGCTGGACCCCAGCCATTACATCTGCGGTCCGCACGGCGGCAAGAGCATCGACAAGTTGATCAAGTACGTCTATCACACGCAGTTACGTGACACGAGCAAGGAACATTTGCAAGTCCGCGTTGGCCAGGGCGAAGTGGAATATGGACGGCTCGTCAACTTGCTTCAAAAGTCTGGCTATTCGCGCACCTTGTGCGTCGACATCCGACCACTGGACGGCATCGACCACATGGCCGAAATGCGCAAGATGCGTCTGTTGCTGGAAAGCTTGTTGCTCTGATTCTTCGTCGAGCCGAGGTTCACGGACGCGTCGTCAAAGAGCTATTGGCATAGATTCATCGCTAGCTCTGAAACACGTGCTCCTTCTTCACCTGTAATCCGCAGTACATGCATTTTACGTGACGAAGACTGAGCGTCCGTTGGCAACTGGGGCATTTGTGGCCGGTTGAGCCCATCTTTCCGTCAGCCTTGCCGTCGCGGAGATCGATCTCCATGACCTTTTCCTCGATGTGGTTTTCGGTCAAGGCCGAGTGGTCTCGGAGCAATTCCCACATAGCTTGGCAGGTGAGTGCAAGGGTATCGACTTTCTGTTCCAGTTGACTGACCCGGTCCACGGCCTGCCGGGCACTGCTCGCGGCCTTCAAAGTTTCGGAGCTGTTGTCCGCAATCTGATTCTGTTGATACATTTCCCCAAAAAGAGTCATCGCGCGCTCCTGTGATGGTAAGTGAAACGCAATTGTTTGGTGACATGATACTGTAAATCTAGGTCTTGCCATGTTTTTGTAGGAGCAAGATGTGCGCCGATCGAGCAATTCCTCGATCGCGATCGACCCCTGGCAAGGCGTTCCTGCCCGTTTCGGCACTTCATCGATCGAAATCGCACAAAAACGCTCGAAATCCGCACACTTTAAGGCCCCACCTTCAGGTTTTGAATGCTGCACAATAAACTAGTATTTTGCCCATCTTTGTGTGACGGGTAGCTACGCTCACCAAAGCGTGGATTTGCCGCACAGGCCATCGTCTGGCGACGGTAGCTACAAGATCGTCAATCCAAGGCTGGTGCGGTACTAGGTTCGTTTCCCGTCAGAAGTGATTCATTGACCTGATTGCCAACACCTTTTGAGAATGACTCCACAATCGCTAAACCTTGCCAAGCCGGGATCGATCCTGCGGGTCGTCGAGATTGCGGCGAAACACGACGACGCCATTCGGCTCAAGCGAATGGGGATCTGCGAGGGACGAATGGTTCAGCTAGTGCAGGCCGGCGACCCGTTGATTGTCGGAGTTGTCGGGTGTCGAATCGGTGTGTCCCGGCGATTGGCGGCGCAGATCCACGTCGAACCATGCAACGAATGTCCAAGCGAAACGCGTGATATAGCCAAGAAACAATGACCTCAAGCGTCCTGCCAGAATCCGAAGATCGAACCAATCCGGTGGCTGCCAAAGGTGTCGCGCTGGTCGGAAATCCCAACGCGGGGAAAACGGCGCTGTTCAACGCGCTCACCGGAATGCGGGCCAAGACGGCGAACTATCCCGGGATCACCGTTGATGTTCGCAAGGGCGCGATGAGATTGGGGGACGAGTCGGTCGATCTGATCGACTTGCCCGGACTTTATAGCTTGGACGCGTTGACACCCGAGGAGAAAGTTGCCGCGGATGTTTTGCACGGTCGTGTGGACAGCCAACCGCGGCCAGCGGTTGTGGTGCTCGTTCTCGACGCGACCAATCTGGAACGCAATCTGTTTTTGGCCAGCGAAGTGCTGGACGTGCGATGTCCGACAGTTGTGGCGCTCAATCTGATGGACGCTGCGAATTCCGCGCAAATTGCGATCGACGTGGCGCGTTTGTCCGACGAGTTGAATTGCCCGGTGGTTCCGGTCAGTGCTCGAACTGGGGAGGGCCTGGACCTACTGCGCGAAACGCTCATCGACGCACTGAATCCGAAACTTCCTTTGGCTGCAAGCGATCATGAATCGTGTACTGCGGACTGCGGTGGCTGCCCGTTTGTGACTCGTTTTGACTGGGCTGCCAATGTCGCTGGGAAAACCGTCGAAACTCCCGAATCACACGGACGCACGACCGCGGCGATCGATCGCGTGATGACGGATCCCGTGGTTGGGATCGTGGCCTTTCTGGCGGTGATGTTCAGCGTGTTCTATCTGATCTTTTCGCTCGCGGACCTCCCGATGGCCTTGATCGAGGATGGCTTTGCCTGGATCGGCCAGTTCGTCGACGGCTTGATCCCGACGGCCGCTGTTAGCGCACCGCTTTGGATTGGGAGCGTGTTCTTCACATCGCTGGCGATCTTCGCCTTGCTGTATCGAATCATGGGAATCGAATGGCGGCGAACTTCGATCGCTGGCACAATCATCGTCTCCGTTTTGGTTGCCATGCTGCCGACGGCGGACTTTCGCAGTTTGCTGATAGACGGTGTGATCGGCGGTGTCGGTGGGGTTGTCGTGTTCCTGCCACAGATCTGTATTCTGTTTTTCTTTATCTGCTTGCTCGAAGATAGTGGATATTTAGCGCGAGCGTCGTTCGTGATGGAACGCGTCATGCGCAGCGTCGGTTTGCCTGGCAAAGCGTTCGTGCCGATGCTGTCCGCGCACGCCTGTGCGATCCCCGGCATCATGGCAACGCGAGTTATTGAAAACTGGCGTGACCGACTGGTGACAATTATTGTCTTGCCCTTAATGACATGTTCGGCACGGTTGCCGGTCTATGCAATGGTCGCGGCCTTGCTGTTCGGCGATTCGGCGGGAAAGGCTGCATTGGTGTTTTTGGGTGCATACCTGTTGGGCATCGTCGCGGCATTAGCGACCGCGTTTTGTCTTAAACTGACCATCTTGCGAGGTGAGACAGTTCCACTCGTGTTGGAACTGCCGCCTTACCGTTTGCCGAGTTTACGAAACGCGTTGCTCACGGTTTGGGATCGGGCGCTAGTCTTCGTCCGAAACGCTGGCACGGTTATTTTGGTCATCTCCGTGGTCTTGTGGGCGCTGGTCACGTATCCAAAGTTGCCGGACAGTGAGGTGCGGGCTGCGACGGTGGAAAGAATCAAGTCACTGCAGGCGGAGGCCAAAGGACTTGACGAGTCCGACTCCGCCGTTCTGTTGGCCGAAGTGGATCGGCTGATGGGGCAAGAGCGACTCGCCTATTCTTTTGCTGGCCGTGTGGGCCGGACGATCGAACCGGTGTTTCGTCCACTTGGATTCGATTGGAAAATCAACGTCGGCGTGCTCAGTTCTTTCGCGGCCCGCGAAGTGCTTGTTTCCACGCTGGCCATCATCTACGGAGTTGGCGAAGAGGCCGCGGAAGACGTCGATGGCTTGACCGACACGCTGGACCGGCAAACTCGACCCGATGGAACGCCGGTATTCACGACGGCGACTTGCGTGAGCCTGCTGGTGTTTTACGTGTTGGCGATGCAGTGCCTGCCCACACAAGTTGTCACGCGCCGTGAAACCGGATCGTGGGGGTGGGCCGTTTTTCAATTCGTGTACATGACGCTGCTGGCCTACGTCGCAGCGTGGATCGCCTTCCGAATTGCCATGTGCTTTTCGTAGTAGATCCCGATTAGTCAGACGCTAAAATAGCAAAGAATAAATCTTGCCGCACAGGGGTTTCCCTGATGGCGATCTGCGGGGGCTAATTAGCCGCTCTACTTGCGTTCCAAAGAGATTTCACCTGCGGCTTGTTGTGTGCATCTCTCGCGACCGACAACGTAACAAAGAAAAAACTGGGTAAATTACGGATTGCAATCTGTAGGGGGGTGATTAAACTCCTCTGTTCCCGGTCCCAAAGGCTAACACCCCTTCTGTTGGTCGTTTGGACCATCCGCTTGTCAGGAGAACGCATGTTTCGCAACTCGATCACTCAGTTTGTCGTGCGATTAACCAAGTATCCGTCCCCGCAGAGAATCCCAAGCAGCCACACCGAACCTTGCGCGCGGATGAAGACGGCGTGACGTTTGGCATGAATCAAGTTGGCGCGCTGGGTCCCATGGTGACAGTCAACGTGCAAGGGACGGCAGGCAAGTTGGATGCCTGGATTGATTTCAACGACAACGGCAGTTGGGACTGTTCCATCAAACACTGCATTTAGAAAACGAGCATCTTTTCTCCAAAGGTTTCACCATGTTCCGCGAAGCCATCACTCGCTTCCTTCAAGCCTGTCGCAGGCGAGTGCTGCGTCATGAATCATGCGGCCGAAGAACCTGTCGTTCCGGCCTGTATCTGTACTCTCGATCAACGAAGTTAGCGCCGCGATTGGAAGCTCTAGAGGAGCGTCGTATGCTCGACGCTGCGCCTTATGTTGTTCAGTTCTCCGGCACTGCCTCAATTTCTGCCAGCCTCGATGAGCTAGAACTCTACGGTGCGTCGTATGAGAAAACTATCCCATTCACAGTATCGGAGACACATGAGCCACCGGAATTGGGAGTACCATTCGGCGATGCATCGGGCGCTTCATTCTATGAAGAGCTGAGAGTCACATTTGAGGACAACGATACGCAAGATCAAGACGGTAAAAACATACCCGTAACCGGTACATTTACCGATACTGATGCCGATCCGATACTTGTCGCTATTCTGGGTTCAGCGGCTTTCACAAATACGGGAGCGGTTGCGTATCACGAAGATGATGACGGCAATGTCATCGGACAACCTGACGTTGGACAGCCTGACGCTGCACGCATACTTGTTGAAGGCGAAACTTATGGCCAGTCGGATCTGTTCGAAGACGGACCAATCACCGTTTCCGTGAGTGCAACCTCGGACGTCAGCGCTCGAATTCGTATTTGGGATGCGGATTGCCCACATGTTGGCACTCCGGTGACTGGCGAATGGAGTTTGGCATCGTCCCTCATGCGCGAGTCGGCAGAATCGAGTCTTAGTCAGCAAGTGACAATTCGATATTGGAAAGCTATCAATGACATCGACCCGTTGGTTCTCGATTCCACTTTGTCTTTCTCAGTACCTCCGGGCATTGACGAGTTCGATGAATCGTTGATTTCACAGACTTTTGAGTTAACGACAGGCAGCGAAATCGAAGTCGAGATTTCGAGTCACCACAGTGCTACGGGTGAAGGAAAGGCAAAAACATTCGACTTCACTTTCAGCGTCACTGCGGACCCCATTAACCAGGTCGATGTCCTTAACTTCGAACACTATGAACAGCCATCCGGGGATGTTGATGCGCAAACGCTCGCAATCGAATACGAAATCCTGCATGAACACACATGTTACTACGATCTGGAACTTGGAACACGTGGCGAAGGCGAATCGACTCCCACCACCTTCGACAGTTTCAGGATTGATCATGCGATCCTGGACAGTTCACCACGTTTTCGAATCGCTGATCCCGACACAGGTTTGATCAGGCCGAACACCGAAGCGTTTGAACTCGGTCGCCATGTGTTGCTTGTTGACGGTAATTCCCCCAGTCTGCAGGCACCGTTTGCGGACCTGAACGCCGAGCTGATCGAAGTGTACGAGCCCGAACGGGAAGAATTTGGCAAGGCGTATCATGGTTTCTTTCAGTCGACCCCCGTGAGCCCACTTGTCATTCGGTCGGACGCCGACACGCTGGATTCGATTCTGCTTGAAGATCTTTCAGCCAGTTTTGATTTCGGTGGCGATGTCACCGACTTCGACTTCCCGTTGGAATCAGTCGTTCCTGCGGTGACGAAAGTTCCCAGTGTCATTGTCATGACGGCTGGGGGAGACGATGAAGTATTTGCAGCCCCGGAATTCGCTGTGCCAATCGTCGCTCGTCTGGGGGACGGTAGCGACGTTTTTGTTGGCGGTGCGGGCCAGGATGACGTGCGTGGAGGCGGCGGGAGCGATGTATTGCTTGGTGAAGGCTGGGAAGGTGACGTGACCCAGCTGCAAACCCTGTTTGACGACATGAAGGATCTGAAGTTCACATTCGCAGCAGGGCTGGAGCCCGCAGACGGCAGCGATGATTCTCTGTTCGGTGAACTGGGCGACGACTTTCTGTTGGGCGGAGCCGGAGATGACACACTTGATGCAGGCCCTGGCGCTGCCGGCATTTTCGGCGACAGCCTGAGTGTCAATGCAGCTGTCACGGTCGATATCGATAACCTGGAATTCGGAACTGATATCGACTTTACTCGTTCCGGCGCAGGCATGGACACGATCACGGCTGGCGATAGCCACACCATTGTGATCGCTGGTGGTGGCGATGACACCATTCTTGGCAACACCGCCGGAACGAGCCTGCTGTTCGGGAACGCCGGGGATGACACCATCACCAGTCACAATTCCTTTGCTGTGATTGCCGGCGGCGACGGCGGCGACATGATCGACGGCTCGGGTTTTCTGATTGGCGACAGCTTCTCATTCTCCACATTTAGAAGCGACATCTTTGATGCTCTCAAGAATGGCTCGCTTTCTGCGGGGGTGCAGTTGACCGCTGAGGACTCAGGTGACGACACTATCCAGGGTGGTGATGGTTTCGACTTTATCGTGGGAGGCGACGGCAATGATGGTATTGATGGAGGAGACGGTCTGAATATCGTCTTTGGAGATGCATTTGACCTGACTCTCTCGGTCGGTCTCGATTTTGCCGATCTCTTCAGTTTTGATTCGGTATTCAGCATTTTCGCAGCACCGCTGGCGATCCTGGATTTGTTTGAATTCGAATTTGAGTTCGCTGGCACAGGAAGTGATGTCTACAACGGTGGCAGCGATACCGACGTGGCCTTTGGAGGTGACGGTGATGACACATTAAATGGAAACTCAGGTCTCGACTTCCTTGTCGGAGGGGCCGGACACGACGATGTAGACGCCGGTGATGACTACTTTTTCTCTGTTGAATTCGGTGACGTTGGATTCGGTGGTCCCGGTAACGACACGATAACCGGCAGTGCTGGTGCAGACTTCCTAGAGTCTGAACTAGGCAACGATACGTTTTTCGGCCTTGCCGGCAATGACACAATTTTCGGTGGCGCCGGCGCAGACGTTCTGAATGGAGGACCCGGGGACGATCGACTCTATGGTGAAGGCGGTGACGATGAAATCAACGGCGGAGACGGTGATGACGATATATTTGGAGGCACAGGAGTTGATACTCTCGACGGAGGTACCGGCAACAATTCAGTGAATCAGGATCCCGTGCCGCCTCAAGTGATTGCTATTGGACCTTCGCCAGGAGCCGAGAATCCGACCAACGCGTCGAGCGTCGAATTCACAGTGGTTTTTGATGCGAGCGTCAGTGGCATTGAGCCGGCGGATTTCCCGGTCGCAACAACGGGGTCGGCGACTGGCACCGTCGCAGGCGTATCCGCAACGACGGGGCAGACCGTCACTGTCACGGTGAATGGAGTCGGTGGTATCGGCCGCGTGGGGCTGGACTTCGACGCCGATGCCTCGGGGGGAGTCACAGACAGTCTCGGCCACGTTTCGACGGAGGATTTTGCTGGTGCGTACTATGTGGTAGGTGATCTCATCAAGCCGAGCATCACCGTCAACATTGTCGACTCGGTGCTCAACGATTCAGACAATACTTCAGCAGTGACCTTCGAATTCTCAGAAGACGTCGTCGACTTTGACGCCACGGACATCGCAGTCGTGGCTGGCACGCTAAATAACTTTATGGCGATCGACGGCGATAGTTACTCCGCAACCTTCACGGCTAACGATGCATTCAGCGGGGTTGGTTCCGTGACCGTGCAGGCAAACAGCTACTTGGACGTGCCTGGTAACAAAGGCAGCATGGGAACAGACTCCGTCGACATCGACACGTTGAGTCGTTACGTGGAAGAAGTCGAGAACTTTGACACGGTCACGGCACCGAATCTACCGTCTGGCTGGACGACAATATCTACAGCATCGAATGCATGGACGACGGTCAGCGGGGACGATAGCAACTCGCCGCCTAATCATGCGTTTGTCGTTGACATTGGCGAAACAAGTGATAGCCGCTTGGTCTCTCCCTTGCTCCCGATTCCGTCGAACGTGTTGGAATTTAGATTTCTCAATGACTATGACACTGAGTCAAGTTATGACGGAGGATTGCTCGAGATTTCGATTGACGGCGGCGAATTTGTCGACATACTCGCCGCGGGTGGGAGCTTTGTAGAGGGCGGTTATACCGGCGCGGTCGCTGGACTGGGAGGAAGCGATGGATGGACGGGGTCATCGGGTGGATACATCGACACGGTAGTTGATCTTCCTGGAAGCGCTTTGGGCAAGGACGTTCAATTCCAATGGCGTCTGGGCACTGATTCGAGTGTCGGCGACATTGGTTGGCGGATCGACGACATTCAATTGAAGGTGGTCGAGATTCCCATGGACTTCGGCGACGCACCAGATGCGACATTCCCCACACTTCTCGCCAGCGACGGGGCACGGCATGTGCTTGGTTCTGAGTTGTTCATGGGCGCAAGTGTGGATGCCGATTCGGACGGCCAGCCCAATGCGTCCGCCACTGGCGACGACTCGGACGGCAGTGATGACGAGGATGGAGTCACCATTAATGGATTGCTGGTGCCGGGTCAGCCAGCTTCGTTCACCATCAATGCGTCCGCTCCTGGACTCGTTGATGCTTGGATTGATCTGAATGGCGACGGCATGTGGACGCATACAGACGAACAGTTTCTGGCCAGCGAGGCGGTGGTGACGGGCAACAATACCTTCAGCGATGTTTTTCCGGCGGACGCCTCGTTTGGTTTGACGACTTTGCGATTCCGTATCAGTTCCAGCGGCGGGCTGTTGCCCACAGGTGCGGCCAACGATGGCGAAGTCGAGGATTATCAAGCCACGATCGAAACGGTGAATCGGTTTGTCGTCAACTCAACGGGCGACCTGATCGACAACAATCTTGGCGACGGCGTCTGTAATACAGGTGGGACCGTTGGCGCGGACCCAGAATGTACGCTGCGCGCCGCAACGCAACAGGCCAACAGCATCGCCAATTTGGCGGCCGGACCTGATGTGATCATCTTCAACATCCCCGGTACGGGTCCACACACGATTAGTCCGGCGAGTCTGTTGCCGAATATCAATGATC
>CAYFJO010000397.1:0-10304 GCA_964343305.1 uncultured Pirellulaceae bacterium | reverse complement strand
TTACGCACTTTTTAAATGGTGGCTGCTTCTAAGCCAACATCCTGGCTGTCACGGCACTCTAACTTCCTTAGTGACTGAGTATAACTTCGGGACCTTAGCAGACGGTCTGGGTTGTTTCCCTTTCGACCACGCAGCTTATCCCACGTGGACTGACTCCCAAGATAGTTAACACGGTATTCGGAGTTTGGTTCAGTGGAGTACCCCGGGAAGGGCCTCCATCCAATTCAGTATCTCTACCCCCGTGTCATAGTTGCTTGAGGCTATCCCTAAAGATATTTCGGAGAGAACGAGCTATCTCCTGGTTTGGTAAGACTTTCACTCCTCCCCACAAGTCATCCCCTCGGTTTTCAACCCAAGTGGGTTCGGTCCTCCACGCGATATAACTCGCGCTTCAACCTGCTCATGGGTAGATCACCAGGTTTCGCGTCTACCACCAACGACTTCAGCGCCCTATTCAGACTCGGTTTCCCTCTGGCTCCGGGCCGTAAGCCCTTAACCTGCCGCAGACGGTAACTCGCCGGATCATTATGCAAAAGGCACGCCGTCACACATCCAGCGCAAGCGCTGTATAGTGCTCCGACCGCTTGTAGGCACATGGTTTCAGGTTCACGTTCCTCCCCTAGAAGGGGTTCTTCTCATCTTTCAGTCGCCATACTGAGTTCACTATCGGTCGTCGGAGAGTATTTAGCCTTACGGGATGGTCCCCGTAGATTCAGTCGAGGTTCCACGTGACTCGACCTACTCAGGTACCCTTCGAGAGGCAATGCCGAAGTCGCGTACGGGACTGTCACCCTCTGTGGTTGGTCTTTCCATACCATTCTGCTTTCAGATTGCTTTGTAACTCTCATGTGAAGGGCCCTACAACCCCGCAGAGAAAATCTCCGCGGTTTGGGCTATTCCGCTTTCGCTCGCCGCTACTTACGGAATCGATTTTTCTTTCTACTCCTCTGGTTACTTAGATGTTTCAGTTCACCAGGTTTGCCGCTACGCATCTATGTATTCAATGCGTGCTAATTCGGGAATCCCAGGATCAACGCTCGTTTGTCAACTCCCCCGGGCTTTTCGCAGACTTCCACGCCCTTCATCGCCTTCCGACACCAAGACATCCCCCATGCGCCCTTAGTAGCTTGACCACAAATATTCAAAACTCTTTCGAGCATAATTCTCGCGAACCTAAGTCCGCTCGAACTTGAACTTCGTGGATAAACCGGCCAACCAGCAAAACATTCTTTCGAACCGGGCCTTTTGCGAATCCCGATTTCCGGAAAAACGTCTCTTACGAAACGCTGCTGATCGACACGAATTGCTACTCATAATCCAGTAACGATTCTCAATTCATCTTAGCGCTAACTAAGAACTAATCTATGTGAAATCGAAGTCATGAGTTGCTCTGAGCACAAGGCCCAAACCAACAAGACTTCATCTCACGAAGATGCCATCTACAAACAAACCAAATTGTCAAAGATCAAAGGCTCCGAAGAGCCACGAGCAGCATGGGTGGCCGCTCGCTCCAGTCTTCAATGGACAGGAAAGGGATTCTTTAGGTTCGCCAATCGGGGGAACAAAAGAAGGCCTTTCGTGGCCACTGGTGGTTCATCTCGCCCAAGGGCAAACTCACAATTTATTCCTTTACACAAATGTTGTCAATGGGTTATGCAAAACTCGAGATCCATGAGGCGAAGAATTGTAATCAGCCGCCGATCGACAACAAGGGGTATCGAAACAATTCGCCCAAAACTTCAGAAGTGACGTGGCTTTTTCCGCAAAAACCCGCCGTTGGTCGCGTCAATTCGACAGCTTAAACTTGACTGGCAGAAGTTCTTCGCTCGACGTTGGCACTCCGTTTAGCAGCGCCGGGCGGCCGTGCCAGCGCCGAACCGCGGCGGTGGCCGATCGATCTAGCATCGCGTGCCCGCTGGATCGTTCAACCTCAACTCGTTCAACTCGGCCAGACGCGGCGATGTAGAGCCGCAGCACCACTGTGCCCTCAAGCCGCCGCCGAATGGCTTCGCGCGGATATACTGGCGGGCGATTACTCGACAAGTTTGGTGGCGTCCGTTCATCCGTACCCGCGACCTGCGGTTTGCCGGCGTCTGAGGGCGACACATCGCTCGATTGCATCGGATCGGTTGCTGCCACGGGCGTCGCCTGCGGTTTTTCGTCGACCGTCGGATCGGGTGGCAACTCAACCGGCTCTTTCTCAATAACTACCGCCGATTCTTGTGCAGGCTTGGCCGATACATCCGAGAATTCAACATAGATGACATTCGACTCACCACTCATCGAAGGCTGGTCGAGCATCGCGGGCAACCATGCGATTCCGGCAACCACCACACCAACGTGAATCGTCGCCGACCAGGCGAAGGCGGTGGAAGTATATGGGCGAAGCAAAGAGTTCCAAATCACGTTCAACATCTCAGTAGTCTATTTGGCAACCAGCGTTCAATCAACGAGTCGCAGACGCCCGCAGGATGCAAACATCGCGCCGACGGCCATCTTCTCCGCAAATCGCCCAACGTCAGGGGCACGACGTCAAAAATGTGTCGCCCGCGTCGTCACGCTTGTCGATCGAACCGACACACACTGCGGGCAAAAGCCGGGTTAAACGACTACTGCCGAACCGCGCGATTAAATCGGCAGTTTTGCCGGCGCAACCTGTTCAACCCGCGACACCCCTCATTCACGTGTGATTGGCATCACGCGACGAACTCAATGGCGGCTTATCGTTCGTTTTCCAGCAATCGATAACAACATAAGTATGGAAAATCGCGGCGTGGCTTGCGAACTAGCATCGGGCGTCCACGCAAAACGCGCCGCCTTGAACGGATTCTACTAAGCATGTACCAACGGATTCTTGCGTGTTTGTTTGTCGTTGTGTTGTTTTCTGTCGCTGCGTCTCAAGAGGGCGAACAGCCGGGGGGAACTTTGCCGCCGGTCGTCGTACAGCCGCCCGCTCAAGAGCCGCTTCCCGAAATCGAAGTCACCTCGCCTGGGCCATCGATCACGTTTGATTTGACGGACAGTTTCCCGTCGCTTTCGAATTTGAATTTCGGACAACGTGGTGAATTATCGGACAATACCGGTATCTTGCGAAATCAAAAATCGCTGTTCGATACGCCGTTTGCCGCCTCGATCACAACGCGCCAATCGCTTGTCGAAAAGCAAGCTCCGGACATGTTTCACTCGCTGCAAAACGAAGTGGGCGTGCTCATGCAAGCGACCGCCGCTGGACAAGCGTCGCCGTTTGTCCGCGGCTTGACCGGCCAGCAAGTGCTGGTCTTGGTCGACGGCATTCGCCTCAACAACTCGTTCTTTCGCCGCGGCCCAAATCAATATTTCAACACCATCGATCCCGGCATGGTGGACCACGTCGAAGTGCTGCGTGGCCAAGGATCGGTGCAATGGGGCTCCGACGCCATTGGCGGTGTGATCAACGTTGTGACTCGTGGGCCCGATTCCCATTGGGGACTGTTTCACGGCGATTATTCGAGCCACCAGTTCACGCAGTATTACAACACGTCGAACGGTTCGCCTTACAGTCGCATGAATGTTGAAGGCTGGGTTGGCAACGTCGGCGCATTCGCCGGCGGCAGCTTCATGAATGTCCGCGACCTCGACACGGGATTCGGCGCGTTTGGCCGACAACCAGGCACCAACTATCAGCAACATGCGGGCGATGTGAAAATGAATTTCCTGTTGACCCAGGATTCGATGCTGACTGTCGCCATCCAACACCACGAACAAGACGACGTCATCCGCAGCGACAAGTTCCCCGGTTTCCCGCTCGATCGCGGCGGGCTGAACACGCTCGGCAGCGCACGATTCTTCATGCCTCAACAACGCGACCTCGCTTACATTCGCTACCAGGCGCTCGATCCGCTGGGCGGTGGCTGCTTCGACGCGATAACCATCACCGGCTCGTACCATCGCCAACGCGAAATCCTCGTCCGCGGCGTGCCGACCGCTCGCATCCAAGAGACGGACGTCGAAACGACTGGCATCAATGTTGTCGCGACGCGGGACCTCGATCAATTCGGTAAATGGACGACTGGCGTCGATTGGTATCACGACGATGTCGATTCGCGTTCGGTCGGCACAGGATTGATCGTGCCGGACGATGCGTACTACGAACGTATCGGTGCGTTCATCAATTGGGACGTCGCGTTGACCGATCGGCTCGATGCGGTGGCTGGCGTTCGCTACGAGTTAATCGACACTGGCGGAACACCATCGTTTTCCGGCCAGCCCGTCTTTCTCAAGACGAACTTCCGCGATTGGGTCGGACAAGTTGGCTTTGTGTACGAAATCAACCCAGCCCTGCATCTTGTCGGCTCGATCTCCGAAGGCTTTCGTGCACCGAACCTCGACGACTTGATGGCGAACAATCCGAACGTGCTGCAAAACGGCCAAAGCGTCCCCAGTCTCGGCCTCATTCCCGAACGATCGATTACTTACGAAATCGGCCTGAAGACCGACTCCGATCGGCTGCGAACCCAAACATACGTCTACTGGACCGATCTGCAAGAGAACATGGTGTCGGTCGCCAACGCCCCGAACAATTTCGGCACTGCGAATCAGGACTCGTACATCCAAGGCCTCGAGATGGACGGCGAGTATCTGCTGCAAAACGGCTGGTCGATGTACGGCAATTTCTGGTATACTTACGGCCGCAACATGGTCACTGGCGCGCCGCTCAGCCGCGTTCCCCCGCCACAAGGCATCTTCGGCCTGCGCTGGCGTGACCCGCGTTTGAGAAGTTACTTCGCCATCTACACCTGGATGTCGCGCCACCAAAACCGCCTCGATACGGTCCGCGACGTAACCGATGAAAGAATCCCCCTCGGCGGCACGCCTGGCTTCGCCACGCTTAATCTAAGGATGGGTCGCACCTTCGGCCAAACCAATCGGCATCGCGTGAGCTTGAGCCTGGAGAACATCACCGATCAACCGTATCAAGTACACGGTTCGGGCATACTCGGCACTGGGTTCACGGCGCGGTTTGGTTACACGTGCGAGCGATAATGAATGCTGAAACTCTAGCGGTAAGTGCAGTAAATGGGCAAGTAGATGGGAAAGACTTGATCCCAAAAAACTCTGTCGACCTTGATCTTGGTTTCAATCACATGGACACATGATGTCATTCGCATCCTACATGCAATTCTATCAACGGCGGCTTTGCCTTCAATTTCATTGAGATCGTCTGGCGCAAAGAGCACAAAAAGTTGAATGCAGAATTTAGCCATTTTCGGCTCACTCGACGCGGCGGATCGATTCAATGATGACCGGCGTCACAGGCGTGCTGACGAAGTTGGCCGTGTCGTGGACGTTGACTTTGCCGATTTGGTCGACAATTTCTATGCCGGCGGTCACTTTGCCGAAGACGGTGTAGCCATACTTCGTCTTGTCTTCGAATTCGGTCGGGAACTCTCGTGATGTATCGATTGATTCCTTTGATTGATCCGCGACATGATCGAAACTTGGGTTGTCCGTCAGATTAAAGAAGAACTGGCACGTGGCGCTGTTGTGCAAATCAGGATGACGATTCATAGCGATCGTACCGCGCACGTTTTTCAAACCGTTGTCGCCTTCATAGCCGACTTCGTGGCGATGCGGTTTTTCTTTTAGATCCGTGTCGAAGCCACCGCCGATGACCATCGCGCCGTCTTGGACGTAGTGAAAAACAGTGCCGTCGTAAAAACTCAGGTCGACATAATTATCCAGGAAATGATCGACTGTGCGACGGGCTTTCGCGCGGTTTAGTTCGACGGTGATGTCGCCCAGATTTGTCTTGATAACGATCGTGCGAGTTGGCTTTCCGGCCACTTTGGCGGGCGACATGCTGGACAAGTTGTCTGCCCGTAGCGAAACGGGGCCTTCGTTACTGAAACCATTGTCTCCGTCCGTTTCTTTTGTGTCGCCTTCGCCTTTGGCGTTGATATTCGCGTCGGGGACTCCATCCGTTGATGCGCCGGATCCACAACCTGTGGTCAAAATAGGAGCAAGTGCAATGGCGAGAATCCAAATCCATTTGGTCGTAGACTTCATGTCCATGACTCCTTTTGATTTCCGTATCTGAGTCGAAGAGTGGCGGGAGTACTCCGCTGTCAGCTAGTTGGCAGCGTCATCTTGCTGGTGGGTAATGATCGGCAACTTGGGGATTTCGTGCAACCTTGATTTCACGTCGGCAGGACTCGTAAGGTTGGGACCACAGTCCCGACCAAGCCAGCCAGTCACCTTGGACGGGATAATGGTCCCATCCTACTGGTCTAAATAGTCGAGATACGTCGCAATCCAAGGCTTCACCCACGGATTGAGACTCGCGTAACTGGCCGATAACACGCTGAGTGCTAGCAAGCACCAACCAACTACTTGGCACTTGCGGCACGATGCCATCCGATCCGCCGCAGGGATCATGCAAGTCAACCACATCGGCGTGAACCAGAACAGCCATCGCAATCCGCTCGTGTTGCCCCCATAGTTTCTATCGGCAAGCGGCCGGGCAAGGTAAAACGAAACAACCACGATCGATAATGCGATCACCATGAGAGCGAAGGTACGAAGTTGATAATCTCGATCGTCACTGCTCCCGCCGCGCCATTTGTCGAGCGGCGTATAGACCTTCGCCAACGGACTGGCCTCTCCATCAGATCCAACAACCAAAACCCCAAGCCCAATCAACGTCAAAATCCAAATCGGCGTCAAAGAAAAAATGCCGTGATGCCCAGCGATGACATGAAACGCATAGGCGGCGCGACTTTCTTCCACTTCGTCGCCCTTGATTTGCCGGTCGATCCAATGACTGCCTTCGTATTCGTACCAGTTGTCCCACTCGCGAAGTTCTATCGAAAGCTCGAGTATTTGATCGAGTCCGATGGCCGCATACCTTTTTTGATTCACTGGATCGTAGATGACCCATCGTGCAAGACTCAATTTGTTTGAACTCGACAAAACTGGAGCACCAGTGATTTGCGTTTCGGGCGATAAATCGACGGCGCCATTGGTTAGCTTCTTAATTCGAACACGATGAGCTTCGTGCAAAGTTGCTTCGTTGGGACTCGTCATGCCAACCGAGACCATCGCAATCAGAGCACCGTCTTTGCGGTGCATGTACGGTGGGCGCAAGCTTTCGTGAGCAAGCCAAGTTGTGTAGAAGAACGCAACGATGACAGTCGCTGCCGCGGGTGTGAACGCAAGCAAAGTTTGCTTTGGCGCTTTGAGCAGCAGCAAGAATCCGGTCGCAACAAGGAATGACAGTGCTGGCAATTCATTGGCGGCTGTGAAGGCCGAAAAGACACCGGCGAGCGCGAACAGCCACCATTCTTTTTTGCCGTCGTACCAAATGGCCAACGTCGCACTGATCGCGATCGTCGCGCTGATCGCCGCGGGAAGGTGGTTATTCAGCGTCACAGAAAAAGTCGTCAAAAACGTGCCCCACGTGACGCAGGCCATCACAAACGTGCGCCCCCAATCCGTCCGTCCATAGCGCTCGACCAACCGCATCATCAGCACGAAATACAACACCATCGGCAACACGTTGCTCGTGATCAGCATCAATCGGCCGACGTAAAACGGATTGCCCCACAACGTCGCGCCAGTCAGCTTTTGAATCACCCAGTATTCCGCCGCCAGCATCGTTGGCAACAGCGGCGGCTTGCTCGAATAAAAATGTTCGCGACCGTCGTGGCTGCGATGGCGAACTTTGTCGATCGTGTGCCACAGCGGATGGTCGTGCTGGCCCGTGTGAGAGTTGAAAATTACTGGGTCGATAACATACGTGCCGTGATCAACCAGCGATCGGATCGTACACCAACGGCTGATGTCGTTGGCGCTTAAGAACGGCGTGCGATTGGTCCGGCCGTTCACCGTCAACACACGTCCCACCATTGCAAACGTCGACGTCAGGATTAGCAGCCAATAAATCGCGGGGCGAAGTTGGCGAGTTGGATCATCCGCTGGCGTCATCTTCATCGCCGATTCGTTGTCTGACGGAATAAGTAACGTGTTCGCGTCCAAAATAAGCAGTCATCAATTCGGCCAAAAAACCGATCGACATCAACTGAGCGCCGAGCAGCAGCGCGCCCATGGAATAAATCACAAGGGGCCGTTGATGCAGTGGCTTCATGACTTCATCTGGAATGTCGTATCCCACTTTGATGCACCAATAGGCGGCCATGTAGACCAATCCAAACAATCCGAAACAAAACGATCCGATCCCAACCGTGCCCAACATGTGTTGCGGCCGCTGGTCGAAACCAGTCAGAAAATAAACCGTCATCAAATCAAGAAACCCTTTGACGAAACGCCGGAAGCCATATTTGGACTGGCCGTATTGTCGTGCGCGATGATTGACCACCACCTCGCCCACCTTCCAACCACGAGCATTGGCTAGCACCGGCACAAAGCGATGCAGTTCGCCATATAAGCGCACCTCGTCAAAGATCTCGCGACGGTAGCATTTGAAGCCACAATTGTGATCGTGCAACTTGACGCCCGTCGTCCACGATACGAGCCCGTTGAAGATTTTCGATGGAAGCGTCTTGTGAATCGGATCGTGCCGCACCTTTTTCCAACCACTCACGACATCGTGCCCGTTTTCCATTTCTTCTAAAAAACGGGGCATCTCCGACGGATCGTCCTGCAAGTCGGCATCCAGCGTGAACACAATCTCGCCGCGAGCCGCTTCAAAGCCCGCGCTCAACGCCGCCGCTTTGCCAAAATTTCGACGAAAGCGAATGCCGCGAATTCGCGAATCCTTTTCGGCCAACCGCTCGATCATGTCCCAAGATTCGTCCGTCGAACCGTCGTCGACGAAGACGATGTCGAGCTGGTAGCCGTGCTCTTCGGCAACGCCGCTCAATTCTTCGTGCAGCGCTTCTAGGCTCTCGGCCTCGTTATAGACGGGAATGACGGTGGACAACATGAGCGTTGGAAATCTCAAATTACAAGAAACAAATCACAAACAAATTCCAAACCCAAAACTCAAAAATCCAAAAACCTGTTTGAAGATTCGAATTTGGAATTTGGGATTTGTTTGTTATTTGTCTTTTGCTATTTGTAATTTCTCCTCTCGTGGTTTTTCATGCCGTATTAGGGATATCAAATAGAGAATAACCAAAATCGTCGCTTCCGACAGCAACCAAGCAAGTCGAAGCACAATGACGGCAATCGCGGCTGGCAACGCCTTGTAACCCAAGTACTGCAGGATTTCCATCGCAACATATTCACGCACTCCGATCCCACCCGGTAACATCGACACAAAACCAGCCACCGTGCTGAGCGCCAAACAAGCGACCAGCAACGGCAAATGTTCAAACGACGGCTGCACACCTGGCAAGGCCGCCAGCGTGCACCACAGCGACCCGCCGAGAATAAACCATCCTCCGGCGATGGTGATCCAGCCGGAAATCGTCAATCGGTAGTTCAAACCGTCGAGCGCCGTTTCCACATCGGGATTGATCCTGCCAACTCGCAACAGCCGAATCGCAAACCGCATAACAGGCGGTGCCGTCGGAGCACCAGCAGCGACCATCAATCCCACGGCCAGAATCAAAAAAATCACGTTGCTCGGATACCAAATGCAAAGGATCAATCCAGCAACAAACGCCGCCACGGCCATGAACGTCAACACTTCGACAAACACGCTGATCGCCGCCACGGTGGTATCGGTCCGCTCGCTCCGAATCCAACCCGCGCGCAGGACCACGACCATCGCCTTGCCCGGCACGTACTTTCCGAGGTGACTCATGTAGTAAGCCCGAAACGACTCCCACAAAGTCGGCTGCTGTCCCATCGCCCACAAAGTCCGATGCCAAAACGCCCAACAAGGCAACGTTCCCGTCAGATATGCCAAGCCCGCAACGACGATCCAGCGAAAATCAACATCGGCCAGCGAGTATTCTTTCTTTTCAATTTCACCCAGCGCCCGAGAAATCGTAAACCAGACGCCTGCCACGACGAGTGTAAAGATAACGAGCTTGGCGACAAGAATCAGTTTCGTTTTCAAATTCCACGAAGTTGATGTCACACGCGCGTTCCCATTTCAAATGTTCTACTGGCCGCGCATTGTGACGCTGAGACAAAAATGCCACAAGGTCACGAGCACGGCAGGCGTGGACCCGCCGATTCCAACAAGGTCGAAGAATTTGAAACGCAGAGGACGCCGAGGTGCGCAGAGATATAGAAGAATCCAGCTTTTTTCTTTGCGTAACTTTGCGTCCTCTGCGTTTCAAAAAACAAGGCAATCACGTTCCTATTGAGACCGGCGCAGTTAATGGAACGCTTTAGAATTTGAGCCCTGCGAATTC
>CAYFJO010000396.1:7172-10310 GCA_964343305.1 uncultured Pirellulaceae bacterium | reverse complement strand
GTTAGGGTCATACCGCTTCTTCAAAAATCATGCAAGGTGCGCTGTACAATTAGTAGACTTCGTGGTGTGCTGTCCAGAACTGTGACCGTAGCGGCAAGCTTGCGAATTGACAAGCTGGCAGCTTGTCGCCACAGACCATCCAAATCATTGCGGACGAATTGCGTCCCGAACGAGGTTCGATTCGATATCTGGCATGACTTCCACGTGTCCGAGCCTGGTCGGCAGCACGAAATGAAGGCGACCGTGCTCCACTTTTTTGTCGTGCGACATTGCCGACACCAATTCCTCAACGTCTAATTCCGGCGGTTCGGTTGGCAAGGCGAGGGCCGCGAGTAGATCGCGCTGCCGCTGCGTCACCACGTTGTCGATGTGGCCCAGTCGCGCTGCCAATCGTGACGCGCACAGCATGCCGATGGAAACGGCCTCGCCGTGCAAATACTCTCCGAAACCAGTCACGGATTCAATCGCGTGACAAAATGTGTGGCCATAATTCAGAATCGCGCGTCGCCCTAAAACTTCCGTTTCGTCTTCTTCAACAACGTCCGCCTTCAAGCGACAGCACTTGGCCACGACATATTCGAGCACTTCCGCGTCGCGATGGTTTAACGCCTCCACGTGCTGCTCAAGGTATTCGAAGAACGCCTCGTCCATGATCACGCCGTATTTGACAACTTCGGCGAGCCCCGACTTGTACTCGCGTTCCGGCAGAGTCTTCAGGACGTCGATGTCAATCAACACTCCGCGAGGTTGCCAGAATGCTCCGACAATGTTCTTGGCCGGTGGAAGATTGATTCCGACTTTGCCTCCCACGCTGCTATCGACTTGGGCCAACAGCGTGGTGGGAACCTGGACCAGTGCGATTCCTCGCGCGAAGGTTGCAGCCGCGAACCCCGCCAGATCGCCAATCACTCCGCCGCCGACCGCGACGATGGTGGATTTACGATCGGTGCCCAACTCCAGCAACTTGTGCCAAAGCTGATGGGACATTTCGACGGACTTGCTCGGTTCGCCTGCTTCGACCGTGACCAGGTCGACGTTCGCGCCGTATTCGGCCAGGCTGTTGGCAACGGTCTTAGCGTGTGGCTCCTCGACGTTTGTGTCGGTGATGACCACCGCATGAGTCGCGTTACGCAATTCCGCGACAAATGGACCGGCCGTCAGAAGGTTGCCGACGCCGATTTCAATGTCGTAGGCACGGTCGCCGAGGTTTACGTGGACGCGTTTGGATGCGGACATGAAGTTTGCTGTTATGTTGCTTTTCGCGTACTTTCGCAGAGCGAAAGGCGACTCTTCTAGACGCCGCTCACGCGATCAACGTCTTCTTGTGTCACCGTGATCTGACGACAGAATCCGGTGTGCGTGCGAACATATTCCAGATGCGAAGCGTTCTGTGGGTCGCCGTGCAAGGCTTCGGCGATGCGGGCTTTGTCGCTAAGCTCGAACTCGTCGTACTCATCGGGCCACACCGTGTTGGTTTCCATGATCAACGCTTCGCGGTATTCGTCAAAAGTGTCGGGCATTGCTGCTCTCCCTTGCCCAATGGACTTGTCAGGGTAGTTTCAAATGGCAACGCAATCTAAATTACAGGTTGGCCTGTCAGTATACTTGTCCCGCGGCATCTGGAGAATATGGTCCCCATGAATCGAGGCGTTTTGGTGATCGGCGTCATTTTGCTCCTCGGAGTGGCCGCCGGCGGCACGGCCGTTTGGTACCACCATACCCAACAGCATCGCTCGCTGGATTTCTGGGGAATCGAGGCTGCAACAACAATTCGTCATCCAAAGAGCGTCGCAGTACTAAGATTGCAAGCAATGACGGAATCCAGCGTATCGGATGACGTGTTGCAGATCGAGAATTCGAATCTCTTGGTGTTAGGATCCATCGACATTTCCGACCATGCGGGGTTACTGCACGCGCGTCATGCACTAATTGAAGATGCGAGCTTCGATTGGAGCCGGGGTACTTCGAATCAGCATCCTAAATGGGAGTGCGGTCTACGATTTAAACAAGGTGAGAGCGATGTCAATATCGTGTTGGACTTTGTTCACGCGGAACTATATTTCGTCGAGCGGCAGCGCAGGGCGCCATTTAACGCCAAAATACTTCGTGCTCTTCAGCGTTTTACAATTGACGTGCTGCACGAGGATGGCGAGAGTTAGCTGCGATTGATGGATCTTAGAAACACCGGGAAATACCCGATCACGACACCAACGACTAGACCAGCACCGTGAGCTGTATTGGCAACGGGGCCTGCGAACCCGCTGAGACAAAAGAAGAACCACACAAGAAAGATCAAAATCGTACCCTGCGTCACGAAGATTCCGCTACCACGGTCGTACGTTGATTTCATCCAAACGTAACCAAATAGTCCATAACCAACGCCGGACATGCCACCGAACCACGGCGATTCGATTCCCGCCTGTGCCACGTTTGAGATGCAGGCAACGGTCAAGACCATCAACAGAAGCCGACGTGTTCCGCGACGATCTTCGATCTGTGACCCGAGGTAGTACGTCCAATACATGTTGAACAAGAGATGAATGAACGAAAGATGCACAAAGATCGGTGTAACTAGTCGCCACACTTGTCCCTGACGGATGTTGATGAGTGTGTTGTTGAGTGAGTCGTCATCCCATCCAACTTTCTGATAAGCAGAGCAAAAAGACAAGTAGTCAAAGTTTTCTCGGTTCTTACCAAAGTTGGTCCAGATCGTCGCTGCAACACTTAAAGCGATCAACGCAAAAACGAGGGGGGCACGGCGAGCACCGCCCGATTTCCCCCATTTGCCGCGCATTTCGACGACGTTTTTTTGTGCTTGCTCGCGCTGCCGCATTTCTTCCCGAAGTAGGGCGTCGGCGTGTTCCTCGACGTTTTCGTAAAAGGCGTTATCGGGATCAGCAAGAAAACGCTCAAGTTCTTCAACGGCGCGGTCCAACTGATCTTCGTCTCGTACCCAGACGTCCCAGCCGTCGGAATCCTGCTCGAACTTGGCCGAGATATTTTCCGTGATCAAGTACGCCACAAATTTGTGCGCCTTTTCCTCGTTATCCAAAGTGCCGATGTGTCGCATCTATCCGTCTCAAAGTTGTGGTCGCATGGTCACGCTAGCGTTCCAAAGAAAGTCGCATGATTCCTCTA
>CAYFJO010000396.1:0-7072 GCA_964343305.1 uncultured Pirellulaceae bacterium | reverse complement strand
AGTTGTGGTCGCATGGTCACGCTAGCGTTCCAAAGAAAGTCGCATGATTCCTCTAGGAGCCGGTCGCCGATCAACGCTATACTCCCGCCTCGATCGGCATTTCATTTGTCGACAGCTCGTCCTCGAAAGGAGTCTGGGACTATGCGTTCAATCGCCATCATCAACCAAAAAGGCGGTGTTGGGAAGACGACCACCGCGGTGAATCTCAGCGCGGCACTGGCCCAATCCGGCAAACGTGTATGCGTGATCGACATGGACCCGCAGGCCCATGCCTCGCTTCATTTAGGATTCGCGATGGGTGAGAACGACCTGTCCGTCTACAATGTGCTGGTCGGCGACGCGGCGCTGGCAGATGTCCGTCACCAGGCGGGCGACAATCTCTGGCTCGTCCCATCGCAACTCGACCTGGCCGCCGTCGAATTGGAATTGGCCAGCGAAGTTGGTCGCGAGATCATTCTGAGCGACCGTATGCAAGAAGACACCGCTGAGTTTGATTACGTGATTTTGGACTGTCCGCCGTCCTTGGGCATTTTGACGCTGAACGCGCTGACCACGGTCCATGAAGTGTTTCTGCCGCTCCAACCTCACTTTCTGGCACTGCACGGATTGAGCAAGTTGATGAAGACGATCGACATCGTCGCCAAGCGGCTCAACCAGCAATTGAAACTCACCGGCGTCATGTTCTGCATGTATGAAACGGGGACGCGTCTGGCCGCGGAAGTATCCGGCGACGTGACCAAGTTCCTTGGCCAAGGCACATCGCGAAACTGTCCTTGGGATGACGCCCATATTTTCGATACCAAGATCCGTCGTAATATTCGCTTGGCCGAAGCCCCCAGTTACGGACAATCGATCTTTGAGTACTCGCCGGGATCTCCTGGAGCGGCCGACTACCGCAAAATGGCCGACGAGGTCTTGGCCATGCCACAGGCGCAACAAACCGCCCAATCGACGTCACCCAAAGAGGCAACGCCCACGCTTGCCAAACGCAGAATGGCGTCCTAACTTGCCGTCTTTCCGCGTCGGAACTCGGCGCGTCTCTTTTTCGTGACCGTTATCGCGGTTGCACCACCTGTGCGAATTCTCATCGCCAGCCCACCGCCCCTCACGTTGCCGGTGTCGTTCTACTTGGACGGGCCGTATTGATTGGCAGGGCAGCTTCTA
This sequence comes from uncultured Pirellulaceae bacterium, assembly GCA_964343305.1. GTDB lineage: Bacteria > Planctomycetota > Planctomycetia > Pirellulales > Pirellulaceae > CAYFJO01. The sequence goes on along the minus strand of CAYFJO010000396.1, from coordinate 5,908 downwards.
AGATTTCTCGACCACTTCACCAAAAGTATTTGGTTCGATGAGGCGTGCGAGTCGATTCGTGATATTGACACTACGGATGTCACACTCGGAACGGACTCCATCGTGCGAGGATCCAAGCATCCTCGTCGACCCTACCAATTTATCCATCTGCGATGTCGAAGCTGGATTCGACCTCGGCTATGAGATGGACCTCAACTGTAAAGGAGTCGAACGATGAAATCCCTCTTAGTACATGGCTTGAGTGTTGCCATGGCGTGCGCGTGCATTTGCTCGCAAGCCCCAGCACAGACGAATTATCAATCGTCTTCGTTGCTGCCGATGCCGAATAACAACTATCGCTATCCCATCTCCCAGGCATCGGCCAAATACGGCAACCAGGCGCCGCCACAACCGTCGGCTGAAATTCCACCTCGACGTGGTGTGCAGCGAACAACACGGACGATGACCGGCTACAATGCGGCAGCGTCCGGCTACGCGACGCAACATGGACCGCAAAATGTGCCCCAACAGCAATACACTGCCGCGCCGCAACACCATGGCGCTGCGAGTTACCAGATGACGCCGCAAGGACAAGATTCACCAGAGCCCGTTCCGGCCGGAACCATGGAGCATTCGGGCATGGCTGGCAATGGTCATGGCGGCGGTTGCAACATGGCAGCACCGTATGGCAGCACATATATGAATTCGACCAGATCGCCTTATGGTTGCAACGCCGGCGGCGGATCGTGGCTCGGTGGCATGATGGGTGGAGCAGGATATGGCGCGTATGGCAGTGGCTACGACCTTGGTTACTCGTACGGCAACATGGGGAATCGATGTGGCTGGTTTGGCGGTGCAAACGCTTTGATCATGAATCGCGACCGCGAGAACTTTTACGCGTTCAGCGTCGAGAATACCGTGGCCACCGAACACATCCAACTGGTCAACAACAAAGACGCCGAGATGTCCTGGTCGGGCGGTGTCGAAGGTCGCTTCGGCCGCTACTTTGCATGCGGCCAATGGGCGTGGGAAGGCGTCTATTGGGGCATCTATCCTGGGCAAGAGGAATTCACGTTGGCAGCCGCTTCACTGGCGAACCCAGGCAACTTGGACGGCATCCACGATTGGAGCCAGATCACGATGTTCGATCCGGACATCGGTGCCAACGCCACCGTCGATGGTTGGGTAGACGCCGCCGACGCGCATCGCATTCGACGGAACTTCGAGTTTCACAACGTCGAATTGAATTTCTGGAACTATTCTGGCAGCATGATGATGGGCAACTGCGGCCAGCCACGTTCGTCCTTCAACTGGGGATTCGGTGCCCGCTTCTTCCAGTTTGGCGAGGATATTTTGTTCTCGGCCAAAGAAGGCGGCACGGGAACTGTGTTCGACAATGGTACGAACCAGGTGGATTGGTTCCATGATGTGAACAACTACCTCGTGGGCTTTCAGATTTCCGGTGATGGCAAATATTATTTGTCCAGCCGATGCAGCGCGACGCTCGGTGCCAAGATTGGAATGTACGGCAACCACATGACGTATCGCACGAGCATCACCAGCGGCGGAAACACGGCGTTTGTCAACAACGGGCCTTTCGCGGGAACTGCTTGGAATTTGTCGGCCAACAAAAACGACTTCTCGTTTCTCGCCGAAATGAACGCGGGGATCGAATATCAGATCTCGTGCCGCTGGAAAGCGACCGCTGGCTATCGAGCCGTCGCGGTCACGGGAGTTGCCTTGGCTGGCGAACAGATCCACCCGGACCTGCGAGCCATCAACGACGCCTTGGACATCGACTCCAACGGCAGCCTGATCCTGCATGGTGTTTACCTCGGTGCCGAGTACAACTTCTAGTTGACGGCATCGTTTGAATCCTTGCAGTCAAATCTCTCCAGATAAACACCCTCGATCAGTCGTCAGATTGGTCGGGGGTTTTTTCATGCGCGCGGTACGTCGGGCACAATCCCAATCGCTTTCGCAACGCGCACGGTTTGCCGGGAGGGCCAAGTTTGGCGATTCGTCACAACCACACTGCGACTTCCTAATTCGACAAGTTTTGGAACTTCAATCTGTTCCAATGTGGGTGGAGAAATGATAGCCTCACGGATGTGAAAACGAGTCTGGGGCGATCGGGGCTGATCCATCATTCCAATTAGGAGATGTCACGATGAAGCTCAATTCGAGAAGGCTGCTTCTTGGCAGCGTGTGCGCGATCGCTGTTCTTTCCACTGGCAACATTCTGAAGGCCGAAAAGAAAGAGGACAAAAAGCCGGAGTTGGCCATCCTTTCTCCGAAGGCCGATGACAAGGTGGACAGCCTCGAAGCGGTTTCGATCGCCACGACCGTGCCCGGTAAACCACTGGTCCTGGTTCGTGCCGATATTCCCGGCAGTTTTTGGTGGGCACAGCAACCGGCGACCGTTTTGAATCGATTCCAATACCTCAGTTCCACACGTATTGGCAATGACAAGACTCCCGTCGGCACTCCATTCAAATTGGTTGCCGTGCTGATCAAAGACGTGAAAGACTTGGAACAATGTCCGCCTGGTGCACCGCTGGAGGAGATCCCCGAAGACCTGGCCCGATCGAGTGAGATTCGAGTGCTTTATCAGCCCTCCGCGGGCAAGGTGTCCAAGAAAGACGTCATCCTCGAGCCCAAAGACAACGGAGTCGTGTCACGAATCGGAATGCTAACCGGGCGGATCACTACCAAGGGCTGGCCGGTTGTTCTCATTCGATCGACGGAACCTGGAAGCATGTGGTGGGCGCAAGAACCGGTGGAAATGACGGATGATAACCATTTCCGGCTGTTGGCCCGATTCGGGAATGCACGAACGCCCGATGGTTCGAAATTCGAGGTCGTGTTTCTCGTGACGCAAAAACCGGAGGTGTTCAAGCCTGGAAACGCGATTCCTAAGCTGCCTGAAGACATCACGCGTTCGCCGTCGATCGAAGTCGTGTTCGAACGTCTTCGCCGACGATAATCGCTTCCGAAACGCACATCGAGATTGCAACGAAACGAGTATTTCGACAAACTAAGCGCGATCAGGAAGACGGATTTCCAGTCCGTCCCACTGAGGTATTTATCCGCCTCTCGCCGAAAGGGTATGGACTCGTGCGAGCTTTGTTTATCGCCGGATTACTCACGTTGAACGTCGTCGCCGCGGAACGCGTCTTGGTCGTCGATCGGTTCGATGACGATGTACAAAACCAACTGGGCGGTTATCGCAATTCGTTTGACGCCGCACCGTCACACGCGACGATTTTGCGCGACACAACGGTTCGCCGCGGACCGGTTGGACGTAGCTTGCGAATCACGGCGGTCAAAAAAAATGAAGGGTTTTGTGGAGCTTGGATTCACCTGTTCGACATGAATTCGGACGAGCCTCGTTATTTGAACGCAACAAGATTTCGTTTTCTTTCCTTTTGGGTGAAAGGAAGCCGAGGCGGTGAGCGTTTTAAGATCAAGCTCGCGGACCGTCGCTGGGTCGAAAAAGAAGACGCGCTGGAATTGGCCGACGTTGGACGTGTTTTACCGCGTGGCGTGACGACCGAGTGGCAGGAGGTCATCGTTCCCCTGGATCTGGGACACACGCTGTCGCTCAGCGAACTTGGCGGCGTGACGTTGGAATTCTCCACGCCGGGTGAACACACCATCTTCATTGACGATCTCAGTTTCAAAAAGCTTCCGCACCAAAAGACCCTTCTCAGCAGCGAAAGCGAATTCCCACGGCAATCGCCAGACCAGCCGCGTGCGATGTGGGTGTGGAAAGCTCGCAGCTTGTTATACGACGCAGAATGGCGAAACGAGTTGCTGGACTTTTGCGATGCTCAGAACATCGGCGTGCTATGGGTTCAACTGCATTACACGCTCAAGCGGCTCGATGGCGGCAACGTCGGTTGTCAGCTCCAGCGCGTGACGCAACTTCGCCGGTTTCTGAAAAACGCGCATCGGCGCGGCATCAGCGTACATGCCTTGGACGGCGATCCGAGTTATTGCCGGCGTGAGTTGCATCACATTCCGCTGTCGCTGATTGACGCCGTTTTGGAGTTCAACAACGTGGGAGGCGATCGCGAGCGTTTCGACGGCATTCATTTGGACAACGAACCTTATCTTTTGCCGCACTGGCGCGACCACGAATTACGTGAACAACTGCTCAAAGAATATCTGGAGTTGAACGTCGAATGCCAGCGGCGAGTTCGACGGCAGAAAAACGTACAGTTCGGTGTAGACCTGCCGTTTTGGTGGCACCATCGCGATGAACATACGGGGCGTGCCCAAGCGGACGTTTCTTTCCACGGCAAGCGGCAGGCGGCAAGTCTGCATTGCATCGAGCTGCTGGACAATGTTGGCATCATGAACTATCGCGACCGTGCCGACGGCGCGGACGGCATGATCACGCTGGGCCGCGACCTTCTACAATTCTCGGACAAGGTCCAGGGCGCGGACCTCTACCTGGGCGTGGAAACGTTCGCCCAGCGACCCGTTGATGTTTGGTTCGCATTCGGCATCGAGAAGGATCAATTCCATGACAAGATTCTCAAGAAGCACGGCGTACTGTTTCGCAGCGGCCGTTACGAAGGATGCCGCATACGCACGTTTGACGACGGGGCGCGGATCCACGTTGGTTTAGAAATGCCGGCGGACAAAGACCTGAGCGAGAAAGTGGTCGAGTCGATGTCCAGCATCACTTCGATACTAACAACGTCTATCGAGTTGCCCGACGCCGATACTCTCCGCCCCCAAATGGAAAAGATACGGAATTCCGTCCTGCGACAGCCTCAGTGGAAACACTTTGCCGATCACGAAATCCCGGCCATCCGTGCGCGCGATCCATGGCCGGGATTTTCGGCCCAGTTTGTGATGTTGCCGAAAGTGACATTTGCTGACAACTCGACGGCTGACTTTCATGAGCAGGCGAAGGCGGCGGATCAGTACTTCGAGCGGTTCGCAACTTATCGTGGCCTGGCGATCCACTATTACACGACGTTTCGGCGATTGCTTGAAGAGAAACGCTAAGACGTGCGGCAGGTAGGAACTCATCCGCGCTCGCCTCAGACGGATTCCCGATCAAATCGTTGGGTGTGTGCAGCAAGCCCTTTTCTATCGGTGCATTGCGCATGGCAAAGGTTCGCCTGCATCTGGGCGTCACCGAACGCATTTTGACGAATCCGGTCGATGGCCTCGATGGCTACGAGGAATTGATGCGTCTGTTGGTCGAGGAAAAGTCGGCGCTGAAAGTCTATCTGAACGTGGCCGACGAATAGGCGACTTTCTGGTACGCGCACACGTTCAATGCTAGAATCAGGAGCATGAAAGCACCAAAGAGTGGCGGCGGCTGGCATGCGATCTGGCGAATCTGCCGTTCCGACAAAGTTATCCGACTAGAAATCCTCAAAGGAGATTCCGCGATGAAACATGCATTGATGATATCGATTTCCCTCAGCTTGCTCGCATGGCACACGTTGTCCCAAGACGTATCCGGGCAGGATGAGGACGGGTTCGTATCGTTGTTCAACGGCAAGAACTTCGACGGCTGGGTTGTGCCTGAAGGTGACAACGGCCACTGGAAGGTTGTAGATGGTGTGATTGATTACGACGCCCGCAGCGAAGCGCCCGGACGCGACAAGAGTTTGTGGAGTGAAAAAGAATACGGCGACTTTATCTTGAAAATCGATTGGCGAATCAAAGAGACGACCGGACTCTATGCGATGCCGATCATCTTGCCCGATGGAACGCATGTCCAGGACTCCAGCGGTAAGGATATCAAAATCAAACTACCCAACGCCGACTCGGGCATCTATTTGCGCGGCGTAGGGAAATCGCAAATCAATATTTGGTGCTGGCCAATTGGGTCCGGCGAAGTCTACGGCTATCGCATGGACAAATCGATGCCGCCTGAAGTGCGCGCGGGCGTGACGCCCAA
>CAYFJO010000395.1:0-10331 GCA_964343305.1 uncultured Pirellulaceae bacterium | reverse complement strand
GTTTGATCACATTGTCAACGACCACTGCCTCTTCAAACAGATCCACATAGGTTGGAATAAAGCTCCTTTGCGACGCGTTCGTTGCGGCCGATGCATTAAAGACGTTGGGACTGCTCTGTGTGACAAGTACTGATGCCGTGCCTAAATAGACGTGTGTGGCCGTCAGATAATAGAGCGTTCCCAGCAAGGCCACGACAACCAATGCGCCCAAGATGTACTGCATGCGAAAGCGAATCACTCGCCAGAATCGCATAAGCGCCTGTACCGCTTCGCCATCGGCTTGCGGACTGGCATTGCCAGGTGCTTGGGTCATCTCGTTTGACATAAAAGGACTTCTTGATTCAATGACAAGTCCGGCATCAAAGCCCAGGAACCCCGGCCGAAAAGCCGAATCGAATAAAGTTCTGGACAGTGCCTAGGATGAACGTCGTGGGTGTTTCTTCGACTTTGACGACATCACCCGGTGCCAAGCGAATGTTCTCGACACTACTTCGTTGCGCTTCACGCACGGATGCTTGGATTAAAATGGAAGGTCCGCCACGCGGGTGCTGGCGAGTGACCGTGACCTTGTCGGCGATCTGCATGGTGCGGCCGCCGGCGGAAGCCAACGCGTCCAACAGCCGCATCTCGGAATCCGTCGGCATTTCGACTTGTTTCGATTCATTCACCAGGCCCATCACGTACACAAGTCGCTTTTGTTGTTTGCCCACCATCACGACCGCACCGTCGTCCAGAGGCAGGCCAGCATTCCCTTGGTAGGCCGCCTGAACCAGGTCAATTCGTTGAACTTGCATTGGATTCGCATTTGGCTGGCCGGAATAGGAAGCCTGGACGACACCGTTCGGACCGATGGTGGGGCGGCGTACTTCGACAACGGTGTTCGCCTCTTCGCTTAACCCCCCAGCCGCGGCCAATGCCGCGACCAAGTCGCAGTCCGTCGCTGGCAACTGGTACACACCCGGTTCTTCCACGGCTCCCATCACAGTGACGCTTTTTGTGTGCTTTTGATCAATCTGAATCGTGACCCGGGGATTTCGATACACGCCACGTTGAATACCAACTTCTCGAACGGCCAAGCTGGCGCGTTGAGGTTTCAAACCCGCGACTTGTACGGGACCGACCAGCGGGACATCGGCCATCCCCTCTTCGGAAACTTGCAACATCCAACTGCTGTGTTCATCCACATGTTGGATGCCCGTTACGACGGTGACAAGCAACACGTCGCCAGCGTGGATTCGATCACTTCCACCTTGCGAACTTGAGAGACGTGCGAGATCGAGTTGTTGTGGATTGACCACTCCCGGTGCCACAAACTCCGGCGGCAAACTGCCAGCTCGAAACACTCCTTGTTGACAACCGGCAGCCGAAGCGACGGTGAGTATCGAGAGGATGGTTAGATACGGTTTCAAGGTAGCATTCACACAGAGAATTTGACGATTTGCCGAACGATCGGGAGCTTTTCCGGCGTGCTATCAATGCCTTCAACGTGACGAATGTCACAATGCATAAAGACTGCACGTCTCCTTCAATCGGCTATTCCGTGTAACCACTTCAAACATTTCAACTGGAACACCGATTTCCAAACGGGACCGCGCGTGAACTTGGATGATTCATGTAGGGTGCGTGGAGCCACCTCTGTAAACGTGCCAAAGCCCTCGACGTTTCCAAAGAAGACCACATGACATTGCAGCGCTATGACAAAGGCGATCCGACGTTGCGTGCCGTTGGCACACCACTCAAATTGACTAGGCCAAAACTCTCATATTCGCCGTGAGTTTGGGAGTTCTTTGCCTGTGTGTTTTCCAACTAACTAAGAACACCTTCTTAGATTGCGTAATTTTCCTAAGCTTTGCATGTACCCCACAATTATCGTATTTGCTATAATCCCACTTGATTCCCCCCACCATTTCAAACCAATTTCGGAGTATTGGTAATGACAAGTTCGCCCCGTGTTATGTCCGTTTTTGCCGCCATCTTATTGATGTGTTCATCTTATGTTTCCGCGGGCCATCGGTGTTGTCCGTCGTGTGCCACACCTTGTGTCAGGTACGAAACCGTGACCAAGACGATCATGGTCCCGACGACTGTGATGGAACAACGCACCATCCAATGCGTGCGCCACGTACCCCAACAGCGCGAACGCACCGTCACGCTGAAGACACTCGTTCCGGAAACGAAACAGGTCGAATACACGTGTACGGTAATGGTTCCCAAAGAGGAAACACGGACCCAGACGTATACCGTCGCAAAACCGGTGTGGCGAACGGTCGAGCAGCAGTGCACGGTGATGGTGCCAACAAGGGTCCAAAAGACGGGCTATCGAGTCGTTTGCAAGAAGATTCCGTATACCGTGATGAGAACCGTGTGCGAAGACCACGGCTGTTGGGTCGTGGACCGTTGCGGCCGACGCTGCTGGCAACCGAAGATCGTGAAACGGCAAGTGCCGGTGACTTGTTATAAAACCTATACGGACACAGTTCCTTACAAGTATTACGTGACGGTTTGCAAACCAGAGATTCGCACACGAACGATTCGCGTTTGCGATTATGAGCGTGAGCAACGAACGCGCGAAGTTACTTGTACGGTTTACGTACCGAAACGAGTGACCAAGACATTGAACGTGGTCAAGTGCAAAGAGGTTCCTGTCGAACACAAGCAGCGATACATTGTGATGGTCCCCGAAAAGTATGAGAAAACGATCCACGTTCCGGTTTGCAGAATGGTCCCCAAGACGGTGACGTGCAAGGTGCCGGTGTATTGCTACAACTCGTAGCACCCATCGATCAAGAAACCAGAAAGCCTGGCTGTTTCAACAGCGCCGGGCTTTTTTCGATTCGGGGGTAGGACGGATTGCTAATCCGTCCACGACGAAACGGACGGATTGGAAATCCGTCCTGCAGTCTCGCTGGGCCGGCGGACGGATTAGCAATCCGTCCTACAGTTGAACAACGCATCTAGCTCATTTCGAAACCTGCCATTTGCTCACCGATCCAACGCTCGAGTTCTTGGAAATCAACTGGCGGCAATTCCGCTTTGTCCGGGCGTAGTCGCGTCGCCTCCTTGATATAGACGTGCGTGATTTCGTCTTGCCTCTTCTCGGTGTTCCAATTCACTAACACGCGAATACACTTGGCCAGTGACCCGGGAACATCGATTTCGTGCGTACACAAGAGCGGCACATCGGTCCAGCCTAATTGCCGAGCAGCCAGCGCCGGAAATTGCGCATTCAAATCGTGTGTGGTTGAGAAAATCGCGGAAGCAACGTCCTCGGGCCGGATATCGTTCAACCGGATCATCAACGCCAACATCTGGCTGGTGGCCGTGATGATTTCATCGGTTGTATTTCCATCCGCCGTCGTCGCTCCACGCACGCCGCGACACCACATGGCTTAACCTCGTTGCGAAAAACTGCAGAATGAGCGTCGTGGCATAGCATAACCCAACTGGATTTGCGTTGGTAGATAGGCGGGACGATGGAAATCCATGGTTCTGCTAGATCTGGTCGTCGATCCATGTCAACACGTCATCGATCAACTGAATTCCCTCTTCCAATTCAGCGTCATTGATCACCAAAGGCGGGGCGACAAAGAGCAGATTCCAACGCACAAAGACATACAATCCGCGACTAAGAAACTGCGATTTGATTTCATCAACCAACGGGGGAGCGGTGTTGAATTCGACCAGCGGCTGCTTCGTCTGACGGTCTTTGACAAGCTCCAGGCATCCCAGCAACCCTTGGCTGCGAGCGTCGCCGACACAGGCGTGCTTGTCCTTCAAAATCGCAAAAGCTTCGGCAAGTTTCTTGCCCATTTCGTTCGCGTTTTCGATGACGCCGAGCGATTCATATTCGTCCATGGCAGCGAGGGCGGCCGCACAGGCCAACGGATGGCCTGTATAGGTGCAGCCCAATGGAAGCATTTCGTTTTCGAAGTGATCGGCGATTTTCTGATTGACGATTGCGGCACCCATTGGCTGGTAGCCGCTGGTAATGCCCTTGGCCACCGTCAGGATGTCGGGCACAACACCATCGTGTTCGATGGCAAACCACTTGCCCGTGCGGCCGAATCCACAAATGACTTCGTCGGCAATCATGACGATACCGTGTCGGTCACAGATTTCACGAACCCGTGTCAAATAAGCAGGCGGTAACGGAAATCCGCCGGCCGTGGCCGTAAAGGGCTCGATGATCAAGGCGGCAATCGAGTCAGGTCCTTCGAGCAAAATCTGCCGCTCCAGCGCATCTGCACAATGCAACGCACACGCCGGGTAACTCAGATTGAAATCGCACCGATAGCAGTACGGGTCGAAAAACCGCACGCCGCCGGTCTGACCCGATTTCGCCAGGCTTCGACGAGGGTCTCCCGCAACGGACAGCGTGCCCAGCGTCGTGCCGTGATACGACCGGTACTTGGCTAACACCTTTTCCCGTCCCGTATACATCCGGGCCAGCGCAAACGCGATCTCGTTCGCTTCACTACCACTGTTGGTAAAAAAAGATTTGGCGAGGTTACCTGGTGTGATCTGTTCAAGCCGGTCACCGAGTTGCGCTCGACCTTCGTGCATGACTGTCGCACTTGCCACGCAGCACTTTTCGGCTTGCTGTTGAATCGCAGCAATGATGCGCTCGTTGCCATGGCCGAGATTGACGTTGAACAACTGCGACAGAAAGTCCAAGTACCGCTTGCCCGAAGAATCCCAGAAATACGATCCTTGACCGCCTGCGATTTCGACCACTTGGTCCTGAGTTGCCTGAACGGTCCACGGTACGAAGTTGTGAGTGCGGTTTGGAATGGTGGTCGTTGACACGGTTGACTCCGAGGTTGGCTAGAGACTGAGATTAGCGGTTCGTGTGATTGTTGGTCATAATAGGCAAAGTGTTGGGCTCGCAACAGGTTGGAGACCCGATCCGTTCAAACAGGATTCTGCGCACCCAATACGGCGTACCCTGTATTGCGTGCCCGCAGCGATGAACACAGGAGCCAGACCGTGGAACAATTTGTCGCGCAACTGGCGATTGCACTTTCGTGTGCCGTCCTTCTTGCCTCTCAAGTCGGCGGCGGCGAACGGCCCATCGTCATTGCTCACCGCGGGGCATCTGGTTACCTGCCCGAACATACGCTAGCCGCCAAAGCTTTGGCACACGGAATGGGCGCCGACTATCTCGAACAAGACGTCGTGTTAACGAAAGATAATGTGCCGGTCGTGCTGCACGACGTCCAATTGGACGTCGTCACCAATGTCGCCGACCAGTTTCCCAACCGGGCGCGTGAAGATGGAAAGTACTATGCAATTGACTTGACGTTAAACGAAATCAAGACCTTGCAGGTGAACGAACGCATCGACTTAAAAACCGGCAAGGCCGTCTATCCAACGCGCTTCCCAATCGGCAAGTCTGGTTTTCAAATCTCCACACTGACCGAAGAAATCGAGTTCATCCAGGGACTCAACAAAAGCACCGGACGCAACGTCGGCATCTATGTGGAAATCAAGTCCCCGGCGTGGCACCGCCGCCAAGGCAGAGATATCAGCCGCATTGTTCTCAGCGTGCTGGACGCATTTGAGTATCGCACGAAACAAGATCGTGCATACGTCCAATGCTTCGACGCCGCGGAGACGCGCCGGATACGCGAGGAGCTAGAATCAAAACTCAAACTGGTGCAGTTGATCGGCGACAATTCGTGGGACGAAGCGCCAACGGATTTTGATGAGCTGCGTACGTTGGCGGGAATCAAAAGAATCGCACAATACGCTGATGGCATTGGCCCCTGGACTCCGCAGATCTGTGATGGCCGGGACGCTTCGGGAAAGCCCGCGCTCAGCAACTTGGCACAACTCGCCCACGACCACGGTTTGGAAGTGCATCCGTTCACATTTCGCGCGGATTCGTTGCCGGACTATGTGGAATCGTTTGACGAACTGCTGCACATCTTTGTCGACGACGCGAAGGTGGACGGATTGTTTACCGACTTTCCAGATCGAGCAGTGCGAATGTTGACCGATTCCAATTAAGCACGGACGATCCACCAGATGGCGGGGCGTGTGTAAGCGTTCACCAGCAGCGTGTGTCACACTCTGCCGATAATCCAATAGCCAGTCATTCGACTGCGTGATTCCACAATCAGATCGCCGTATCAATCAATTCGTCTTGTCCAAATTCGCGAATTGAAACGGGGGGAAGTGTGATGATGGATCTTGTCATCGGCATCGTGGTGATGGCCGTATTCTGCGGACTTTCGTGCCTGGGTGGATGGCAATTGTCTCAACGAACGTCGCGCACAACCAGCGATTTGTGGCTGGTATCGTTGGGGACGTTCACACTAGGCTATGCATTTTTTGTCCACGGCCGATTGATGCTGACGCAATGGCTTCCGCACTCCAGCGTGATTGTCTTGGGAAACTGGATTCCCGTCGGCTTGGCCAGCGTGGGCGGCCTTCTGCTGGGCCGAGATGCAATCCCCGCTTGGCGGCGAGCCATGGTTTCGACGCTGGCGATTCTGGTTGGCGTTTATGCACTTTGCCAGCCGGTGATGGCAACCCCACCGTCGGCAGCCGACTTGTGGACCGCGGACGGCATCTGTTTGCAAAGCAATCGCTCGTCGTGCAGCGCCTGTGCCGCGGCAACCTTGCTGCGTCATCACGGCATTCCGGCCAACGAGCAAGAAATGATGCGGCTCTGTTTGACCGGTCCGCGGGGGACGCAACAACTTGGATTGTATCGTGGCCTGAAGTTGAAGACGCAAAATACTTCATTCGACGTCGAAGCATTTCATTGCGACATACAGAGCTTGCGAGAATCGACAGCGTGGCCAGTGATCCTGCTGGTCGGCCTGCCCGCAAACGCAGACGTTGATCCACGATACACGCTCGATTATGGCTGGGCACCCGGTCAGGGACATACTGTCGTGGCTTACGGTTTTCCACGAAAACACCGAATCGAGATCGGCGATCCTTCCCATGGCCGCGAGACTTGGTCGACACGCGATCTGCGGTTATTGTGGCAGGGGATAGGGTTGCGGTTGGTCAAAAACTAACCACCGCCATCCGTAGACGCGGTTTCTTCTGGCTGTGGGGCTGCGAACGTCACCAAGGATGTGCCGTTTTGTTGCCAGATTCGTAGCACGCTGTCCTGGCCGCCGGCCACAATCGTGTTCCCGTCGCCGCTGGCGTCGACACAATACATGAAGTCCGTTCCGCCACTGAAGGTTGGGCCGCCGCCACCGTTGTCACTGCGGCGGGTGATGACCGTCTTGTCCCCACAGGATGCAACCAGATTCAAGATATTGTTGCCGTCTGGCGAAACGATGAACTGGATCGACGTAAGCTCTTTCTTGAAGCCGGTGATCGTACGGATCTGATCGCCCGTGCGGAAGTCCCACACTTTGATCACTTTGTCGGCACCGCTGCTCGCCAACACACGACCGTCCGCACGCCAGCTTACGCCGAGCACGTGATGCGTGTGGCCTTCAAACGACTTCACGAACTTGCCATCGGCGACCTCAAATACTTTCACGAATCGGTCCGCACCACATGTCGCGAGAAACTCGCTACTCGGCGAGAACTCGATGGCAAAAATCGTATCACTGTGTGGCTCTTTGATTTCTCGAATCAACGAACCGTCTTCGACGTTCCAGATTTTCAATTCACCACTTCGCGATGGTTCGCCGGCGCCGGTCGCCAACTGCTTGCCATCGGGACTGAATGCCAGCGACGTCACTCGGTCGGTCAAATCGCCGGTGTCCATTGTTCCGATCGTTTTCACGATTTGGAATTCGGCAGTCGCGTTCCAAACGACTGCGGAGTTATTCTGGCCGATTGCAAGAATGTTACCGTCCGACATGAACGCGAGTTGGGTGATCACGGCACCTTGGCCGACGTACGTCTCAATGGCCTTACCGGCTTCGCTGTCCCAAGTGCGGACGATTTGATCGTCGCCGGATGTCGCGAGGGTTGAGCCATCTGGCGAAAATGCAATTGCGTGCAGCGGCTTGGGCGTTTCTGTTTCGGTCTTTTTCGCCACTTCAAGCTTGGCGGTCTTTTGCTTGTGCGATTCTTCCGCGGCTTTCAACAGTGCTTCGATCGGGGGAACGGCATCGGTTGACTTTTTTACCGATTCAATGGCTCGCTCGATGGTGCGCTTCGCGGCGTTCAGCGCACGCTCGGCGGCCGTTCGCTCATCGACTGCCTTTTGCGCGACTGGGGCCAACTTCTTGACATTCGCATCTGAAGCCTTTTGTTTGGCCGTCGCATCGGCGAATGCTATGTCAGCAACTTTCTTCGCTTCGTCGGCTGCCTTCTTCTTCGTGTCGGCGTCGGCAACGGCTTTGTCCGCGGCGACCTTCGCTTCATCGGCAGTTTTCTTGGCCGCCTCGGCGTCCGTAACCGCCTTTTGTGCAGCGACCACAGCGCCCGCCTTTTCCTTGTTATCGGGATCGGCTTTGGCTGCGTCTTGGGCGGCCTTCAGCTTTCCCTGAGCCGCCGTCAACGCACTTGCTCCATCGGTCGCAGCTTTGTTCGCCGCCGTTTGTGTTGCCTGTGCCTTTTTCAACTCTTCGGCCGTCGAAGTTGCGGCAGCATCCGCCGCCTTCTTGGCTTCGTCAGCTTTGGCCAGGGCCGCAGTATTAGCCTCATGCTCTTTGTCAGCAGCCTCTTTATCCGCGACAGGTTTTGTTGCCGCTTCGACTTTCTTTTTGTGTTCCTCTTCGGCCTTGGTCTTGGCTTCCTCGGCTTTCTTCTGGTTTGCTACTTCCGCCGTTTTGCGTTTGTTGGCTTCGTCGAGGTCCTTCTTGGTGTCGTCAATCTTGCGTTTTGCCAGCGCGACGGTTCGGGTCATATCGCCGACAGCCAGCGTTGCCCGGAAATCACCTTTCATTTCGGCGAGTTGTTTTCCGTCCGCGGCATTCCAGAGTTTGGCGATGTTGTTGGAGCTGGCCGTGGCAAACTTCTGTCCGTCGGGGCGAACTGCGACGGAAACAACCGGACCGCCGTGACTCAACGTGCGAACGGCCGCGCCAGAGTTGACATCCCAAACGCGTGCGGTTGCATCCTGGCTGCCTGACAGCAACTGAACAGTGTTCGTTGGCACGACAGCCAACGAAGTGACCGGTCCGCCATGGCCTTTGAGTTCTTTCACGGGCTTCGGTGGTTCCGCCGCCTCGGCGCCTTCCGCGGCTGGAGCCGGAGTGCCGGGCAGGACCCACGTGCGAATCGTGTTGTCCGCGTTTCCGGTGGCGACCAACTTGTCTTCACCAACGATTGCAACAGCATTTACCGGCGCGGGGGTTTCCACAGGCTCGCCGATTTGTTTCCAATCGGCGACGTTCCACAATCGAAATGTCTTGTCTTGCGATCCGGAAACGAACTTTGATCCGTCAGCCGAAAAGGCAGCGCCGGTGATCGCTCCGCTGTGCTCCAGCGTTTGAGCAACCTTGCCAGTGGCTGCGTCAAAGATCTTAATTTTTCCGTTCTCTTGACCGATCGCGGCGAATTTGCCATCCGAGCCGACGGCGATTGACCTGGCAGGCGAATCGATTCCTTGAAGCTCAGCCACCTTTTCGTTTCGAGCCCGACGCCACAGCTTGACAGTTTTGTATCCGCCGGACGCCAGGGTCACATTGTCTGGGCTGAATGCAAGGGACTGGACGAGGTCGAGGTGAGCGACGCCGGGGTTGTCGTAAATGCCCGATTGCAACAATGCGGGATCGGTGAGGCGACCGATTTCACGTTTACTGGGCGCGTGGTAAATGAAGATCTGGTTGGCCCGGCCAGCGGCAACATATTGGCCATCTGGTGAAATAGCAGCCGCATAGATTGGATTCACGCCGGCGGGAAGTCTTTCGAAAACGACCTCGTCGGCAACTCCGCGCACTTCGCCTTTGGCACCTTGGTCAATCCACAGTTTGATCAGACCCAATTGTTCCGGCGTCAACGGCTTGGCACCGACGTCGTTGTCTTCTGGCGGCATGATCGGTTCGCTCTGATAGGCGGCGACTTTGAGCAACAGGCTGTCGGCACCTTTGCCGGGAACGACAGACGGGCCTTCGCTGCCGCCTTTGAGAATCGTCGCCGGTGTTTCCAGCACGAGGTCGCCTTCCGCGTCGGTCGCATTGTGACATGCGACACAGTTGCGTCGCAGAATCTTGTTAAGGATTTCCTTTTCAAAATCGACCGGGCCGTCGTGTTTGACGTCGGCGATTTGGATGGGTTTCAGGTCTTCGGCGTGTGTTGGAAACGTGGCGAAGAAAACTGCGACGGCGGCCATGCTGTTGAGGATCGTTTTCATTTTTTGAACCCTGTGAGTCTTAGGGATGGTTGATTGTTTGTAGGACGGATTG
>CAYFJO010000394.1:0-10353 GCA_964343305.1 uncultured Pirellulaceae bacterium | reverse complement strand
CCGCATGATCTCGGCGGTGGCGACTTGTGAATCACGGTCGGCTACCACCAGTTGCACCAGGTTATCTGCATAGGGGAGCGTCTTTCCATCAAACTGCGCGATCGTGACATCGCCAGACTTGGCCAGCGATTCACGCGCCGCCATGACGGCATCGGAGTCTGTTGCGAGTCCCTGCACGATGTAGCTGTCGGATGCGTGCAACGCAGCAGTGAAATTGCCATCTCCGCAACCGATATGAACAACCAGCCCGCCCTTGACTCCGGCTGCTTCTAGAACATCAGCGGACGTGCTTGAATCAGCAACAGCCGTACGGCCGACGAAAACTAACAACACGAAACATAACCACTGTTTAGTTGTATTACTCATTTAGTCTCCCTTTCACGTGTCTCCTCAACCCACTCGTTAAGTGTATTGAGCATCTCACGGGTTTTTTTGGGTTCCGCCTTCGCGAGGTCGTTTCGCTCTCCTTCATCGTCGCTCAATCGATAAAGTTCGGTTTCATTCTGTTCCATGAAATGAACGAGCTTCCAGCCGTCCTGAAGGATCGCCTGGCAGGGCTGTGTACCGTGACCGTTTGAGTGGGGATACCACCAGGCGAGGAAAGGGCGGCCCAACGTCTTCTTCTCACCACGGAACAGCGGAACGAGCGATCGTCCGTCCACGGTCTGCTTTGGCAGTTGCTCGCAACTAGTCAGCTCCAGGAGCGTGGGGTAGATATCCATCGTGATGACAGGTTCGGCCGTTTTCATCGCCGGGATCTTGCCGGGCCAGGTGATGAAGGTGGGTATCCGTATTCCACCTTCGTAGTTCCAGCCCTTGCTGGCGCGAAGCGGATAATTGCTCGTTGGCCTTGAGGCCGGCATGCAGGATCCACCGTTGTCCGAGGTGAAAACGATGATCGTGTCTTTGGTGACTCCAAGTTCGTCCAAAGCAGTGATCACCTTGCCAACATTCGTGTCCAGGTTTTCCACCATGGCCGCGTAGGTTGGATTCTGCTGTCTTGCCGGGACCTTTCGGTTGAAACGTTCCGGAATCATTTTCAGCGGACTGTCGCCGTACATGCGTTTCTTTTTGGCCTCGTACTTTTCGACCAGTTTCTTCGGGGCTTGGATTGGCGTGTGAACCGCATAGTGCCCGAGAATGAGAAAGAACGGTTGCTTGCCCTCATCGACCGTGTCTTTGATGAACCCAATGCCCTTGTCGGTCAGGGCGTCCGTCAGGTAATCGCCCGGCTTACCGTCTTCGAGATCCGGCACGTCGGCAGAAGGCAGGCCTTTCTTCTTAAATGGATGGAAATATGATCCAGGCAGGCCATGCCTGGCCGTTGCCATTTGCCAATCGAAGCCATGTTGTTTGGGCATTCCAATTGCTTCAGAGCCGACATGCCATTTGCCGATATAACCCGTTCTGTAGCCTGACTGCTGGAAGGCTTCGCCTAGCGTGATTTCGTTGGCCGGCAGATGGGTCGCGGCGCTGTTCGGGCCGTCTGGTTTGCGTGGATTGAGCCAATCGGTGAAGCCAACACGCTGAGGGTACTTGCCCGTCATCAACGAAGCGCGTGTCGGCGAGCAAACATTGCATGAACTGTAGGCTCTGCTGAACATAGCGCCCTGCTCGGCCAGCCGAGCGATGTTCGGTGATTCGTAAAACTTCGATCCGTAGCAGCCGAGATCGGTCCAACCGAGGTCATCGACAAAGACAACCACGACGTTGGGCTTGGCGGGATTGGATTCACTGCGTTGGCCTCTGGCTCGAAGGTGCTTGATGCGAATGTTCTTGAACGCCGCGACACAGCCCTTGCCGTGATCCTGTAGGGCCAGCAATCCGGATTGCGCGGCGTGCTGGGCTTCCTCGTCGATGAGTTCGGCGAAAACGACTCCGTTGATCTTTTGCACGAGTCGCGGGCCCACCGCGGTCACCACTAGTTCGTTCCAGTCGTTGTCTCGGCAAATCGACTGGACCTCGGCAGGGGTTGCTCGCTGATCGACTGCCTTCTTGCCGTCGCGGCCGATCCGCACGCGTTGACCGGCGGTGGCGAGATGACTGCGATGCTTCGCCGGAGCCAATGAATGGTGCCAGAGCCCCATCTTGGTGGCATCGGCGATTTCAACCTGATAGCCGCGCACCTGCCACTTGTCGATTTCCTTGCTGCGCACCTGCACGCCCGAGTTGCCCTTGGTGAACTTGAAACTCAGGCGCAGCTCGAAATCACGCAGTTCCCCGCCGCGCCAGATGAGCCAATTCTTCTTGGTGTTGCCGCCGGTGGACGCAATGGCCCCGTCGACCACGGCCCACGCCTTGTCGTCACCTTCCCAACCGGTGAGATCCTTGCCGTTAAAAATTGTAGTGAAGCCCGGTTCCTGTGCACAAAGGTCGCAGCCAAAGAGCAGGCCGACCACGAGCAACAGGGCTCCTGGTTTTCTGAGAATTGGAGGAAGAGATGGATTCATTTCTTAGCACCTTCTCTGACGCAAAACTGAGCGCTGGGTACGGGTTTCATTTCCCCGCTTGCTGTCAAATTACAACTTACGACAATAGCGATTTGAGCACGTTTTTCCATACCCGGCGGCAACAAAACGGGCATCGGCACACAACGAGCTGCTAAATTGTGTCAGATATCTCGACGCGGCGCCCGTCGTGGTGACACTCTGGCGAATCGTCATCCTTAGCGTCACCCGTTAAGTCCACCCTTGCGCACAACTTGCGTCCAGGTGACGCTAATGACGCTATTTTTCCGTAAGCCGGTAATGCTGCAAAAGCACGTGCCGGAGAAGAATATTCCCGGGCCGCTTCATTGAGCTTGGATTCCTCGTAAAGCTTTCTAAGACATTGTGTTGCGCTCGCGTGAAAACGCGTCCGTTCGAGTATTCTGAATAAGCACATGTATTCTTGAAAGGAACGTATCACGCCGACGTCCGCCGACAGTCCTGTCGGTGGCGACCAGATGCGGAAATCGACCGTAATGAATCACTTCGCGGTGGGAGAACGCGTCAGGGACGAGTACGGGCGGACCGGAGCTGTGACGAGAGTCTGGGACGATTTCTCGTCGGTCCGGCTTGCGACTTTCTCAACGCCAGGTGACGCCGACGAGTGGCTTGAAGCTCAGGAGTTCCCCTTTGCGAACGAGGAGTTGCTCGAATTGTGGTACTCAGTGGCAATTGAACCTCGCGGTGGAATTCTATCGCCTCATTCTCGGTTGTCGTTGCCTACTTAGCCCGTCATGACTGACACGATGCCCATCCAGCATCACTCGACGCAGCTGACGATATGTTTCGCACAAACATTGAAATGTTGCGGATCCGGGCGCCGGAATATTCTTCGTTCAACTTCTGATGGGATTCGATCTCTAGAGAACGCCTGCCCAAGGCCGCCGCGACGCTTCCAAGTCGGCGTCTCTCCGCGGTCCCCTCGGTCATTCGGAATATCGCTACCTGCGTGTAGCGGCCACGCTTCATGATGACAGCAACGAGCTGTTGAGCGTTGGCTGATCCCGTAGAAGGAGCGATTTCATGGATACCCTCAAGATGGTCCCCGGTGTGCCAGTTGATGCGTCAATCTCAGATGGCAATGGCGTTGCCGAAAACTCCAAAGGCACCCAGCCCAAGCTGGAGGCAACGGTAGATTCGCTTCTGACTTTCGGGGCGAAGTTCTTCACCGATACGGTTGGAACGCCGATGGGCTTCATCAAGGTAGATGAGCACTTCGAGTCTTGGCCCCTCAAGTCCAAAAAGTTTCGTGGTTGTTTGCGCAGACTCTTCAGGGACAACTTCTTAATCAAGGCAGCGCGTCTCAAGAGACTACTTCAGGAATTGGAGTACGAGGCCGAGATGGAAGAGATTGAGGTTTATAACCGCTTTGCGTTCCGTGACAACAAAGTGTTGATCGACCTGTCCGACAGCACTTGGCAGCACGTCGAAGTCGACAGTGACGGTTGGAATCTGCGCAAACACGACCGCCCCTTGTTCATTCGCCAGAAGCACCAGAAGCCGCTTCCGGTGCCTGTGCCTGGAGGCGATGCGCTCGATCTTTTCAAACACATTTCCGCAAAGAACGACGCCGAACAGCTCCTGATCCTCGCTTGGACGCTTTCGGCAATGCACCCGACGATCGCCACGCCGATGCTTCTGCTGGTGGGGCCACCGGCGTCCAGAAAGTCCACCACGGGACAGCGTTTGCGTAGCATGCTGGATCCGAGTTCCATTTGCGAATTGGGTGAGTTCGACCGACGCGCATTGCCGCAAATCGCTCATCATCATGCTTTGCCGATGTTCGACAATCTGAGCGGTTTACGCCGCAAGGAAGCCGACTTCTTTTGCCGACTTGTGACTGGCGGGGGCATTGAACGACGGCGGCTCTTCAGCGACAGCGACGCTTTCATCATGTCCTATCGGCGAGCCTGCATCTTCAACGGCATTGACCTGCCCAGCACGCGTCCGGATTTCTTAGACCGATGCATCGTCGTGAGGTTCAATCGCGTAAGCGAGTTTGCGGAGCGTCCGAACCTTGAGGAGCAATTCGAGGCGGAGCGGGCGAAGATCTTCGGTGGGCTGCTGGATTTGCTGTGTCGCACTTTACACATCTTTCCCTCTACTCCCGCAACGGGCGACTTTCGACTTGCGGAGCTCGCGCGGTTCGGACGAGCCGTTGCGGCGGCGTTGGGGCGGGATATCAATGAATTTGATTTGGCCTACCACACGGCGATCAAAGAACATCACTACGAGATTATTGAGGATTCCGCAGTGGCAACGTCGTTGCTTCGGTTCGTGGCAAAGACGGAAATGCCGTGGGAGGGAACGGCGGGAGAGTTGCTACGCCAGCTCAAGAATTGTGCAAGCGAGACCGCGGCCGCTGTGGGCGCAAGATCTTGGCCTGGTTCGCCGCGATGGGTAAGTAGCCAGCTGAGTGAACTGATCCCCGTCATGAAGGAGCATGGGGTATCTATCAAGCGAATGGACCGGTCGAGCCGCAAACGCCCTTCGGTTCCGTAGGCCCCTACTCGCTGGCGAATTCTCGCCTGAGCCGTCGACCGAAGTTGTTGATTCCAAACCAGTTGGGGAGAGGCAGCATTCTCAGCAGGCTCGCTGGAACGCACGTATTTTACGCGATTCTGTATCGTTTGCCACCGATTCTGTATCACGTTCTGTATCAAGACGAGCAGCTTCGGCCACCTTCGGTCGCTGAAACCGATGGTGTTTTGGCGCTGTTACAGTTCGCAAAAACGCCGGGGGAACACGATACACCCATCTTCGCAGAACGCCACGCCGCAGCAGGCTGCGAATTTGCATTCGGCGCGTCGGTCTAAATCACCGCAGGCAGAAAATGCAATCGGCCAATTCCCGCGGTGAAGATCACCGCGAGCACGAATCGACTCCCACAAATCGCGATCAGCACCTGCACGATGGCGAGTTGAGGGAACGGTGATTGTGTCAATTTGACGGCGCTCTGATCTCTAACAGTAATGCTTTGTACGCCAAAGGGCGTTCGGTCAGTGTTACCTCGGCGAGCTGCGGTCCAATCCAAACTGTCGAAGTCGATGCAGCCGCCGTGTCGAAGAAATCGCCGTTCATACGGGCGCGATGGCTCACTCGAGGTTCACACCGGTGACGCTTCCGTCGTTGCAAGCATCATGATGGTCTACCAGATGTGGCTTTCGGACCAGCGGAATGAAGAGCGGCGCAGTTGCTCGTGTTGAGGTAGAATGAACGTCAATCAGTAGGGACACGGAGATACATCAATTGCGCAGTTGGCAACATGAAGAACCTCGCTGATATGCTGTCGCCCATTTTGTGTCACTGGTCGGCTGCAGTTGCATGTTGTGCCGTTGTCTTGCTTATGCCGTCGGACTTGGCAGCAGCCGACGCCCGACACGCGCCGGACGTGTTGTTCATCGTTGTGGACGACATGAACGACTGGAATTCTTTGCTCGATTCCGACGCTCAGATTAAGACTCCAAATCTTGAGCGGCTCGCCAAGCGAGGCATGACATTTACTCGCGCTTACTGCGCATCGGCCGCGTGCAATCCGTCGCGGGTGGCGACGCTAACGGGATTGCGACCGTCGACGACCGGAAGCTACGGGAACAAAAGCGACTGGCGTCACGCCGTTCCCAATCGCAAGACGATCATGCAGCAGTTTATGGTTGCTGGCTACGACGTCCGTGGCGCCGGAAAGATATTCCATCACCATATGAACGGAGCATTTCACGACGACGGTTCGTTTCACGACTTTCAGCACATGCGTCCGCAGAAGTATCCGCCGGAGAAGCTGAACGACGCGCCGGAATATGGATCGCGCAACACCGATTGGGGCCAATGGCCCAGCCGCATTGAAGATTCGATCGACTACCATACGGCGAACTACTGCATCAAGGCGTTAAACCGGCCGGAAGACGGCAAGCCGATGTTCCTCGCCTGCGGTATCTACAAGCCCCATTCACCGTTCTTCGCTCCGGCGGCTTATCACGAACGTTATCAAGACATTGGACTGCCAACTCGCGGAGACAACGACTGGAACGATCTGCCCCCGGGTGCGAAGTCCCTGTTGCGCAGCAAGAGGTGGTTCTGGCAGGGCATGATGAAAGTTGAGCGGCGGCGGGAGGGCGCCTACTCGGATTTCATTCGCGCCTACGCGGCTTGTGCCACGTTTGCCGACGCAACACCATCCACACGGCTGGAAATTCGGAAGGCATTCGGCCAGGAAAAGGCTCGATCGTGGAATACGTTCCGGCGGATGCATGCACCACAACGTGGTGTTCAACCACGCTTCCGGCGGCAGCAAGTTCAAAGGCGACTACCACCTTTTGTTTAACAACAGTTTCTACAACAGTTATTTCGCGGTCCCGAGCGAGTTCGGCAACACGCCCCCGCACAACCGCCACACGCTGGTGCGCAATAACCTCGCCGACATGATCGTCGCCTGGACCCCCAGCAGACCGGACGAAAAAGTCAACGCCCGTTTGGAAAACAATCTGCGCGGCAACGGCGTGGTGCGGCAAAGCCTGCGCGACCCCGCCAACCTTGACTTCCGTCCCAAACCTGGCTCCGCCGTGATCGACATGGGACGGGTCGTCTCCAAAACCGACCGACCCTCGGAACGCATTCGCTTTGAGAAAATTCCGTTTGTCGGTAATGCGCCCGACATCGGCGCATACGAAGCGGGCAATTCCAATTACTGGATTCCTGGCCGCAAACAACGCAAGGCTTCGACTCCCATCCCACCGCATGGTGCGGACAACGTTAAACAAGATGCCGACCTGATTTTCCTGGAAGCCCACGACGCCAAACGGCACATCGTCCACTTCACCAACACGGCCAAGGATCACAAAGGCAAAGTCGAACTGAATGATTCAAATATCACAGATCCTGGCGAACTACGCGCCGGAGACATGTACTACTGGCGAGTGGACGCCGTGTCTCGCGATGGATCGATTCGAAAGGGAACTGTCTGGAGTTTCAAGACGCGGGAGCGGTAGGCTATTATTGACAATAGATTTTTGTCAGAGCGCACAGATCATCGTCTTTGCCGGATCAAGGAGCGACGCGACTCGGGCATTGGGATGTGTTGTGGAAGGTATATACTGACAAAGATCGGCCGTCCGACAAAACTCGTCCCATTGGGCCACATGCACTTTCCCGCTGCTCTGGGATCATGCCGTCAATGTGATTTGTGACTCCCCAAAAACAATTTGGTTGGCGCAGTCATGTTTAGACCTCGGTGATTCGTTTCGTGTACTCGGGGATCGTGACCTACGCGAGTTCTGCGATTTGCTACCTGCAGTCGGTTGCATCACCCGCCCGCGGGAAGAGAATCTCCGAACTCGCAGAGGTGTGCCCTCGAATTGGACACCGCTGCGACTTAGCGTCGAGTGTAAACAAGTCGTGACGCGTGCTTCGCCTTCTCGGCATCGCCCGCTTCTGGCTCGAGCATCTACGGTGTTGCCAGCTCGGCGACATTTTCTAGACGATTGGCAATTACTCTCGCAGTTTTGGCTTTTAGATCGGCCGGTTGCCCCTTGATGAGGACGAAGACGTTTGAGTAGCACATGATCACGGTACCGCTTGGGAAATACCGGTATGCTTCATCGCCCAGGCCTTTCAATCGAAACTCATCACCAGGTTTGGTGCTGACGGTTTTGACGCTGACGTGTTGGTCACTGACGTGAAGGGCTTTGCCTGCTTCACGCGGGGTGTCGTAACACAAGAGGTCGATATCAAGCCCATTTTTGTTGTGTCGGTATCTGAGGAGATGAGATTCAGGTGCGCCCGTCTTGTGCCGACGGTCCTCTTTCAGTGTCATGTCGCCGAACTCTTTCGCCATGCCCTTCCGGACAGCCTCCAACGCAGCGGGCCAACGCGACACGGGCAGCTTTGCGTTCTTGCCCCGATCAATCTCGTCGATATCCGGCACAGAAAACTCGTCCAAGTTTCCCGCCACTAAGGAATCCAACGTTCGGCGCACTCGTGATTCCGTCGCATTTTTTTCAATGTTGGCTTTCGGCTTCGTTGTCTTGTTGTCCGTCTCACTGCTTTGGTCGTTGGTGCTTGTGTCGCTGTGCTCCAAATCGGCCCTTGTTTTTTGCAAAAGCGTTTTGGCGTTTTGGACATCCGATTCAGAATCTCGTACGAGGAGATCAAGATACTGTGCGCCGAATTGTTTCACGTCGCGACTTGAAGACTTCTGAAGAGCGGCACCGATCGCCACAATGCGTTGAGACAAATTCTCGGTCGTGCATGCTTTGACGATCCTGATTGTGTCGGACAGTTTAGGATCGTCAGGTGTGGCGATGCGATAGAGGGGCGCACCACGATCGGGCATCATAGCAAAGACCTCTCCCAGGCCATTTGGAAGTGTCAAGTGACCGTACGACGGTCGTAACAATACCATCACCTTGTCGCCAGTCTTCAGGCCCTTCAGCAAGTTTCCGAAATTTGCATTGTCTGAGTCGCTTGGCTTTTCATATTCTGCCGTGACTCGATTTCCAAAGGGAAACCGAGTTGGCACACATTCAGTGACAAGTAAACCGACGAAGAACTTCTGTTCGGATCGATGCTCCACGCCTTCTACGGTGGCGACGACGAGGACGTGGTTCTTCCAGAAAGACGAATCATCGCCATAACGTGTGACATTCTTTGCTACCGTCATCGTGGGAATGACACAAAGAACAGCCATCAGTACAGCCAGGGCCAGTGGTCGGTGCATTGGGTATCTCCTGCAATGAGCGAATCTATCCCTCTGGCGTGATCCACAAGAAGACCAGGTTCCCCGTTTTTACATCGAGATAGCCTTCAAGTCCGGATGAGAATTTGCTGGTGAAGGTGGCGATCCAGCAATCTTCTTCACGTTTCAAGTCCTGCAATCTTCCATGCAGAATCGGGGTCGCCTTTTCTTGTTCGATGAGGGCATTAACCCGTTTCATCGCCTCGGAAAACGAAGACCGCTTCACCGCGAATCGCTCCGGTTTTTCGGATTCGACAAACTCGCGAAGTTCCACGTTCGAGTTTACCAATTCTCGAAATGCTGGATTCTTGTCAATGACCTTTTTAACCTGTGTCCGAAACGTGCGGCCAACGCTTTCCGGCGTGACGGGCGGCAAATGGTTCTCGGTCGTACGCTTCAATACCCACATTATGCGTTTGTCATCCTTCTCTGTCGCGAGCGAGTCGGCGGCCTTGAACACCTGTCCTTTTCTTTCCACGAACTCTGAGCGGCAACACAAGGTCAATGTGTCGCCCTCAAGCGAGTAAGCGAACTCAGCTCGCGGCGCCATCCAGCCCGATAGCCATGCGTCCAAATCGTAAGGTGACTTCAGCAATTCCTTTTCGAATCTCTTTCGTAGTTCAGGGTCTTTCGGAAAAGCCGGAACTGCCAGGTCCGGCACGGGCTTCACCCAACTCGGTTCTTTGTACGTCATCATTAACTTATTCGGCCTCGATTTTTCAACTAGAGAGAAGGTTCGAGTCCCAGCCAGGCGTGGATTCGGTGGAATGCGGGAACCGCCCAGCAACAACGTATTCTTGTCGAATGTAAAAACCACATCGCCGGATTCCCTTTCTCTCTTTCCGTTCTTTTCTTCAAAGAGTAGTTTCCAACTTCCTTGTATTCTCGCTGAGTCGTCCGCGGCAAGGGCTGGCTTTTCGCTGGCCGCCTTCGCATTGCTTGCGGCCTGTTGAGCGATTGTTTCCAACGCCGTCTCAATGACTCGCGCAGCCGTGGTTTGGAGATCGCGGGTACTCGAATTGATAAGTACGTAAATATTCGAGTAGCACATGACGAACGTGCCGGTGCGCTCTGGCGTACCGTAAACGTATGCCTCATCACCCACACCCTTAAACCGAATATCTGCTGTAGTACGAA
>CAYFJO010000393.1:0-10371 GCA_964343305.1 uncultured Pirellulaceae bacterium | reverse complement strand
CACCTACCGCACTCCCCAGCAACAGCCGCAAAGCTACGTCGACTCGCCGGGCACCACCGTGTCATTCGGTCACAAGCCCGAGATCCAAACAACAACGATTCCCGTTCCACCGAGCTTAAGCCGTCAACTCAAGGCGCCTCAGTCTGTCGCTCGCTCGATGACGCCACAGCCAACACCCCAGCCGTTGAACAACGTCACGTACGGACAAAGACCAGGCGGATGGACGTCTCCAGCTACGGCTTACGAGAACAGAGCCAACCCACGCACCCGGCAAAGTCCGGTATTCGGAGCACCTGGCGCGCTACCGAGTCGCAGGCAATCGATGGGCTCAACCCCTACAAGCGATTTGCCGACCCTGTCGCCTCAATCTTCGACTCATCTTCAGCCAAAGTCTCAGGTCCAAGCAGGCCTAGTGGGTTCTCCTAGCCGGATTCGGATGCAGAACTGAGCAACGCAATTGACGACGCCCGAGGCTTGATTCAAACCCGCGAAGTTTTGGGATCGTGAGCCGTAGCCGAACTCGCCAGAGCCTGATTTGTTCAGTTCGTCCAAAGTCTGGCGACTTCGGCTACACCCCACTTCTTAGCTTTGACAAAGCGCTACGGAATCGGAAGATTCAGTTCCGGCAACACATCCGTCGACGCGTTTGAATTCGCTGGCTCGACCCTCAATTGGTTTTCGACCGCGGAGATTCCTGGTTCGAGCAAGGCGAGTCGGCCAGCCAAACCTCGTTCGGATTCGGAATTGACCGAGCCATGAAGTATGGCGACGCGTCCGACCATGGAGACTTTGATCCCGTCGCTCGAACCAAGCTGCGGAATTCGTGCGAACAGTCTCATCATGTTTGCGCTGACACGTGAGCCTGACAGCGGAGTGTGTTGAAACCCAAGTTTGATTGGCACACGGATTGGCTTGCGCTGTGTGGTGTTGTTTCCTTGGCCTTGATTCGGCTGCTGCTGGAATTGGTTGAACAGGTTTTGAAGTCCGCCGAGGCCCTGTCCCCCGCCGCCCGCGCTGCGAGCATTTTGTACTTCGCTGGTGTCCGCGCCGACGAACGCTCCTGGCTGACGGCTGTCGCGGATGAAACGTTCGTTGCCCGATATCTCACCCACTCCCTGTTGCAATTGTTCGAGGTTGGTTCCGGGCGTGCCGCTGAGCGCACCGCTGCGATTGCTACTGACTCCGCCGCCCAGCGTTCGGTCGCCGAACAGACCCGAGCCGCTTGTTCCCTGGGCATGGCAGACGCTCGCCGCGACGAGCAGCATGGAGGTGATGACGATGAGGCTAAGATGGATTTTCATAATCTGTTGTACACCACTGCGATAAAAGGCTCGAATCACTCCCTCTAGTCTACCACGTCATTACCATCGTAGGTTGACAATCTGAGTCGAGTATCGGGTACAAAATGCTCGACTCGGAGAGCCAAGCTACTGAATAAATGATAAAATCGTCGTTTGAAACCGCTATGATTTCAACGACGACTTCGAGATGAGTGAAACCAACCGGCCGATTTCGAAGTAAAAAGGGCAGAATCAGATCCCACCTTTTGTCCTTTCCTTGAAGGAGTCTTATCGTGACTTTTAAGCGATCGCAGTCCATGCTGTTGTCATTGTTGGCCGTCGCCCTGTTGCTCAATTCCGCCGCCGCCGATCGGCCGTCTTCGCCAGATTTGCTGCCGGAAGCCACGCTCGTCTGCGTCCGCGTTCCGGACGTGGCGGAAATGAAAGAGAGATTCGGCGAAACCGCGGCCGGCGCAATCGCTCGGAATGAAAAAATCAACGCCCTCGGCCAACAGCTTTATGGATCGGCGGTCGAGGCATTTGGCCCCGTCCAAGAACGCGTCGGCGTTTCGCTGGACGAGTTGCTCGCCGTGCCCAAGGGTGAGTTGTGCGTGTCGCTGGTCGCTCTCGAAGAAGGTCCGCCCGTTTTGGTTGTCATCATGGATGTGGGTGACGATTCACGTGCCGCAGACACGTTGGTCGAGCGAGGAGTCGCGATGCTGGACAATGTCGGGGCAACCAGGTCGGCCGAGACCATCGGCGACACGCGAGTGATCGTTTACACGGACCCAGACAACCACCAGCGAAACATCGTTCACTTTAAACGCGACGGAACCTATGTCGTCACAACCAGCGAGGACGTTGCCAAAAGCATCCTCGCGCGATGGGACGACAAGGCGGATGAAGAGGACGAAACATTGTCGGACAACCGCCGCTATACGACGATCATGAATCGTTGTCGAGGCACGAAGGACGAGCGACCTCATGTGACTTGGTTCGCGAATCCCATCGAGTTGGCCAAGGTTGCCACGCGGGGAAATACTGGCGCACAGATCGGCTTGGCCATTCTTCCCGCACTGGGCATCGACGGCATTCAAGGTTTCGGCGGTAGCTTCATCTACGCTCCGGAAGACTTCGATGCAATCATTCATGCTCACTTGTTGCTGGATTCGCCGCGTGCCGGAGTGATTGAACTGGTCACGTTCGGAAACGGCGACACCTCGCCTGAATCCTGGGTGCCCACGGACACGTACAGCTACACGACGTTCCACTACGATTTTGAAAAGTCCTTCAACAAGGTGCAGAGTCTGTTCGACAGCTTCAACGGCGACGACGCGTTGAAAGATATCCTAAAACGGCGTGTGAACGACCGGGTCGGCGTGGACCTCATGGAAGACATCATCGGCCAGTTGGACGGCCGCGTGTCGATCGTCTCGTGGTTCGAACCGCCGGCGCGCATCAACAGCCAAGTCAATCTCGTGGCACTGAAACTCAAAGACGAAGATGCCGCGCGAAAAACGATGGAGAAGCTGCTCGAACAGGTGCCCGAAGACCGAATCGAGGAAGTGACGCATGGCGGGGTGACCTTTTTCACCGGCACACCGCGCCAGCGCCGTGAACGGCCCGATGCTGAGCGCAGAATCGAGTTTCGTCGGCCGCAACCTTGT
This sequence comes from uncultured Pirellulaceae bacterium, assembly GCA_964343305.1. Lineage (GTDB taxonomy): Bacteria > Planctomycetota > Planctomycetia > Pirellulales > Pirellulaceae > CAYFJO01. Next base: position 7,424 of record CAYFJO010000393.1, on the reverse strand, counting down.
GTTGCCATTGTGGACGACTATCTCATGTTGACCGGCAGCCGCAATTTTCTGGAGCACGTGATCAACTCCCGCAGCGACGCCAACGTCACGCTGGCCAACGAAGACGACTTCGAGACCGTCGAAACGCGGATCAAGCGACACCTGGCGGGCGAGCGGCCGTCGCTTGTGCATTTCAACCGTCCCAACAAAGGCTTGAAGCTGATCTATGACGTCGTGACCGCCGAGAGTACACGGGAAAGGATGACACTGTGGTCGGAAGACAATCCGTTCATTCGCACGGTGAACACCGCCTTGAACGACAACCCGCTACCGGACTACGAAGAGATCTCCCGTTTCATCGCACCGGGCGGCGGAATCATTACCGATGACGACACGGGCATCCACTACATCGGCTTTGCCTTGAAAGGCGACTACGAAGATTAGGGCTTGCAATGCAGAACTGGTATCCACGTTCCTGGCTCCGCGTTGTGGTTGGGTTGCTGTCAACCTTGAGAGCCCACGCATAATTCGGTTAACGGCGCGGCCTTGGCCGCCACCGAAAAACGTTGAGTGGACATGCGGTTTCTTGCAACGCAGAGAAACGAAGAGCGCAGAGATTATTATTCCCAACTTTCTCTGCGCTCTTCGTTCCTCTGCGTTGTCCCAAGAATGCGCACGAAAACAAGAAATCCACGACTAGTAGAACGAGATTTCAAACTGGCGGCGGCATAGATGCGTGTGTGGCTGTTCAGATTCAACATGCGTTGGCCACTGGTAGAACGAGGGAATGGAGACGCCTTCGTTTTTACAGAACAGAGCGACCGACAGGTTGGATTTTCGGAACTGTGCCATGCGTCTGGTCCACTCTTGGACCTTGATCGGAATTCGAGTCGCGCACCATTTCGAGCGTCTCCCCAAACAAGAATTCGTCGGCCAACCCCCGAAATGACCATAACGATGCCGGTGAATGCTTACCCATGGCACGCACTTTGCCGAGATGGGTGTCGAAAGAACCGACATAACCCGTTCCCGAGGGCTCAGCGGCTTTAACTTCCAACTCAGAGTACTCTATACCTTGATCTAGATCAAAGATGCGTTGACTCTCTTTTGCTAGATTTCAATTACCCACCTACCAACCTACCAAGACATTCCCGCCCGCAGGTTTACAACTGATTGCACGCCATAAACGTGAAGCGTAACTGTGGAACGCGGTCGAATCCCAAGGAAGCGTACGAGCGAGTGATGTAGCGAGATAAACTGATACCAGAGAGAGCCAGGCATGCCTGCACAAAGACTGGTCAAGTTTGTTGTGGCGTTGATCGTCATTGCTGTTTGTGGAGTGTTAGGGGCGCTGTACCACATCATCCGCCAAGTAGGACGCATTTTCAAAACTCGGCACATTCTCCGCGTCTACGATGAACCAGCGCATCGACGTCGGATTAATTCGGGGTCGAAACGAGTCTCGCCGTACGCCTTCGAGCACATCATTCCGTACGGCTGGTACTTCTTGAGTCTCCCCAGAAAGACTTCCAACTCCGGGCACCTTTTACGTGTTTCCTGTCAGAATCCCAAATTGTGTCTCCCTTCCCACTCCCTTTTGGAGAAAACACTATGTCCTTAAGCTCCACACAATCCCCTCATTCGTCTTCTAAGTTTTTGTGCTCACTTGTTCAGGTGTCTTTGAGTCTGAGTTTCATGTTGATCGGAGGTCTTCTAATCGTCACGTTTTGGCTGTTGCCGATCGGATTATTGCTGGGCCTGTTAGGGTTGGCGATCATGTTCGCCGACGGCTCGTCTAGCAAACCGTCCCTTCACTCCACGACTCAAGCGAAGGCGAAACCGTCCTTCATTTCAGCCGATTCAGTGCGACGAATCCTGAATTATCTCATGCGGTTCGAGTCAAAGACCGGGACAGTTCTGAATCCAGACCGCGACGTATGCAACCGCGTTATGCTGGGATTGGCCCGGAACTATGATCGCAGCAAACAACCACTCTGTCCGTGCGTGCATCTTCCGGACCAGGAAATCGACCTCAGCAACCACGAACCTTGCCTCTGTCCTTGCGGTGAAATGCGCGACTTCAAGTATTGCCACTGCCTGCTGTTTGTTTCGCACAACGGGTTACCCATCACGCAGTACCTGCCAGAGAACCACGAAGGACGGCAATTCTACGGCTTGGTGGAAGACCCAGCGGCGTGATCCCAAACGCATCAAAACGACGGCATCGTCCAGACTTGTCCCGACAAACCATCGTTTTTTCCCGCCCGATCTTTATCTTTGGCGAGTTTGGGTACCATCGGGACTGTATTTTGGCGAAAGGGCCCAAGTAGAATGCTTCTCTACCAAGAATCGGTTTTGCATAGTGTGCAAGGGTCCGTTCATGTGCAAGAGCATTGTGACGAATTTGATTTCGACAATAGGGTTTTTCGCAGTGTCTGCATGCGGCTGCGGTGGCAGCCATGGGCCCGATGCGGTCGACCATGTGGACACGCCGAGGATCAACACGGCGCCACAACCCACCAATCGCGAAACCGAGACGATTACAAACGCGATTGGAATGAAGCTAGTGCGGATCCCGGCTGGCGAGTTCCTGATGGGATCGGTGGAATCCGACCATGGTGCGCGTGAAGACGAAATGCCACAACATCGTGTCCGTATCACCAAAGCGTTTTACATGGGCGTCTACGAAGTCACGCAAATGCAGTGTGAACGGATCATGGGAACCAACCCCAGTTCGTTCACGCGCGACGGCTTGCTTAAGGACGCACCTGCCAATTTGGATGCCGCCAACCTTCCCGTCGACAACGTCACCTGGTATACGGCCATTGAGTTCTGTCGTCGCTTGTCGACCTTAGCCGCCGAGAAGAAGGCGGGACGCGTCTACCGATTGCCCACGGAAGCGGAATGGGAATACGCGTGCCGCGCTGGGACATCGACGATCTTCTATTTCGGCGACTCGTTGTCGTCCAAGCAAGCCAATTTCAACGGCCAGCATCCGTTTGGCGATGCCGAAAAAGGGCGCTTCTTGAATCGCACCACCACGGTCGGCTCATATCTTCCCAACATATTTGGCCTGCACGACATGCATGGCAACTTGCACGAATGGTGCATGGATCGATTTGACCGTGAGTATTTCCATGACTCGCCTGAGGACGATCCAAAGGGCCCGGAAAAGGGTTCGTATCGCGTGATCCGTGGTGGTGATTGGTACAGCGACGGTCGCGACTGCCGCGCCGCGTTTCGATATGCTGACGTGCCGGAAGGTCGTTTTTATGCCCTTGGTATGCGCGTGGTCTGCGAGTTGAAGTCAGAAGGCGCTTCGCTCGACCCAATCATTGCGTCGAGTGGCGAGCCGGAGGAGTCGACGTCATCAACAAACGTGGCGGGTTCGGATCACCAACCGATGCCCGCATCCGGAGAGGATTGGCCGCGGTGGCGCGGTCCACGAGGCGATGGAACCTGGCGTGGACCCAAGCTGCCGGCCAAATGGCCCGAAGATGGCCTGCGGCGGGCTTGGAGACGGGAACTCGGTGGCGGATACGGCGGGATTGCCGTTTCCGATGGTCGCGTTTTTGTTATGGACCGGCAACTGGAGCCGGACGTTGAGCGCATCTTGTGTTTTGATGCCGTGAGCGGCCAGTCTGTGTGGACGCATTCTTACCCGGTCAGTTACAGCGGCGTCAGCTACGACAATGGGCCCCGCTCAACTCCAACGGTGTTTGATGGTCGCGTTTATGCGCTTGGTGCCCTCGGAAATCTGTTTTGTCTCAAAGTGCTCGACGGTGAAGTCGTGTGGTCCAGGGATCTTGTCGCCGACTTTCACGCACGTGTGCCGATGTGGGGACTGAGTGCGTCGCCACTTGTTTATGAAGACACGGTGATCGTCCATCCCGGTGCCGAACCTGACGGCTGCTATATCGCCTTTGATCGTGACGACGGCGAGCAGCGATGGCGTAGTTTGTCGGATGCGGCTGGCTATGCAACGCCGATTATCATCCGACACATTGAATCCGATCAACTGGTCGGCTGGACGCCAGCGAACGTGTGTGGAATCGATCCACGAACTGGCGAGCTACTCTGGAACGTCCCATTTCAGGTGAACTACGGCACGGCAATTGCTGATCCGATCTTTCAAGAAGGGTTGATTCTGGTCAGCAGTTATTACGACGGTAGCAAAGCAATTCGCTTGGGCGACGAGCCTGGCGAGGCCGAGGTGGTTTGGCACGATCGTCGCGATTTGCGAGGGTTGATGGCCCAGCCGCTGTATCGCGACGGCCACGGTTATTTGCTCGACAAACGGCATGGACTGACTTGTTTTGAGTTAGCGACGGGCAAGCGAGTCTGGGACGACGACAATCGAATGACTCCCAAAGGGCGCAATCCGCAAGCGACGATGGTCTGGTTGGGCGACGAAGACCGTGCGATCGTGTTAAACTCTGACGGCGATTTGATTTTGTCTCGCCTCAATCCGGGTGGATACCAAGAACAGTCGCGCGTTAACATCATCGGTCGCACCTGGGCACATCCGGCGTATGCCGGCAATTGCGTTTACGCCCGTAGCGACACCGAGATTGTATGCGTCCTGCTTCCAGCCACCGCGGCTGAAACTCCAGTCGAACCAAGCAATGAGTAGACTAGCGACAACATTCGCCAGATGCAAAGGAACAGCAAAGTGCAATTGACAGCGTCAAGAATCGTGGCAGAGTATCGCCGCCGCACACCAGAATCAGAAAAACTTGCTGCCCGGGCTCGTGACACCTTTCCCAGTGGAATTACCCACGATGCACGCTACTTAGAACCGTACCCGGTCTATATTGAGCGCGCCGACGGATCACGAAAGTGGGATGTCGACGGCAACGAGTACGTCGATTATTTGGGTGGTCATGGTGCTCTGCTGTTCGGTCACAATCATCCGACGATCACAGGCGCCGTCTCCAAGCAACTCGCGCTCGGAACTCATTTCGGGTCGTGCCACGAACTTGAATTGCGGTGGGGCGAACTTGTCCGACAGCTTGTTCCATCAGCCAAGCGCGTGCGTTTTACGAATTCTGGAACGGAAGCCACCTTGTTGGCATTCCGCCTGGCTAGGGCTCACACTGGTCGGTCCAAAATCATTCGATTTGTAACCAACTTTCACGGTTGGCAGGACCATGTTTCATTTGGCGTCGCCTCACACGAGGATGGCACACCGACACCGGGCGTGCTGGAGGCAATCGCGGAAAACATCATTCTAAGTCCACCTGGTGATCTGTCAGCCGTCCAACGCTTGCTCGACCAGCGGGATGACATTGCTGCCATTATTCTTGAACCGACTGGAGCAAGCTGGGGTCAGATACCGATCCCCGAATCTTTCCTTCACGGTCTTTATGAGGCCGCCAGAAAGCACGAAGTTGTTCTGATTTTTGATGAGGTGATTTCTGGTTTTCGGTGTTCGCCTGGCGGCGCTCAAGCTTACTTTGGGATCACGCCCGACATGACAACTCTGGCCAAAATCCTGGCGGGTGGGTATCCAGGTGGCGCGGTTGCGGGCCGGCGAGATATTATGGACTGGCTTGACCACTCAACCTCGAATTCCGCGGGGCGAGAGAAGATTACGCATCACGGCACTTTCAACGCTAATCCCATTTCCGCGGCCGCTGGAATCGCTGCCCTCGAGATGGTGGCTGAGACCGACGCCTGCGATCGAGCTAATCGATACGCCGCCGACCTCCGCGAACGACTGCGAGAAACGCTACGTGATGCGCATGTTAAGTGGTCCGTGTATGGGACGTTTTCCGGGTTCCACATCTTTACGAATTCGGATCAAGAGGAAATTGCCGAAGGGGATCTCATCGCACCAAACTTCGACTATCGAAAAGTCAAGCAATCCAGCCGCTCGGAGTTGTCAAAGAAATTGCGACTGGGGATGCTTGCTCACGGGGTGGATATTTTTGCCTGGCCCGGCGGCCCAACCTCGGCAATACACAACACCGATGATATGGAGCGAACCGTCGAGGCTTTCAGAGAAACATTGAGAATCATGAAGGACGAAGGCGACGTTTAAACGGAGGATCGAATGGCACAGCCTTTGATTATCGACCTGCACCTTGACTTGGCATGGGATGCATTGTTTTGGAATCGAGATCTGACTCTTCCGGCTCACGAAGTTCGTCGCCAAGAGGACGGCGAGCCACCGCAAGTGTCGGACAAAGTGGATTGTGGAAAGTGCACGGTGACCTTTCCAGAGATGCGGCGCGGAAGCGTCGGCATCATGCTCAGTACAATTATGTCACGCATCGAGCCGAGGCCGGCCGAAAACCGCGTTGACGGAATGCGCACTCAGCAGCAGGCAATCGGCGTGGGGCATGGCCACTTGGCGTATTACCAGGCGATGGTCAAACGGGGTGAAATCAAATCAGTACGCAGCATCGCCGACCTCGACGAGGCGGTCGCCGCCTGGAAGAACCCGACAAACTCGACTACGATCTATCATATCCTGTCGATGGAAAGCGCTGACCCAATCGCCGACCCAGACGACGTTCAATTTTGGTGGGAGAATGGACTGCGCGTCGTCGGTCCCGCGCATTTCGGGCACAACACATATATCCATGGTACCGGTACCGTTGGCGGTTTGAAGCCGGCCGCGAAACCACTTTACCGCGCCATGAGCGAGATGGGGATGATCCTCGACATCACTCACATGGCAGACCAAGCGGTAAAAGAATCCTTCGAAATCTGGGACGGTCCGGTGATGGCATCACATTGCACGTGCCGATCGATCGTCAAAGGCCAACGTCATTTGGATGACTGGATGATCAAAGAACTAATCGCTCGGGGCGGGATTATCGGCCTCGTTTTTTGCCAAGCATTCATCGATCCGGACATCCAATGGGAAGCCCGCCCGGATCGCCGAACATGGAAATCGAAATACGACATGCGTGGCTTGCTTCCGCATCTGGAACACATCGCCGATCTGGCGGGTGGCTCGACGGCAAATGTGGCCATTGGAACTGACATGGACGGTGGATTCGGCGCTGAATTGACTCCAACCGACGTCGACACAATCGCGGATCTGCAGGGCTTTGGTCCGATGCTCATGGACGCAGGCTTCTCGACGAATGAGATCAATGGGATTCTCCACATGAACGCGTTGGACCTCTTTCGGCGAGCCTGGTCCAGAAATTCAGATGCGATGTGAGAAATATGCTCGACTGTGGTCGGCGAGACGGGAGTGAGCGAACTCAGAACGAGGAAAACACAACATCACCAGGAAGATCGTCGAGGCTTTGGATCGAAAGAGCGGACGTTTGAAGGTAGCTTGATAAGTAGAAGTTGAGGTCACGAAAAGAATCCAATTCATTATGAAGAAATTGTTGAAAACAGTCTTGTGTTTTTTCTGTTTCGTGTGCCAGTAAGGCGATCGGCAGATGAGTTCTTACCCGCCGTAGTGGAACTCGCCAGAGTTC
>CAYFJO010000392.1:0-10407 GCA_964343305.1 uncultured Pirellulaceae bacterium | reverse complement strand
ATATTCTTCGGACTTCTCGCTGACCGTCAGCACGCGGACCTGTTCCGGCGCGAGCCATAACGGAAACGCCCCCGAAAAATGTTCGATCAACACGCCGATAAACCGTTCCATCGAACCCAGCGGGGCGCGGTGAATCATCACCGGCCGATGCGACTGATTGTCCGCACCGACGTACTCCAAGGCGAATCGCTCGCTGCTCGGCAAGTTGTAATCCAGTTGCACGGTTCCAAGTTGCCACTCGCGGCCAATACAATCCGTCACCACAAAATCCGCCTTCGGGCCGTAAAATGCCGCTTCGCCTTCTTCCTTGGAATAACTCATTCCCAGGCCGTCGCAAACATCGATCAGCGACGCTTGAGCCTGCTGCCAACTGCGGTCCGCTCCCACGTACTTTTTGACGTTCTTCGGATCTCGCAGACCGAGTCGAACGCGATAGTTTTCCAAACCGAGTGACTTCAGCACAAACTGCGTCATTTCGATGCAGCCGCGAAATTCATCGGCCACTTGATCTTCCGTGCAGAAGATGTGTGCGTCGTCCTGCGTAAAGCCACGGACGCGCGTCATCCCCGATAACTCGCCCGATTTCTCGTACCGATAAACCGTGCCGAACTCCGCCAATCGCAGCGGCAATTCGCGATAACTGCGCGGATGGGTTTGGTAAATCATCGCATGATGCGGACAGTTCATCGGCTTGATCAGATATCGTTCGTGATTGGCCGACCACGACTCCAGAAACTCGACCTTCTTCTCGACCGGAGCGTCCAGGTCATACTTCTTCACATCCGCACCCAACACCAACGCCGCATCGATCAACTTTTGCTCGTCACCACCTGAAAATCGATCCGCCTTCAACCCCTCCATCAGCCTGTCCACCAGTTGCCCGGCATCATGCTCGAACACAGGCGGAAACTGCGATTCGCGGTAGTAAGGAAAATGCCCGCTCGTTTGAAACAACTCGACGCGGCCGATGTTCGGCGAATATACAGGAACATAGCCGCGCCGTTTCAATTCATCTTTGACGAAAGTTTCCAGCATGCCGCGAATCATGGCCCCTTTCGGCTGCCATAAGACCAGGCCCGATCCGACCTTTGGGTCAACGGAGAACAGACGAAGCTGCTTGCCCAGCACGCGGTGATCGCGCTTCTTGGCCTCTTCAATTTTCTTCAGATGCTCGGCCAAGTCCTGTTTGTTGAAGAACGCCGTCGCGTATAGCCGTTGCAATTGCTGTCGTGATTGGTCACCCTTCCAATACGCACCCGCGACACTCAACAGCTTAAACGCACCGATCGCTTTGGGTGACGGAATATGCGGCCCACGGCAAAGATCCAAAAACTCGCCCTGCCGGTAAAACGAAACGGTCTCGTGGTCCGCGAGACCATCGCCGATGTGTTCGACCTTAAGCGCTTGATCGAGGTCGCCACAAATCGCGAGTGCCTTGTCGCGTGGTTCTTCCAGCCGTTCAAACGGCTCGTCCAGCTTGATGACCTGTTTCATTTCCGCTTCGATCGCCGCGAAGTCATCTTCGGACAGCGAATGCGGCAGATCAAAGTCGTAATAAAACCCACCTTCGATCGTCGGGCCAAACGCTAGCTGTACACCTTCGTACAGCCGCATCACCGCGCGGGCCATCACATGTGCGCAAGAGTGGCGCACGACGCCCAACGCTTCGGGATCTTTTTTCGTTAGAATTCTGAGCGAGACTTCGCCGTCGGTGGGCAAAGCGTAGTCCAATCCGACAACTTTGCCATCCACTTCAGCAGCCAAGGCGGCCTTGGCAAGCCGTGCCCCGATGTCTTGCGCGACATCCAGCGGTCGAATGGGTTGATCGAAAGATTTCTCTGTTCCGTCCGGAAGTTTGACTTTGAGCATCTTCTCCGCTTGTGCGTCCTTTGTTTGTTTCACCACTGGACGGGGCATCGATACAAAGGATAACCCACGAAATCCAATAGCCCAGCGCGTCAAGTATAAGATAGTGGACACTTTGGGCAAGCCAAGGTTCGAAGAAGTGCGGAATGTCGCGACTTCCGGAGTTTTCTTCAACTTCGGAAGTCTCAGCTTGAGCCCAAGCTTCCGAACCTGCAAGAGGCTTGGGAACTTCCCCACTTGACCTCGAACGTCGAAGCGGTCAGATTGGACGCTTGGTGAGCCGACGTGCCGGATCACCAATAACCACGGGCGGTTAGCTCAGTTGGCTAGAGCACCACGTTGACATCGTGGGGGTCGTTGGTTCAAGTCCAATACCGCCCACTCGTCTAAACCCCTTGAATCGTTATCTTTCACGGGGTTTTTCGCTTTCTTGCGGCTGTGCCCAGAAGCCTTCGAATTCTCTCCAGTTGTCTCTAATTTGCTCACGAAGTCAGATTTTGGTGCGGCATTTGGTGCGGCACAATTTGGGTCGGTCCCGGTCGCTTTCATTTCTTGGGCATCTCGGTCGTTGTCCAATGCTGGCAGTGAATCGAGTGCCGCGTGAATATCCAAGAGTTTTGGATCAGTGTAGACACCCATCGTCAAAGCGAGCGACGAATGACGCATCGCCGCTTGTGCTGTGCGAGGTGCAACACCGCCCTTACTTAGCAACGAGCCAAACGAGTGGCGCATCGCGTGAACGTCGACCGAGTAGCCCCGTTCGTCGACTTTCGGAATCCCGGCGGCGGCGAGATCGCGATTGAGGATTCTGACCAGTTTATCGGGGACGGTGAAAAGCGGCTCATTGCTGTCCAGTTCCCCGTCGATGCGAACTGTTTGCCGTAGATCCTGCTTACTTTTGATCCAATCGAGGAGTTCAGCGGCTAAGTCGGGTCGAATCGGAATATCATTCCCTTGCCGGTTTTTTTCATCCCCTGCTGACAAGTCGAAATAAGGCCGTTCACCACCTAAACGGCACTGTCCAATAGTGATCGACTCCAGTTCACCTTTCCGTAGTCCACTCAAAACTAGCGTCTTGTAGATCAACGCACGCTCCCAACCTAGTCGCTTCAGTCGGTCGACCGTTTCTGGTTTGAGTTTTGCCGCTAGTTCGCCCTTTCGCTTGCCACGCCGAATCATCATCTTATCCAGCAACGGGCGATCTCTCGCAACTTTCAATAGCTTATTTAACTCCAATTCATCCAATGCTCGTCGTTTGCGTCGACAATCGACATTTGTGTCATAACGCCCGAATCCTTCGAAAGGATTATTAGCGATCCGTTTTTGACCATTCCAATTTGCCCGTTTGCCGTTTAGCCGCTTGCCAGCCAACCAGAACCCAAACGCCACAAAAGTCTCAATGCGGGAATTCAACGCCCCGGCCGACATCCCATCGTCTTGTTTGCTGTCCAAGTACCGTTGCAACCCGTCCGCATTCATGTCCGCCAAGCTCGACCAATTGCAACCCGCAACGCATTCGAGCAAATAGCTCTTGGTGAACTTGATTCGCTTTTCCACTTTCCCCCGTCGAGTCAAGTTTTCAGCATAGTCTTCAATGTGATCGGTCAAAGAAGTCCGTTGGTGATCAGATATCTCGGCATCGGTTTTCGTCAGAATACCAGCTTTGATTTTCTCAACTTGCCCCAACCAATCGGCGAGAACGGATAGGGCGGCCGTTTTGTCGCGACAACCCGTTGATCGCGTAACTATGCGACCATCGGCATCACGGTATTTTGCCGAGTAATTCTTGTCAGGAATCAACGCCTTGAGTTCGCCGTTCGGACGTTCGGCGACTTTTACTACTTGTCGCTTGGATTGTCCACGAACACGGATCTTGGCGAACAACTGTCCGTCGCGCCGAAACTGTTCAGCACCTTCGGGTAGCTTACGGGAACTAACCTTCCTGAAAACTGATTGCATCGCGTCACCTTGGTCTTTCAATCGTCTAGGCTACTAATGGATTTGATTCTACTCTTTTTGTCTTGGGCTAGCCAGTTTGCTTTTGTGTCCCCTCTTGTCGTCTGCTTTCACATCAACTCGAAATCTGCGTTCTAATGCTTCGGATGTTCTGGCGACAAATGAGTCGCGGTCGTATGCGATCTACGAACCTCGTTCAGTTTTGAGAACTGTTTGCTGTATCAGCCGGCCCCGGCTCGATTGTCTACTTCCAAAATAGTGACCATTGGCGACCGCCCGCGTTTACGATCCACGGCGACCAACCCGGCTAGCTCAAAACGTTTTAGGATCGACCGAGCCCCTTCGGCAGTAACGTCGAATTCTGCCAACGTCGCGGCCGTCAGCTTGACCGGATTTGATCGTTTGAATCCGGCCGAGTACCAAAGCGCCAACGCGACGTTGATCGACTTGCGGCCAAGAGGGATCGCCGCTTGGATCCAGTCCAACGGGATCGGCCCCCGAACAAACTTTTCGCCCCGTCGCGCTTTCGGTAGCTCGATTTTGACAGTTGCCGATCCGGTCGACTTGCGGCCCTCTTTCGCTTGCCGTTCCACCAATTGTCGGATGTCGAATTCGGACCATTTGAACCGATCAGTATCTATCATTAATAAGATTCCAGATAAGATTCTATTTATAAGAATGTGCGGGTGGCGATTAACGGGGGTTTCAACCCTTCACTAATCGCGTTCTTTTCCTTCACTAATCGCGTTGTGGATTCGGCCGATTCGCACAAACCGACAACGCGATCCCACATAACCCGGCCCCGGCTTTCGTCCATGTAACGCTCCGGCCAGCAAACAACCTTGGCATCGCTTGCCAGCTCGAAACCGTCCAGCACAACGCGACTAGCTTCGGCCATGTACGCTTGGGTTTGCCTGACAATATCGCCAATCGAATCGGCTGGCCCTTCAATCAAGATTGCATCATGGACTGGGCAGCAAACGCGAATTCCGTTTTCGGTTGCCAAGCAACATGCCAGTCGCATCATTTCCGCTCCATTCGCTTGCATGGCAAAATTTGCCAAGGACCGGGGGTTCGATTCGTTCGTTGTTTGAATTCGCCAGCCGAAAACGGTTTGCAGCCAGCCGGCCAGCATCGCGTGATCTATGTTGTTTTGCGACCAGTTCCAAAAGGTTCGGTAGTTTTCGCGATGCAACAACAGCAAGTTTCGAGCAAACGCGATCGGCTGGTTCAAACTTGCGGCCAAACCGTATTCGCTCATTCCGTATTGGACCGCCAAAGCACAGACCTTGAATTGATCACGTTCTGCCGGGTGACTTTGTCTCGTCGCGCTCATTGGCACGGCACCCGCCTGTTTGGCAAACGTTAAATACGGATCGCCGGACGAATATGCGGTCAGCATGTTTTGATCTTGCGATAACGCGGCGGCGATCCCTAGCTCTTGCTGGCTCCAATCGACATATGCGATCGCCTGGCCTAGCTCCGGTTTGATCAGTCCACGTAACCAAACGCTTGGACCGAAAATGAATTGATTGTTGCTCGGCTGGTTACGACTAGTCCGCGACGAAAACGGCGACAACAAGCAGCGGTTGCGACCGTCCGTACCAACCGCCAGTTTTTCAAGTTTCATTTCCGATAACGAATGCCGCAATTCTCGCAGCGCGGAAACGGCAGGATACTTGCGGGCTTGTTGCCGAAACGTTTCTTGATCCAATGCCAGCCGGTTTTGTTCCGTTCGCGGCCAAGGAATTCGATTTTGAACCAGCCAACCCGCAAACCGATCATGTTTATAAGTTTGACCGTCGAAAACACCGTATCGGCGATCGACTTCGGCAATCAACGAATCCTTGATTGAATCCCAACCTTCGCGGAATGCCCCCAAAGTTTCAACGTCGATCGGAATGCCGTTTGATTCCATACGAGCAACGGCGGCCATATATCGGCCGCGCAACAATGCGCGCGACAAGTCGATCGTATTCGCCATTGCTGGCAACAGCTTCGCCAATGAGTCAACATCATCTTGGCAATAGTCCAACAGCGCCAGCCGTTCTTGTTCGTTGTAGGACCCACCCCGGATCGCCAGTTGTCGCATTGCTGCTTTTTCGGTTACGGCGATCGAATCTAAACCATGATGGACCAGCGCTCCGATCAAACCGTTACCAGCCGTGGTTCCGATCCCGTTCGTTTGGTTGCGGAATTCAACGTACAGATCAAGGACTCGCGTCGGAATCGGCCAGCCCAACGACAAATAGCAACCCAACTCGGCCGAGGCAAAATAACAAACGAATAACGATCGATCATCAATCGGGATCGGCGACGTTTTCAGAGTTCGCAAATCATCTTCATTGAGTCGGAGTAGCTGACCAGATAAGAAGTCACGAGCGACCATGCAAATTGGTTTAGGACGTTCGCCGGGCCGGACAGTGAATTCAAAATCGACCAACCAAACCGAATCGAATCGGCTTAGCTGGTTCATGGTCAGACTTCGCCCCGCAATGATTTCAGGATCGGGTGATCGGCCGAGTCGATGAATCGATTTTCAAAGCATCGCCGCAACAGTTCTTTGAACGATTCATCTGGCCAAACTGGCTCAGGTAGGTTGCCAGTTGCTTCAAGAACATCGTATCGACCGGCTGGCATGTTTGCCGAAACTCTCACCCAGCCTTCGATCGCCAGCTTCGCCGCTGCCAACGCGGATTCATGCCAGTGATTCGATCGACCATCCGCGCCGGGCAATTTGACCGGCCATAGAAAACAATCGTTATGCCGGGTAACCGCCGTGAACAAACACACCGGGGCAACTTCCATCGACAGCTCGGCCCGTAAATCGGGGGCAACCAAATATGATTCACGCTGGACCTTATCGTCGAAAATTGCTGTGTCCATACGATAGGATTCGTCAGGGTGAACACGAACAAATTGATGCTTGTTTGGTTTGGTGCAAGGGACCACTGTTAGAACCTTTTTCACCCCCAACGATTCGACTCCACGCAACCGCAACGATTCAGGATCAAACGGGTCGAACGCCGCTTGCTCTCCGCTTTGCTCGTTTGTTTCCACGAGCGGCGAATCCGGTTCGGGCCGGCCGTTGTTTTTTGCTTTGGTCTTTCCCATAATTGAATAGCTCCATTTTGAAAGGGCCCCGGACCGCTTCCCGCGATTAGGGGCCAATGTTTTGTTAGTCTCGAAAATCGAATCGTTTTTGGGCGGGCAGGTCGCGTCGCTTTCTAGGTTGCGACTTGTCCGGTTTTTTTCTGCCGATCGTTAGGTCAAAACAACGCTTGCAAAGATCGACCTTGCCGCCAACAATTCGCAACCCAAATCTGGTAGCGAACTCGCCGCAAGCAAAACTGCAACGCTTCTTCATCGACGGCTCCTTTGCTTTGTTAGATCAGGACAACCGTCTGCGATCCACGATTCGACTGCGTTCAAGTCCCAACGAATCGACCGGCCGAGACGAATCGCTTTCGGCATCGCCCCCCGATCATTAAGTCGCCTCACGTGTTCGCACGACACGCTCAACATTTCCTTAACGGCCTTTACGTCGCCGAGTCTCTTTCGAGTCGCAACCGCTTCAAGTGTTTTCGACATAGTCAACTCTCCGAAAAAGAGAAACGAAACAACTGACCACACCATCGGTGATCAGGCAGTCCAAGTTTTCGGAGTATGTAACCAGATTTAAAGAGCGTCGTGTTTTGCTGGCAAATCAAGAGAGTGCCGGAAAGCGCCGGAAAACGCCGGAAAGAAACGGACGGCTAGTCTTTCCTTACCGTCCGCGTTAGACACTCCTGAAATTCAGAGAAACTTTCAGGTAGATAACGCTTGGATTGGGGATAGTGACTTAGATAAATCTTCCGAATCTGACCGTAATCAAAGAGTTTTGCGTTTCCCCTTTTTCCTGCCGCCTCGGGTAATCCGCCCTTGCCCGCCTTGTCTTGGACTGTTTTGAATTTGGCCGTCACAACAACCGCGTCTAAATCAGATTTGCTAACGAGTTCCTGCACGTTTGGAGTCTCTTGTTCATCCACAGCAAGATCGCGAAGCGCATTCATATCGGTTAACCATGAATCAATTAGCATCACATCGAAACCAGGACCGACTTTTGTTCGAGTTCCATCATCTCGCGTCTCAAAACCACCTCGACTTAATAGTCCGGGATGATTCGTCTTGCCTATATAAGACAGAGACTCGAACTCGGTCGACTTCCTTGGTAATTGCAAATGAAATTGTCGTTTGAATGCTTCGACGAAGACCTTGGAGTCAAGCCGGTCGAATACACGACGCACATTTGGTTCTTCGTCGCTCAAGAATTCATGACTCTCAGCGAACGCCAACAAGTCATCAATTGCGTCAACGAGATGCGACGATTGGGGAACACCTGGCATGATTTTCTACTTCCAACAACCGGTTCGATTCGGGCAAGCATTTCGGCGGAAGTAAGAAAGACCAAACTACCACCCGAACCGCTGCGGTAGCTAATCGCAGCCCGGTATGGATTTAGTGTCCACAGAGCTTCGACAGTGTCAAGTAGTGAATCGCTACGTCGAATGCATTTGCTCATTGATATCCTTCACTCGCGACTGGTCTGTGGAGATGTTAGGTGTGTGACGTTGATGAAGGATACACAGATAGATATGAACTTCCGTGCTCGGTGGGTGACTTGTGCCCCCGATGCAAATCAGCACCGATGCACTACCTGCACCTTGATGCACATCTTCACAGAGCGCATTGCGGCAAATGTCGATTTGACACCGACTGTTCGGGTTTCCAGCGAAAAATCCCACAGCGTCCCTGCCCGCACTGTTCCAAACCACTAGACCTTCGCATGCGAATAAAAAGGTGACGCGATGCAATCCGTTTTCAGGAAAGCAAAACGGAAGGTGACGTCGTCGGGAGAGCCTAATCAATCTATGCAAAATCAGTCTACGTTCTCGACTTCGTTATCCGAACCATCGCTATATGAATGACCAACAGTCAACCAGCAGTTCTTCGATTTCGGAATCAGCCAATCGAAACCCTTCAAAGTGTCGCGCGAGACAAGTACCGATCAATGCGCATATCATCTCGTCATCGCTGCGATCAACCTGCTTCAATCCAGTCTCAAAGTCTTCGACGGCGCGCTGGCCCGCAATGAGCAACTCGGTGCGAACCCAACGCAAGATCCCTCGCACCAAGTCGCCACTCGCATATGTTGAATCCAATTCGCGATTGCCCGTGTCGATCCAATCTAGCGAAGCCGGAATTTCTCCTCGCTGTGATCGCCAGCGCCTAATCGCTGGAAGTACGTATTTGCCATCATCAGTGATCGGCATACCCTGACTCTTCCATGTGGCAACTGTTCTCTCGCTCACGCCAAAATGCGTGGCGACCTTGGCCAGTGAATTCACGACCGTTTGCGGTTCTTGGTACTCCTCGAATTGACCGAAAGGCAAGATGCCGCTCGCAAGAAACGCCCGGAGCGAGCGAACGCTTATTCCCATGTCACGCGCACACTGCTTTTCACCATTTGAAAATGGCTCGTGGACGGGCGGTTGAAGATTTAGCCCACGGTCCAATTTCTGTTTCTGCCGCGCCGGTCGCTTTTTCCGATTCTCAGTTTTGACCATATGATGAACCCCAAAATTTGAAAATTAGATGTCCGTCCGTTCGCCGGGGGGCGTTAGAGGGTGCGTTCAACTCACAACTTCATAGAAGGACCCAAAAGGGGGGGCTCCCAATTTCCCTATGCACCGTTGACGCTCTCTTGTTCTCCACAACAGCTATCTGAATATTCTACAGGGAATTCAATTCAACGCATAAGGCAGGTGACCTCGTGCACGCCAAAGCCAAGCTGCGCCATCGAACTTCAGCGGTGTGCAGCGCCGAATGAACTTGGGATCTTGCCGTTTCCATCGGCTTTAGTATCCGGCGAAAAGAAGCTGCGGAGTCGATAGGGCGATGTATGGCCTTCTGGTTCGATGTAAAACCATGGCGCGAAATCGTCTCCTTGATATTTCAGTTTCCATGTATGGGCGTATCTTGAGTTGGGCTTGATGTAATTGTTGAATCGTGTGTTGCCGTTGCCGCCCCACACGTACGAGTAATCAACCCGATACGGCGTCTTGTTTTCCAGCGTCACCACTGCATAGCGATCCTTCGGGCCAGCGTGCGCGACAATGGCTGGCAATGCAACAAAAGTAACCAGCAAACCCAAGGGCAGTTTCTTAACCATCTTTTTCTCCAATCATATTTGAGTGTGAAAAAATCGATGAACACACGAACGCTTGTTTTGAGATCACGAGTGATCGCCCGCATGAGTGGGCTCTTCGCCGTATTTCCAACCTGCTGCGAGCAATGTTTCGATGAGCAGGTATTTCGAGATGTGGTCTTCTAGCTTTACGTCCGGCTTGAAGATTGCTTTCACAAACGTTCGACTTGCATTACCCGATCAGGCGATTAGGATGTACCCCACCGTACTTTGGAGGAGGGGCTTTGGCCGGGCTCATTGGGAAACAACATGATTCGCAGTTTACTATCACTCCTACGATCCTGGACAACCCGAAGCAAAGAAGAACCGAACCTCAAGGAAAAACACAAAAAACAACT
>CAYFJO010000391.1:0-10420 GCA_964343305.1 uncultured Pirellulaceae bacterium | reverse complement strand
AATCGGTGGCAGTATTGGCAATGTAACCTCAATATAGATACAATGTGCCATCAACATTGAATTCGATGTAAGTTGCTCCGTGCAATGTATTTCAATGTAGATTCAACTAGATCCACTGCTGGACAACTCGATTCAAAACCGAGCATCTTCGCCTCTCTAACAAGTTGCAAGAATGTGCCTCGACAGGACGGATTGCTTCACAAAGTGCGCGCAAGCGAAGGCAGCCAACTGCAGCCGGTCACATCGACCCGGTTGAGTTCACGCAACCAAGATCGGCCGATTGGTGAATCAGATTGATGGCGCGAGATTGTCTGGTTTCGGCACTGAAGACCATACCCGTTTGTGACCAAGGTCGCGTCAGGGTGCAGAAGCTGCATGCCGCTTGGGCGCTCAGGTCAAAACGACCTAAGTCACTTACGCAAATCGCTGGAATGACCACTGCGGGCGTGCCGTTACTCAGTTGCTGAATACCCGGAAAGAAAGATGATCGCACCTGCCACATTGTTGGAAACCACTGGAAGAAGCTAGATCGAGCACTGGCGCAGGCGGTCAGTCGCGATTGAGCAGGCCAGTTCTTGTCACTCGAAGCGGTGTGTCTCGGATGAGACTCCGATGCTATCCAAACACGTCATCGATTGCAGACTTCTTCACGTCCGGAAACAGATGGCGGTACCGTCGTCGCATTGCTTCGGTGGTATGCCCGGCGATTTCGTCAATGAACCGCTGGTCAACGCCTTTGCATGCGAGGTTGCTAATGAAACTGTGACGCAGGCAGTGCCAGCCGTCGACTTTCTCCCACCTTGTGTGTTTGAGCGTGTTAGTGAAGTGTTTGTGTGCCTGGCTTTCTGAGAGGGAAGTGCCGCGACCGCAGTTGCTCCGCGGGATTGACCCGGGGTGACAGAAAGTGTGAATGCCACCAGGATGGTCCTTAAACCACTGCCGCATCACCTCCAAGAGCTGTTTGGACATTGGAACACGCCGTGTGGTGAATTTGCCTCGTATACGTTTCTTCTCTCGAACGGTGAGGATGCCTGACTCGAAATCAACGTCTGCCTTGAGCGAACGCAGTAGTTCACTGCGGCGGGCACCCGTGTGTGCGGCCATCAGAATCATTGGGTAAATAAATCCATGCCGTGCTTGAGCCTGCACTTCGATGAGTAGTTGATCGATCTCTTCTCGTCGCAAATACAAGCATTTCCATAGCTCTCGTGCTGCTCGATCGCTGAGCCCATTTTGGCTAATCTGACGCTCAATCTCGTCCCAGGTTTGGAACGGGGGTTTTTCGTGCGTTTTGGGAAGTCTGAGTCCATCACGAGGGAAGGGACAAGCCAATCTGCCGACCTTCATAGCCCAACGCCAAGCGGCACTGAAGGTGGTGAGTTCTTTTTGGATCGTGTCAGCGGAAATATTTGTCTTCCATTTTGTCTTTTGCCTGGCACGCTTGTTTACGTAGTTTTGCAGGGATTCGAATCCTAAGTCGTTAACAACAAACCCAGCACGAAAAAACTTGATCAAATGACGCACATGGATTTGCATCATTTTCCGTGTGGATTCTTCCAAACTGTCGTCCGGCAGCGAATCGAAAAAACCATCGAATAGGGATTTCAGTGTGAGTGGTTCGGCGATCGGAACGTCGTTGCTTTGTAGCTTGCCATCAGAAAGAAGAAAGGTTGCGGGGTTGGCAGTAGTGGGAATTTCAAGTCGTCCACTTTCAACCAAACGTATGTTTTCTTCAAGACGCTGAAGCCTCGCCTTCGCTTCAAATCTCTTGGAAGTTTTTAGCGACCGAGTGTACTTCTTGGTGCCGTAGTTAAAGACGATGTGATAGTTGTTGTTGCGTTTGACAATGAACGCCATGTTAACCCAACCTTTCTGCAATGTGTTGACGCAAAATGGACGCAAGATAGGGTGAGCCAAAAAACAAAGGGCTCACGCAATTATGCGTAAGCCCTTGCAGAGTCAAGAGTGCGAGAGAGAGGACTCGAACCTCCACGTCCTAAGGACACTAGATCCTAAATCTAGGCCGGACGCATTGGTCTTAAGAGAGATTTACATTGGAAGTGTGTTGCTACACGTCTTTTACAACAATGTAACGTTGAGTTTGGATTGTACCTAAATTGGTCACACATTGCCAGCGTTGTCACTGAAATGTCACTGATTCATGATTTGCGGATGAGTCCCAAGAACTAGAAGTGAGAGGAGATAAAACCCACTGGGTTTTGAATCTGATGCTGCCAGTGTGTGTTTAGATTGCACTGGCGTTGTAAATGCGTTGGTCGCGGCATGTTGCACCGCACAAAGCATGCGGACGACTTGTGCGTTCTGCGAGCGTTGCAGGCGGACAATCTCTGCGAGAAGCTCACCGTCGATCTGTCCCGCGTGCCGCCGGAAGTGTTCCGCTACATTCGCAAGCTGGGCTTTCTCACGGGAAAGGTCGCTTACGATTGGGGCGTTGGATGCTGCCGCCTTTTTTGCGCTGCTCGAATGTCCGAGTAATCTGCGATTTCCGCTTCCGCTATGTCCGGAAAATCGTGCAAGATTGTTAGGCTCCACTTCAGGCGGGCTGAGCCGTCCATTCGTTGCGACCTAAACTCTTTTGGTCGTCATCGATTGGAAGTATCAATTGACGTTAATCGGGAAGAGTAGTTGTCGCCGAAAAACCTATGCGGAGATGTGCAAGTTCGAGTCGCCAACTGTGGCAGCGACTTGGAACTCGGCCTTCCCGTCTTTCACACCTTATCTCCCATATCCCGCCCGAAGTCTTCGAACAACCCTGCGAGTGTCTAGCGATGAAGCACCCCCCCAGCACGTTTGCTCTCAACCGCGTCCGTCGTGAAGAGGAAATCCTCGCTCACCCAACCTCAACTACCATTCGATGCCAACGGCTTGCGTTTTCGCTGTTAGCGGTCCTGACTCTGACACCGCTGGCAGCCGGCCATGAGGTCCCGAGCGAACCCATCGCCGTGCGGCTCGCACGAGAGCCGGGCGACGGCTGTTGCGCAAAGCCAAAGGCTACTGCGGACGCTGCAACATGCTGCTGCGATTCGTCGTGCGTGCACTGCAAGGACTTCTGCGAGTGGTGGCACGATCTCGGCACTCTCTACTCCAACCCGAAGAACCGGCGCATTCAGGAGCTCAAGTTCATTGGGCGCTTTCATTACCAGTACGGCCTCGTCGATGGCGAAGGGGGCGGGAATGAGGTGAACTACGAAACGGATGAGATCCGTCGCTTCCGCGCGGGGCTCACCTCGAAGTTCCTCAACTATTGGGATCTGTACGCAGAGTCCGAGATCTCCGACGATCAGCGCCCGCGGGGTGGCGACCTTGCGATCCGGTTCCAGCACATGTGGCAACTCAAACTGCACTTCGACGCGAAGAAGGCGTTCGATCTTTACAGGGTCGACGGTCTCAAGTTCGGCATCGGGTCGCGCGAGATCAACATGTCTTACGAGTGGGTCACGTCATCCAAACGGATCAAGACAGTCGAGCGTTCTGCGATCGCGAACAAGATCTGGGCATTCAACTCGGAATTTGCCAACCCGACCGGTGCCTGGGTCATCACGGAACTCAAGCCGATTACGTGGACCTTCGGAGTGTTCAGCACGACGCAGAACGACTGGATCGCCCCGTTCAACGATGGCGAGCTGTACTACAGCAATTTGCATTGGGACGTGTACGACTGCCCCTGCGGCAAGGAGACGGACTTCCGATGGACGGCGTTCTACCAAGACCGCAGCGCCGGCGACGAGGTCCTTGCAGCAGGACTCGACTGGGCAACTGCGATGTCCGTCCAGCACAAACAAGGACCGTGGGAATCTCACGTCGAGGGAATCCTCGGAAACAACGGCGATCAGTCGAACGCTAATCGGGGAGGCAATTTTTGGGCCGTCGTCGTCATGCCTTCGTACTGGATCGTGGATGACCGGCTTGAGGCGGTCGTTCGCTACCAATACCAGGGCTCCAAGGAGTCGCAGGGAATTCGGCTCAACTCACGCTACGTGCGCCGCGCCGGATCACGCGACAACCTGCCGACGTTCGCTAACGGTCGCGGCGATGAGCACCACAGTGTTTACATGGGCTTGAACAGGCTAATCTGCAGCCACCAGCACAAAATCATGGCTGGCGTCGAGTACGACTCCTTGTACCAGAACGGCAACGAGCTGTTCCGGGGATGGTCGGTGTTCACCGCATACCGAACGTACTGGTAGGCGGGCTAGACAAACATCGCGTCCGCGTAGACCGACGGCCATTCGACAGTCGCGACTTCAGCCTGTTTTGCCTGTCCAGCAAGACGCGACAAAATTCCGGTCAGCAGCGACGGTTTCTGGGGACTCGAAATGTGCCCGCGCAAGTCAACTGAGCCGACAACTTCCCCAAAAGCTCTGATCGTCATAGGAATCGGCCCAGCGAGCGTTTGCAGTTCGTCGATCTGAGCCAAAACATCGGCGGCTGGTTCGGAGCGAGGCGTTGGCGATTGGAATTCGAAGTCCAATTCACGCAGCCGCTCAATAAGCGTGGTCACGTTTTTAAGTGTCCGCCGCATCGCTTCACAGGCAACCGAATAGGCGTCATTCGCAACATCATCGTCGCGCACCCGCTCGCCCAGTGCGACCAGTTCCGACCACACGGTATCTTCATCGCCAGCTTGGTATCGCTCAAGGTAGTTTTTCAATATCGTAAAACTCTGGCAATCGTCGACTCATCGTCAGTCAAAAATGTCGGTCAGCACAGACGAGACTCCGATCAGGGCAAGCCCTTCGGCCTTATCAATCATTTTCGTCAGCTTCCAATGGAGATCTTTCGCTGCCTGGGCGTCGTCGAACTTCACGTGGACTTTCAAATCCACGAAACTCGATGACTGTACATCCTCACCAACGTCCTCGACTCCCTGGACTTTCAAAAGCTGTTGCTTGACTTCCTCGATTTGCTTCGCCGATTCACTTTCCAGCAAACGACACTCGAAAGTGAAAACTGTTTCTTTCATGTTACTGAGCAAGTCTATGACGATACGGCTTGCCTTCGCGATAGAGTTTTAGTCGAGCCTTGTATCCTTCTTCCAACTCAAAGGGCGCAAGTCGAACGGCAAGTTCCTGCCAGGCGACCGCCTCTTTGAACTTTCCCGACTCGGCGAATGCCGCGGCCAGCGTATCGAGCAACGTGCTATCTTGCCACTCGAACAATCGACCGGCTGTCCGCGCGTCTTTGATTGCTCTTTCACCGTGACGAATCTCGTCGTTCGTTGACGTCGCCAACACCCACGCTCGTGCATGATAGCCATCGTCGTCTTTGGGGTTGCGCATGATGTATTCCGCGTAGGTGCTGACCGCCTTTTCACTTTCACCCTGCGCTTCCCATATCTTGCCGCGCAAATAAACAGCCCGGTGCATCTTAGGATTCACTGCCAAAGCTCGGTCAACTTCACGCTGTGCCTCGACGTATTTCTTCTCGTCTAGTAACGCTCGCGCGCGCCGAACGTGTTTGTATCCTCGCGCTACAGCGACTTCCGTACGTGCGACTGTCGGTGGCGGACTGTTGTCGCTAACCCGAACGGGCGTAAGGCTGTCCAGCAGATTCTTCCATCGCTTCTTACGCACATCCGCAAGTGCTTGCCAGGTCTGTGGCTCAGGATCTTTATTAAGTTGCTTGACAAAGTACTTCTCACCTTCGTCGAGAGTGCGAACGTCGGCGGCGCGCACCCAACCTGCGGGATCGCTATTGACGTATACGCGATCGCCCTCAATGCGAAGGACTTTTGTCATCGTTCCAAATTTTAACTTGGCAACTTCCTTTTCGCCGCGAACGACTCTTGTTGTGCGAATCGCTACGGCATGCTCACCAACGGCCAAGTCCTCTGCAAGTGCCGCCGCACATAACGTGAGCACAATAAGAATGGTTACTAGTCGATGCATCGAATCGTCTCCTGGTTCGGCCCGAACTGGTCATGAGGACCGTGTAATTTCGTCCGGTGGGTCAGGCGCAACTATTGTTGATTTGATCAGCGTTTTTAACTCACGAGCTTTCTCAGACCCAATCACTTCCAACACTCGCGCCGCACGCTGATGACGGAGTACTTCAGCCGGATTGGTCGACTCCGTCTTGAATTGCTTCAAAATGGCGTTGAGCCTGAAGCGTACCTCGTTCGACGTTGCATCTTCAAGCGCCTTGCGAAGAATGGGTTCGATTCCCCGACCAAGCTGAATGAGCTGCTTGGTCGCGCGTTCACGCGTTTGAAAAGCGTCGTCATCAAGTTTACTCAAAAGCGTCTTTAACTCTTTGAAGTTCTTTACTGGTGGAATTCTCAATTTTCGTTCCAGAAAGGAAACAGCCTGCTCGCCGCTGGCGACCATTTGCCAGATCGACTTAAAGGCGGTGACCGGATCTTCTCCAGCGAGCGACGTCCAACATTGATTCATCGCTTCGTCGGTAAGACGCGCTGCAGAAGCGATTGTTTCGACCTTCACATTGTCCAAGCCCCACGATTGATCTTCCTTCGTATCCTCGCAATGTGACTTAAAGTTGAGTTTCAGCGACGCTTCGTTGTGTGGAAAGATCACGTTGATCTTATAGACGCCATCGGTCACGTAGCCCTTGCCGTTATTGTGTGTGAGAAACCATTTATAGCCAAGCGATTGTTTCTCGCTCGCGCCGGTCCAACCCTTATGTGTTGTCGATTGATGGTCATCAGGAAACGACTGGACGTTGTTGTCACGGTAGTAACCACAGTTCGTGAATGTCGCGTGGATGAGCCGAGGACCACTCTCAACTGACATCTCCCAAATATCCGGTCCCCAGTTGCGACTGCTGCCATCCCAAGATTGGATCAGAAACAGATCGAACTCCACGCGCACGAAACGATGCTTCGGCAATTCGGTTAAGGAAAAGCTCACCTTCTCCGGGCCGAAATTGCCCAAGAACTTGCGCTCGCCGATAGGGGTGGTGCTGACATCAGTTTTCGACCACTCTTCACCGACGCGGTCTTCAAATCCATTGAGATAAGCAACTCGACCTGACGGAAGATCGGCTACGACGCCATTTGCGGTGATGAAATGACTCAGTGCCATAAACACCGCCAAAGCACATCGTCGCAAGACAATAAGCTTCATCGCGCGACTCCAGATTTGGCAAAACTTAACGCTCGTTACAGATCACGACCATTCTACTTCGTTCGCGGCCATGCCAAAATACGATCATCTCAAATGACGGACGAAGTAGAATCGCCTTCGGTTTCTTCCAACTACTACTTTGCAAAACGAGATGAAGAATCAGATTCTCGAAGCCGAAGCGCTGAAGGACGAACTAAAGCCTCTGGTGCGGAAGTATCCCAACATGCGTCTCACCATTCGTGCTGGCGGAGACTCCTCTGTCTCAAAATGGCGCGAACGATGTTTCACCCGACGCCAATGAGGACTGAGCGGAGCCGTTTCAAGACTCCATCACCCTAGAAAGTCCTTTTTCCAGGCGAGTTGCGGTGGAAAGGAGATTATATCTGCCTCTTTTGGTGATCTCTTCGTGCGGTTTGGCGCTGTGCCGGACGGATTTGATCAGCGGACTGGCGTTCCCAAAACTTCTATTTAGAGAATTTCTTCACTAACGGTATTGATTTAGAGAATTCCTTCACTACAATCAGCCGAATAGAGAAACGATTCTCTAAAGTTAGTCGCGGAGCAAGCCATGCCAAGACCTACCTCTTCGCAACCCACCGAGGTTGAACTTCAAATCCTTAAGGTGCTCTGGGATCAGGGGCCAAGTACCGTGCGGGAAATTCATAATCGGTTGTGCGAGGCGAAAGAAACGCAATATGCCACGACGGTGAAAATGCTGCTCGTGATGTTGGAAAAAGGTTTGGTCACGCGCGACGAATCGGTGCGGCCGCAAGTTTATCGGGCATTAGCCACGCAGAAGAAAACGCAGCGGCGGATGCTCGACGAAATGATTCAAAAAGTTTACGACGGATCGGCGAAGAGCCTTGTGCTGCAAGTGCTCTCGTCCACAAAGACTTCGGCGGATGACTTGGACGAGATTCGGGAGTTGTTGGAAGAATTGAAGAAACGAAAATCGTGATCGATGACGCTGCGCTCGTTTAACGGTAAGCCAAAGGCGTCGGTGATGGCAGCGTCGTCGCCTTCGGCTTGCCGTTAGACAATGCGAGTGCTCACCGGCGGAGAACGAAAATGATCGATTCCTCGATGGTCGAACGAATTGGCTGGATGTTGTTGCATTCGGTTTGGCAAATCGCGTTGATTGCCGTTTTATTCGCGGCAATGAATCGGTTGATGAAACGACGATCCGCCAATGCGCGCTATCTGGCCGGTTGTATTGCGCTGCTGGCGATGATTTCGTTGCCGGTCGCGACGTTTGTGATGTTGCCGTTGCCCAATGCTTCGCCGCATGTTGCGCACGGCACGATCGCCACACAAGAACGTCTGCCAACCGCCGCGGAAACGCCAATCCCATCGCTGCCTGAGCCTGAAACGAACGCTGCACTTGAACGTCAAACGCACGATTTGGTGAACCAGAACACGAAATCCCTTGGACCCGTTGCTTCGGACGCGGAGAAGCCTAATTGGCAAGAGAGTGTTGTTGCTGCGATTCGTCCGATTCTGCCGCCGGTTGTTGTCGTTTGGCTAGTCGGTGTATTGCTGTTGTCTCTGCGGCCGATTGTTGGACTTTACACCGTGCGACGTTTGCGTCGAGTGGGCTTGTCGGCCGCCGGCGACACGATTGAAGCATTATTGCGGACAACGGCCGCGCGAATGAATCTAGAACGCGGTGTCGAAATCGCGCAGTCGGCGCTGGTTCAAGTGCCGGCGGTCATTGGTTACTTTCGCCCGCTCATTTTGCTGCCTGCGTCCGCCGTCACGGGACTTTCGCGCGAGCAACTTGAAGCCGTAATCGCGCACGAACTGGCTCACGTCCGGCGACACGACTACTTCGTCAATTTGCTGCAAACGGTTGTCGAAACGTCGTTGTTTTATCACCCGGCCGTGTGGTGGATTTCGCGACAAGTGCGACGCGAGCGTGAAAACTGTTGCGACGACTTGGCGTTGAGCATTTGCGGCGACGAAGAATACGCCGAAGCTCTGGTTGCGATTGATCAGTTGTGCGGCGCGATACCACAGCCCGCCTTGTCCGCGGGCGGCGGTTCGTTGGTGGCCCGAATTCGACGCATTGCCGGTCAGAGGTCACCCAGCCTGCATGCCCGCAATCCGTGGGTCGTCTGGATGCTTGCCTTGTTCGTTGTGGCGGCGGTTGCGCTGCCCATCACGCTGATCTATGCAGACAACGCGAGCGAACAAAAAATCAAGCCGCCACCACCCGTCCTTTCTGCACCAAAGACTTTCCACGAAGGTGACCCGATCATCGTCAAGATTTCGATGCCAGGTTCGGCCGAGTGGAAGCTCGATCAAAGCCGTGGTCCAATTGATGACGATGGGCGGTGGGCGTTCTACGTGCGAGTCAACGGAAGAGACTACAAGTGTGACGACGGGCTCTTTCCATTTAACAACGCGACATTGCCAGCGTTAGACCTGACGAGTGATCTTCGCAACGGCCCTGATTGGAAACTTGGCAAGTACCGCGTCTCGTACCTGCTCAAAGACATTGACGTGATTCGCAAAATAGACGATCGGCAGATTCATCTCAAGGAATACGAAAGTAATGTCGCAACGTTCGAAATTGTACGCGCCAAAGAAGAGAAGAGTTCGGTCGAGTTAGTTCGTGAGGCGTACGTCGCGTTCCTCGATCACGTCGAAAAAGGCGATACCAAGTCCGCATCTCAGTACGTGACTCGTCTCCGCGCGGACGGGCCAGACGAGGCAGAGTTTGCCAAGCACTTTTCGAAAGAAGCAGGCAATCTACTGGGTAGCGTGAAGCCGTTGCGGGCGATCGATGCAGTCCACGTCGATGGCCGTTATGCGATCCTCATTCCCAACCAGCATGTTCCGTTTGAATCGGATGAAAAAATTGGCACGTTGAGGCTTTACGCTGTCCTGAAACGGGACGGCGGTAAATGGAAGATCATTACATTCAACGATTGGGGCGGCGACAAGCCACTCGACGAGTTTCTCAAACATTGGCGAGAGGCGTACGAAGGCGACGATCGATCGGCGCACGACGAACACGCACACGAGCACGAGGAGCACGATCACGAACATCCGATCGACGTCACGATCGAAACGTGGATTGGCGATTGGGACGTGGCGGATGCGGCGTGTGTAATTGATTTCGAGTCGGACAGCATTTTGAAAATCCCTGCTTCGGTGCGCAAAGCCAGTCAAGCGGAAGCCTGGAAGTGGTTTACAGAAAACAGCATCGACGCGGGCAGTGATTATGGGCTGGGAATGGTTGGGATGGAACTTGCCGTGGTGAAAATCGCGGATGCCGACTGGAAGAAGATCACGGCCAAGGACTTTGAAAACAA
>CAYFJO010000390.1:0-10429 GCA_964343305.1 uncultured Pirellulaceae bacterium | reverse complement strand
CTCGATTCAGGGCATGGTACAGCCCGCCTGCTTCATCGGCTCGCGGTGGTCGTGGCATCCCCACAGCTTGCCAAGTGCCAAATCAATGAGCCTGCCCCAGTCGCTGCCCCCTGGATTTGTTTGATTTGTCTTTGATTTGTCGCGAGAACCGAACCGAGTAAAAGACTTAGCGGTGCAACTCTTTCTCGTTGTCCAATGCGCGAAGAAACTCTGGCGAAGCGTTCTCGAAGACGAATACTTTGCGTGAGGATTTGCCTGTCTGTTTCGACCTCACGATGCATATTATCTCAACGCCGGTTTCCGTTGTTTTCTCGGTTGGAACTTTGCCATCGCTAGTTAGGGAGCGCGCTGTATCTCGGGACTCGCTCCTCGCCACAGGGTGCTGACCTTCGACACCAACGGAATTGTCCACAGATTTGGTCGTCGATGCCCTTGCAATTGATTTGCGGAATGGCAATTCTTTCATCCGCGCCAGCAATTTGTGGACGGAAGACACAGCCGCGTAGGAGCCTTCCTTGTCCTCGGTATCAAATCCGTTGCACACTCCTATTAATTGGCGATCCGTGGTAAACAGTCCGCCGCCGCTGCGACCGTGTTTTGGTGTTGCTTTGACCCCAACGTTAGGCGGACCCAGGAATCGGTTTAGCGTGGTAATATCCGTCACTCTGCCCGATGGCGAGCCGCCGTGATCGCAACCTGCTACCGTGACTTTTTGAGCAATCCGCAGTTTGTAATCTATCGGCGCGAGCGGAATTGGGGCGACATCATGTATCCCATCCACACTCACCAGAGCCACATCGGCCTCGTCATCGACGGCTAATACTTGTCCGGTTAGATCGTATTCGCTGTGGTCTGAGAAAACGGTGACGGTAAGTTTACCTTTGCCATTGGACTCGAGTACATGTGCGCAAGTAACAACGAGCACCTTATTGCCCACGCGCTCAACGACCGTGCCACTACCGTACGAAATCGTATTTCCTTCACGCAACTTGAGGCGGACCGTGGCCGCGACAAGTTCGCGATCAACGCGCCCCTGTGGCAATGAATCGTTTGCCGCTAGGAATGAGACAAACAGCAGGAGCAACAGAATAGGGCAAACGTGCGAGCGAAGGCTGGACATAGTGGGTCCTCCTTGACCGGAGTTGACAGGTAGTTTTCCCGATTGCTACGGATTGCAGCGGGCTTCCATGACGGGAGAATATATCGCACCAACAGCGCAGGACGAATATCAATCTGCGGCGTGCTAGCAGAACCGCTGCTGAGATTGCAGCAGTTTTCCGATGCATGCGTCAAGTTTAGCGACCGTAGTACGCTGATGCCGTCGCCGGCAGAATGTATGAACTAGGAACGATGTCATACACTGGCGCGAACATGTGCGTTTGTCCAACGATGGTCACGCGTTGTTGTTGGACTCTTGGCCGCGGTTGGTTGACGAAAACCGCGGGGTGCTCGACCGTCTGGACAACGCGCGTGCTAGACGCAGGAACAGTCCGACGAGATTGAGACCCCTTGGCTACTGAGGCTACTGAGACCCACCCACTTGCATCGAATTGAATAGTCTTTGCCGCGTCTAGTTTGCTCGCAAATTTGGAAGCGCGAGGACGGTCATTACTTGCCACCGTTACCGCCGGACCTTGGATCGGCTGTGATTCCCCTTTTGCTGCGAGTTGTTTCGCGCGAGGTTCTTTCGCGTTGAGGTCACTTCGTGGCGCCACTGGCGTCAGTTCAGCTACCGCTGTCGTGTTTGCCCGGCTGCGTTGTGCCGATTCAGAGGCGGCTAACTCCAGACCTTGACTGCGATTGACTGGTGCTGACAATTGAACGCCTTTGTCGGCGAGGGTAATCACGTCATCATCACCCCGGTTAATGGACGACGTCTGAAGGTGATTGGGCAAGTCCGGGCAATCGCACTCCGTGCCGTGTTCCACAACTGAGTACGGCAAAGCTAGCTTGGCACACTTTATTTCCACTTTGAAGGTAGTTTTCTCTACCTTGACCATCCGCCATTCTTCCACTTGATATCTGACTTTTTCATTGAGGCATGTCTTGGGATTATAAAGCCAGCACCACTTCCATACCTTGAATTTCTTTCGTTCTTCTTCCACTACTGTGTGCGGCCTTCGTTCCTTGTAAATAAAATGACCGATAATCGTGTGAGTACATTCTTTTGGATCGTCGATTTTCCTGTACTTTTCAATCTCCTTTGGGACGTCCTCTTCGACGGCCTGCTGGGCAGGAAGTGTTCCGCACAAAAGAATGACGCATATGAGTTGCGCTACTACGAAAAAAAGCGTTGTCTGTTTCATTGAATCACCCTGGTAAGCGAGGACGGGAAAGTACCATGGCGTGGCGAGCTTTCACCATAATCGCTTCCCGTTTGCCTACAAGCGACAAAACAGGTTGAATCAGAAAAAAACCGAACTCTTAACGACTTTGTCATCCGATTGAAACGATCAGGCAAGATTTGACGGCTTTACCATCGCCATGGTGGCTGCGGTAGTGCGTAGATGGGTTGCTGCCTCACACGCCCTGCCGAGACGGGCTCCATCGATCAACGCGACATGCGTGGCATCGCGGTTCGGACGCAACACCAAGTGCCAGTGACTGGGCATCAACTGAAAGCAATACAATTGCACCTCGTAACGCTCAAGCCCTTCGGCGAGAATCCGAGACGTCGTTCAACAGATTGAGAAATGCCACGGGCCCCGGGGCGTCGTTGATGATCGCCCACCGATCACGCCATTTCTTCACCCGTGTGACCCGTGTGTACTTTTGTGCCATCACTCGACAGTGTTTTAACTACGGCCGCGTCGATACTCTTGCGACAAAGTACCCAAGCATATTCCTGCCCAAATCAGCAGCGCGATAGGTGACGCGACCGCTGTTTTGGACATTCGTTGGTGTTGGTGATGGGTCGCGCACGATGATTGAGTTTATGATGGGCCCAGTTCGCGTATTCCAGAAAGTTACACCGGTCACGAC
This sequence comes from uncultured Pirellulaceae bacterium, assembly GCA_964343305.1. Taxonomy (GTDB): domain Bacteria; phylum Planctomycetota; class Planctomycetia; order Pirellulales; family Pirellulaceae; genus CAYFJO01. The sequence continues at coordinate 7,447 of CAYFJO010000390.1, read as the reverse complement.
AACCATGTGGGACGAGCTTGGACCCGTTTTGTAGATGAGTAGAATTGGACGCAGCCGGGACAGTTCACCAACCAAGACAGTCGGTGGTACCGCGCCATTGGAATATCCGGATTCCACCGCGAATGGTCGTCCAGAATTGTCAATCGACCACTCGTTTAGCCGACGTGCCATCTCCGGTCCACCTGGGCGATTTAACGGCCTTCCAAACTTGTCCAAGCCGTAGGTTTTTGCCACAACTTGTTGCTGGTTTACATTGACACCGTTATAGTTGAACAACATCTGGATAGATGCAGCCCAGCACCAATTGGTGTTTTCTTGAGCTGCGGAAACGAAGTTCATCTTGGCGCTTGGAATCCCGACAGTGATCTGGGCTTGTACAGTCGAGCATGCCAGGTTTAGAACAACGAGGGCGAGGAGAGCAGATGGTCTTCGCACTGGATCGAGCTCCTGTCTTAATTAGATGATGCGTCCATGCGCGACTGCAATTCCAACGCCACACGAATTCAGCGGGGAAAGTTCTCAACGAGATAGTTATTTCTTCTCCACTTTTACTGATAGGAATTTTAATCCGCCTCCTCCCCCTAATGCAACCTTCCGACCGCCCTTCTTGCGACTTTTTCCGCCCTCTTTTCACCCAGTCGTCATGTATACTTACCGATGGGATTGCAGTTTTTTGACTGTGATCTTGTTGCGTCTGCGACGCCGGTGCGTGCGTGGATCGTGGGACGGGCGGCCCGCTGATGCCAATTCCGATGTGAGCTTGGCGAAAGGCCGGCCGAATGCCCGGATTTCCAGCGACTGACACGTGGCAAATCGGCGTTTCGAATCGCGCAAGGCGGGGCAACAGCCACGAAGAGGGTTGCCAGCAAAAGAATGTTCCCCACACGTTCGCAGGGTGACAAAACAGCTCGACAGGTTCGCTTACCTGCCCCGAACCTGCCCCCTTTCTCGTTTCTTCTCGTTTCGGGAAAAAAAGCGGGGCAGCCGACGTCATGGGCGAATTGTCTCGTTCAGCGCTACGATGAATTCCGGTCCCGTTCCGCAGCAACCGCCGAGGAAGCTGGCACCCGCCTCGATCACGTCGGGCCCATGCCCGGCAAACTCGTCGGCCGTTGTGTCATAATCATAAACGACCTGGTCGCCGTCGATCTGGGGAATGCCGGCGTTGGGTTTGATCCAGAGGGGACGGTCGGTGGCGGCTCGGAGCTGCCGGCAAATCTCCGCGAACGACGCCATGCCGTGACCACAGTTGGCGCCGATCGCATCGGCACCCGCTGCCGTTAGTTCCTGGGCGACCTGTGCGGCGGTCGCGCCCATCATGGTGCGGTCGTTCTGCCGGCCGCTGTCGAACACCATGCTGGCCACCACGGCAAGTCCAGTGCTCTTGGCGGCAGCCAAGGCCAGTTTCATTTCGGCCAAGTCGGACATCGTTTCGATGACCAGGGCGTCGACTCCGGCAGCGGCCAGCGGCTGGGTGGCACTGTCAGTGTGCCACTGGCTCCGCCCATTGGTATCTACACATGTTTGCTAGTATTAGGGTGCTCGCGCGGCGTACTGGGGGAGCGCGGCGGTGGCGATTTCTTTTAGGTCGGTGAGGCTGTAATGTTCGAGTGTTTCTAACATCGCTAGTAAGATCCAGAGGCCAGCCAGTAACGCCGGCATCGTGTACGGCTTGGTTCGCTTCATCTGGCGGCCGCTCAGGCGGATCAACAATTCGCGAGCGGGCGAGGCTTGAGGATCTTCGCTGCGCGCCAAGTGCCAGACCACGACGCACGCCATGCTGGCCACCAACAGACGACGGGCGATCGCTGCCGCCGTTTCCTGCTGCCAAGATTCTAACTGCAGACCCGCGGACTTCAGCAGTTTGAAAAAGGTTTCGATGCTCCACCGCCAGTAGTACCACAAGGCGATCGTCGCCGCGTCCACTTCGGCGGGAGCTTTGGCCAGCAAGTACCAAGTCGCTAACAGCTGGTGGTTCTCGTCGCGCACCTCGGAGATGACCAGTCGCAGCGACACCGGGTCGCCGGGGATGCGGCGGCGGTCATTCGAATTGGGGCGGTTGCGCTGGGCCGGACGAATCAAACGGACCGGCAACTCGGCCACCCATTGCTCGGCGGGCCGGCCGTGGTACGAAACGGATCGCGCGCTGGCAAAACGATCTTCCTCGTGCAGCTTTTCGCAAAGGGTCGAACAACGTGACTCCTGGCCGTCGTACTCGACGTAGCGGTCGTCCGCGCGAACTACGAACCAACGATCCGGCCGACGGTCCCACTGGCGATAGTGCCACACCGAGTCCGCTTCCGCGTCGACCAGGTGTACGCACTCTCGGCCCAACGCCGCATTTTCCGCAAACGTCATCACCGGGTCCAACTCGTCCAGCGGCGAGAGCGGCTCGCGCACTTGCCAACTGCGCGAACAATGCACCCCGTCGGCCGCTCGCAAGCTCATCGCCACCGGAGCCAGCGGCGTGCCGTCGCGATCGCTGATCAACAGCGCCGATTGCAACTCGTAACCTTCGGGCACCCGCTTGCTGCTCAGTGCCACGCGGTCCGCCTTGGCCGAGTGCGCCGGATACATCAACTGCGACCAATCATGCGCGACCAACACAAAGTCGTCGCAAGCCGTTTGGATCTCTTGCCGACCGGCTTCGACCAACGGCTCGCTCAAATGGCGCAGCGTGACGCGCTCGTTATTCAAAAAACGAAAAGCCGCTTGCGTCGTGGCAAACGCCCCGCGGCAATCCGGCACGGCGTGAATGCCATGGGCCAGTGCTTGATTGGCAGCCGAATGCGACTGGACCATCTTCAAATACCTTTGTTGCAACCGCGACTCAAAACAAGGAAGTGGTACATACCTATCATTCTACGCTCGCGATCAATTCCAGTTCCTATTTTCACCGACATCACAGCAAGCTACGATAGCAGACTTGTGTAGATACCAATGGGCTCCGCCAGTGTCTTCACCACGCTTTGACGATGCTTCCTGCTCTGTGATACGCTGGAGAAAAGGAGATAACGGCTATGGCAACAGGCATTCCATAAGACGAGATTCACGCTTTCTACGATTTTCTTGGACGGCGGATTGGAAAGCTGGGCGGCTCGCTTTCGCCGGAAGAAAGCGTTCAGGAATTCCGTCTTTATCAAGAAGAGCTGAATCGTTTCATGGAAGAAACGCAACCGGCGATCGAGCAGAGCGAACGCGGTGAGTGTCGCCCACTCGATGTCGATGCGCTTATGCAGCGTGTGCAAGATAGACTTGCTAATTGCTAAGTTGAATCCGTCTTCTCATGGATTGTCTCCCGTGCTGGAATTGCTTCCCCATCGAGAAGCCATGACAACCCACATGCATCGAAAGTGGCGCGATGCTACAATGAAACCAAAAGACGCTGCACGATGGGTAAGCTGCATCAGGAAATCTGCAAGCTGGTCGACGAAAACCGATACATCATTGGCCAGCACGCGGCGGAACGACTGGAAGAACGAGGCATCATGGAATGGCAAGCGGTCGCCAGCCTGGAAGACGGCGAGTTGCTCGCCGAACGGGCGAAGGCCCAACCAAACCCGGCCATCGAGGTGCGTGAACTGATGCCCGACGGCACCGGGTTCAAGGCGGTCTGGTCGCATTTGAAACAGAGCGGCGTGGCCAAACTGGTGACGGTTCATTTCTTCGACGAGGATTGAACGATGCGAATTGACGGAAAGCGGATCAAGCGAACCCGATTGATTCAAAAGGGCTGCTACGTGGTGGCCGTTGATGTGGAAATGGTCATCCCGGTGGACGATCCCAGCGAACCGTGCTACGAGGCCGAGACGGTCGAGTTCCTCAAGGAAGTGGCCGAGCGAGCGGAACAGGGCGACATGAACTGGTTGTTGCAACATGGGCAGGTGTACGAAAAAGTCGCACAGTCGTAGGGTTAACAGTGGATCGTTCACCAGCTTCTTCCGGTTACGTGGACGAGGTAACGGCCAGTCTGCCAACACGACTCTCTGACGACTCCCCGACACATGCCGCCACAGTCTCGACCAACGCCACGATCAGGAGATAGCTGCAAATACGCATTGGCTGCTTGACGAGCGTTTCTTCGACGATGGTTTCAAACGCCTGATGGCCACCGTCCTTGCGAAACAGCTTGATGCGTCCCACCCCACGGTTCAACACATGGAACACCGTCCCACCAGGAGCAACACGAGCCGAGCGAGGCATCCCCACAACCTACTCGTATCCCGCTCCCCGCGGCTTTGTCAACAAGCGAACGTGTCCAACCTTTCCCCGTTTCTGTCTGTTTCTGTCATTGTCCCGGTTTCTGTCACAGCTCACACAAGCTCCCGAATGATGTCGCGTCGTTCCAAGATAAAGAGGGGACGTCCGGAAAAATCGGGAAAGGTCTGCGCCGGATCGATCCTCAGATGGCGATAGATCATGGCCAGCACGTTTTCCGGACGATACGCAGCTTGGGCCGGGACTTCGCCTTTCGAGTTCGACGCGCCAACCACGCCGGTTTGCAAACCGTCGGCCAGCGTCAATCCGCTCAGTCCCAAAAAACCTGCTTTGAGAAAACCGCGACGATGAACTCCATCGCAAAAAGTGGCTCGTTCGCCAAAGATTGTGATCATGACTTCTCCTCACGCATTGAGTGTCCAGAGCCCGCCGCGGGCGCCGTGAATCTGTTTCTCTATTTCGCGCAGTTCCGCATCACTGTACGGCCGAAAACTACGGACGATCGAGACGTTCTCTTCGAGTTCCGCCAAAGTGTGCGTTCCGATGATCACCGTGGCAAAGTTGTGGCTCAATACATAACGCAACGCCGTCTCAGCGCTGAGCTTCTCTCGGTGAATGATCGGCGCTCCATCGCTGCCAAACACCTTCATGGCAATCTTCCCGATTGAAGGATGGTCTTTCAAGATCTGTCTTCCATGTCCGCCCCTTGCCTCGTCGGCCGGATTGAAATTCACGAGTAGCGTGTCCATCATGATGCCGGACGCTCTGCATCGCCTCAAAGTTTCATCGATCACTTTACGGCTGCTGTGAACCGTTATTCCGATAAAACGAGCGATTCCTTCTTGCTTCGCCTTGCGAAACACTTCGATGGCGCCGTCATTCTTGAAGATTGTTTCCACTTGCTGCAGAGTGGCGATGTTGTGAATCTGCCACAGGTCAAGCTGATCTGCTCGCAGCCGCTCGAGGCTTTGCTCTAGCTCTCTTCGCAACTGATCACCAGCGACGTGACACTTGTCACATTTCGTCGCCAGGAACATCTCTTTGCGTCGCGATGCTGCTACCTCGCCGATGATGGACTCGCTTTCCCCATATCCCGTGCACGTGTCAATGTAGTTGATGCCAAGGTCGAGCGCTCGGTGAAGAATACGCTCCGCCTGTTCTCGAACATTATTCCGGTCTTTCGTGCCTCGAATCTGAGGATTGCGGCCTCGGCCGCCACCACCCACTCCGAGAATCGACACATCGACCCCGGTCTTGCCGAGCTTTCGCATGGGCATCTGTTTCTTTACATCCGGCAGCGGCTTTGCGGGCTCGGCTCCGACACCTTCGTTCGAAGTCGCAAGAGAGACCGTCAGCATCGAAGCCAGGCCGACCTCACCTGTCTTTGCGATAAACTCTCGTCTAGAGGTGGATGTGTCTTTCTTCGCCATGGAAGTGTTACTCCTTCGCGGCGCGTAGGTTTTCAAGATCGTTCACAGGTCTCATCCACGTGGACCCACCACGAGTATACCAAATCGAAGTCGCTGGGGCCTTCACCGGCTCTGGACGGCAGTGCCACCTCAGTGAGGGCAGGCCCTTGGACCAGCAAATGTTCAAATAGTTCGTGCATCAATCTTCCCATTCAGTCCGCGAGCGAAGAAGTCTTTGTCGACCAGTTTAACGTTCCGTGACGAATCGCCCAGAATGCCGGCGGCCAAGTGGCTGGCCGGTTACTGTACGGATCAATCGAAGATGCGAGGTACGTCTTCTCCGCCGTCGCGATGGTCGACACAGCTTTGAGTCAACTCGTCATGGAGAAAGGCGGCCGGCCCGATGAGAACCATCCACGCTTTCGGATCGGATGAATGGGCAAGCGGTGGTGCAATTTGACCTGTCCCATCAACAGGTCGCAACTACGAGTTTTCGGGAATTTGATTTGCGAGACGGCAAAACGGGACTCTCTTCGTTGTAAATCCCAGCCACGTGGGTGTGCAACACCGACACTTCGGCGCGGTTGAAGTCAACTAGGGATACAACCATGCGTGTGCATTCTTCCATCATTAGGCTGCGGCACTTGGGCGAGGGCGCTGGTTGGTTGCGTCGGCGATCGATTTCGAGAGTTGCTGGAGACCTTTATCCGTGTGAAGCTGCGCCACGTTCGCTCCCAGCAGGTCGGGGAATTCCCTACGGATGTATAGGATCATCTTGGTTTGGAACGGGACGCCGTCATCGGCGAACATCGGATCGAATTCGGGAGTTGGGATGATCATTTCGATACCCTGTTTCTTTTACGCGCGCATAATTATGATGTGGAAACTTCAATCGGAAGGTGGGGGAACGGCTCTTGACCAATTCAGAAGCGAAGACGAGTCCCGCGACGAAACTGGCGCTTGCTGTGCGTCTCGGTGAAAACTTGCATGCGATTCCGATTGCCGCAGTCGAAGAGGTGCTGCCGGCGCTGCCAATTGAAACAGTTCCTCAGTGTCCCGATTTCGTGCGTGGCGTGGTTTTCGTGCGGGGGCATTTGATCCCTGTGCTTGATGCGGCGGAGCGTTTGGGGATCAAGGACCACCAGCGACCGCCGGAACCGCCCATTGTCTGCTTGCGCATTGGTGACCGGCTCGTCGGTGTCGAATTTGACGAGGCGTTGGATTTGTTGGAGTTGCACGAAGTCGACTCGCTCACGGCCGAAGACGTGGGAGCCCAAAGCGGTTTTTTCGCCGGTGTGTTGGAGCAAGATGGCCAGGTTATTCGCCTGCTCGATCCCGAAAAAATGATGGCCGCCGAGGAAGCGGACGAGTTACAGCAAGTACCGCGTGAAGCATAAGCTGTGGACTGTATTGTTGGGAAGTGGAATTGTCGGGCAATAGCCCAATCGACATTTTGCTGATCGAAGATAGCTGCACATGTCAGTCTCCGGGAAACTAACATCGCAAATCGAGAATCTCCGGCCGTGGGTCGAGTCGGAAACCGGCATGACGTTTTCCGGTGAACGGTTTTCGCGGTTGCGATCCGGCGTAGAAAAAGTGCTTGGAAAACTGAGCGACAAGGTCCAGGCCGAGTTAGACCGGATCTTAGCCAGTCCCAAGCGAAGGAGTTCGTTTCTGGAACGGCTGATGGCCGAACTGACCATCGGTGAGTCTTTTTTCTTTCGCAACGAACACCATTTCGGTGCATTGCGCGAACGAGTCATCCCATCGATTCTGGACGACAACGCTCAACAGAAAGAGATTCCTATCTGGACGGCTGG
>CAYFJO010000389.1:0-10466 GCA_964343305.1 uncultured Pirellulaceae bacterium | reverse complement strand
GTTGCCGTCGCCGCAAACGGAGAACCTGCGAGTCCGTACAAAGAACTCAAGAACCTGAACCCGAGCATCAAGAAAGAACGCGACTTGATTTTTACAACGTTTGCCGTCAATCGCTTGCCCATGGGCCTAGGCGGAGCCGTGTTGGCGGCGCTGTTGGCCGCGGCTATGTCGAGCATCGATTCGGGAATCAATTCGATTGCCACAGTGATCACGGTCGAGCGAAAGCGCAACCAAAAAGAGGGCAGTCAAAAGAGTCACGTCACGCAAGCCAAAATCATCACGGTCGTTGCGGGCGTCTTCATCACAGGTGCCGCGTATGCGCTCAATTTCTTGCCCAACGATTGGGGCATCATCGATTCCATGCCGCGGACGTTCAACGCCGTGACCGGTCCGATTGGCGGGCTGTTCATGATTGGCATTTTTGTTCCCAAAGCAACCGGTCGCGTCGCGATCATGGCCACGATGCTTGGTTTGTTGACGAGCATCATGATTGGTTACTATGCCATCTTCGCAGGCAATTTGGTCGACGCAGGTTTTCTGTCGACCGAGTGGTTGAAGTCCCTCGGCTTAGCGACCGGTGAAGGCAAGGTTCGGTCGCTCAGTCCGATGTTGCCGTTGCCATGTGCGTTGGCGATGACGGTTGGCTCGGCCTGGATTCTCAGTTGGATCAGCGCGGCACAGACGAAAGACTTGGCCGGTTTGACTTGGTATACTCGTCACGAGAAATCTGAATTAACATCGGACTGGCAATGAGCAAACCTTTTCAACTTGCATTCCTCGGACTCGACAATCCGCACGGCGCGGGTTGGCGACAGTCGCTTTTGAATTTTGGCGACGAAGTCAAAATCACCGCCATCGTTCCTGGATTCGACGGCGCGACGGCTAGTTTGGAAGAACGGCATTCAAATGCCGATCGGTTTGAAACGACGGAAGAACTGATTGCCGGCGGCAACTTCGACGGAGCCATCGTTTGTCTTGCAAACGACACCGGTCCGGACGCGATGGTCAAGTTGGCCGAAGCAGGCAAACATATCTTGGCCGAAAAACCGGTCGCCGGAACAGCCGAAGACTCTCGTCGAATCGCCGACGCGGTGAAACAGAACGGGGTCGCGTTTCAAACCGGTTATATGTGGCGCTACGACGACGGTGCCGATCGGCTTCGCGAGATGGTCAAAGACGGTCGCTTTGGTCGCATGATCAGCGTCGAGATGTTGTACACGACAAGCGATGTCCAGCGACGAAATCCCGAGCACTATCTGTTCAACTCCGAGATCAGCAAAGGTGGCTTTTTCAATTGGCTCGCTTGTCACTATCTGGATCTTTTGTATTACATCACCGGCGCGTCGGTCGTCGGAGTCACGGCGCGAACCGGCGTGTTCGGCGACACGCATGTTGATGTCGAAGACGGCGGCGTCGCGATTTTGGATCTCGCCGGCGGAGCGGTGGCGACGTTTATCGGCGGCTATTGGATTCCTCGCTGGGCGGGTGAAAACCACTGGTGCTTTCGCGGCAGCGAGCGTTGGGTTCATTGGGACCCCGCCAAGCAAGGAACCAGCGGCGAGTTGGAAATCCACGGCCCGCAACCGCAATGGTCGCCGATGGACGAAATCTACACGTTGCCCGCCGACGAAACGCCAGGCTACGGTGGAACTCGCGCCGTGCGAGCCATCAAGGACTGGCTCGAAGCCGCGCGACAAGGCGGCCGCCCCTGTCGCAGCACACCCGACACCATGGTGGCGACGATCGAATTGATCGATACGATTTATCAGTCGTCCCGCGAAGGCCGCCGGATTGAATGTTGTATTGGGCCGTAAGGAAACACAGGACGATGATCAGCGAACAAATGAACGAAGCCGCGTTGGAAGCAATGAAACTTACACGAAAATTCTTCGTCGTTGAGTTGGATTTTTCACCCGCAAGCCTCACCAGTCTCGACAATCTGTTTGACGACGTCGAGTTTGCACTCAACGGCGGCAAATCGGAAGAAAACATTGAATTACTCACTCGATCTTGGGGCAGCTACACAGGCGAAGTCATCCGGCGAAACATCGGTGGCGAGTGGCAAGCGGACGAGTCGGGCGTAGACGGTGCAAAGTTGATCGTCAACGATCAAACGTTGCTCCCGCATCAAGCTGTCCGCGATCGGCTTGCCAATTCTTCTGCTCCAGGATTAGCTCAACTTTATCAAGACGTGAACTAGCGCAACAAAACGAAAGGTATTTCGCAAATGAGACTTTGCCGTTTTCAACGTGGCGAGAATGTAGAAGTTGGATTCTATCATGACACGTGTGTCGTGCCCTTGAAGCAAGCTCAAGCGGCGAACGACAACCAGCGCAGTTTGCCCGACAGCGACAATTTGCTCGACTTTCTTCCGCCGAGTGCGGCTCACGCCGAAGCTTCGGCACTCGCCGGCTGGGTTGCGAGCGAGTTGAATGGGCTCACGGATGATCTAAAACTGCCGCTCGACCAAATCCAATTGCTTGTTCCCAACCCAAAGCCGAACAAACTGTTTCTGCTGGCCGGCAACTATGCCAAGCACATCGAGGAAGGCGGCGGGATCGCGGCTGAGCGGGCAGAGACTTTTCCCTACGTGTTCATGAAACCGCCGACCACGACGCTGACCAATCCTGGCGACCCGATCCGCATTCCCAAGGTTTCGCCGAACCATATCGACTGGGAGTTGGAATTGTGCGTTGTGATTGGCAAAGAAGCCAAGGGCGTGTCTGAGGCTGACGCGTTGGATTACGTTGCTGGCTACACGGTGGTGAATGACATTTCGAATCGCAAATTCAAACCGAACGACAGTCGCAAGGACCGCGAAAAGGACGGATTCTTCGATTGGTTGCACGGCAAGTGGCACGACAGTTTCTGTCCGTGCGGGCCGTGCATCGCGTCGGCCGATTCGATTCCTGATCCGCAGACTTTGGCCTTGAAACTATCGCTCAATGGCGAGGTGCGGCAGGACTCAAGCACGGCGAATCAGATCTTCCCCGTGGCAGCCGTGATAGAATTTATTTCGAGTTTTGTGACGCTCGAACCTGGCGACATGATCTCGACCGGAACGCCAGACGGAGTTGGCAACACCACGGGAACGTACCTCAAGGCCGGCGACACCGTCGAAGCGTCGATTGCCGGAATCGGAACTGTCCGCTCGCCCGTGATTGACGGCGACGATTAACAATCATGAAACAATCGCAACACAAATTGTTGGGGCTGTTGATCGCCGTCGTGCTTTTGGATTCTGCAATTGGCGCAAAGCCAGACAAGCCGTATGGACTCGAGAAACGCACGCCTTGGACGACGTCGAACGTCACCGGCACGCCCGGTCCTCCTCCGCCTTATCGGACGGTTCGTGTTTTTCCCAAACTGAGTTTCTATCAACCGACGGTCATCACTAGCGCCCCCGGAACGGATCGATTGTTCGTCGCGCAGAACAACGGCAAAGTCTTTTCGTTTCCGAACGATCCCACATGCGACAAGGCGGATGCTTTTGCGGATTTTAAGGAGCACGTAAAAACGCTCGATGCGGGCAAGGATGAACTTGCGTTCACGGCCGTATATGGCTTGACGTTTCATCCGAACTTTGCCGAGAACCAATTGTGTTATGTGTGCTACGTCATTCACAATCGAGACCGTGGCAAGGGCCAGCGTGAAGGAGGCACGCGCGTGTCTCGTTTCAAGGTGAGCAGCACGGATCCACCAACGTGCGACCTATCTAGCGAAAAGGTGATCATCTCTTGGTTGCAAGGAGGCCATAACGGCGGGTGCATCAAGTTCGGCTTGGACGGCTGTCTTTACATTTCAGCGGGTGACGGCGGATTTGCGTTTCCACCGGATGGCAGAAACTCGGGCCAAGACGTCAGCAATCTCTTATCGACCGTGATGCGGATCGATGTGGATCACGAAAGCGACGGCCTGCCCTACACGATTCCCGCCGACAATCCGCTGCTGAAATACGAAGGCGCTCGCGGCGAAATTTGGTCATACGGCTTTCGCAATCCGTGGAAGATGAGTTTCGATCGCAAGACAGGCGATCTGTGGGTCGGCGACGTGGGCTGGGAACTATGGGAGTTGGTCTACCGAGTGCGACCAGGCGACAACTTTGGTTGGAGCTTGGTCGAAGGTCGCCAGCCGGTGCATCGCGAGCGCGAGCGTGGCCCTACGCTGATCGTGCCGCCGACACAGGACATTTCCCACGTCGACGGAGCCTCGATCACGGGCGGTTTCGTTTATCGTGGCAAGAAGTTTCCTGAACTCGACGGCCACTATATCTTCGGCGATTGGGAAACGCGGCGCATTTGGGGAGCGAAATGGGACGAGAAAAAGGAACAACTCGCCATGCGCCGCGACCTGGTCGAGCCGACGGTTCGTATCGTGGCCTTTGCTGAAGATAGCGACGGCGAATTGTATCTGATGGACTACGATGACGGCACAATCCATCAATTTAGAAAGAACATCATCGATGAAGTGCGAAAGCCGTTTCCAACGCGATTGACCGAGACGGGCTTGTTTGAATCCGTCCCGGATCATCGTCCCGCGCCGGGCGTGTTGCCGTTTTCGATCAACGCCGAACAATGGGCCGATCACGCGACGTTCGAACGGCTGGTCGCCATCCCAGGAAGCAAGTCGATTCGTCTGCATGCCAAGGCAGAACGCATTCCCGGTTCGATGTTCAACCGCATGATGGATTTCCCAAAAGATTCGGTCTTGGTGAAGACGCTCTCGCTGGAAATGCAACACGGCAATCCTTCGAGTCGTCGGCGCATCGAAACGCAACTGCTTCATTTCGACGGCCGGTTCTGGCGCGGGTACACCTATGAATGGAATCGTGCTCAGACCGATGCCGAGTTGGTCGACAGCCAAGGCAAGGTGGCGACATTCGATGTTGTCGATCGAACCGCGCCAGGTGGCAAGCGGAAACAAGAGTGGTTGTTCGTGTCACGCAACCAGTGTATCCGTTGTCACAATCCGTGGTCGGAACATACGCTGGCGTTCAACGTCGCGCAGCTCAACAAGGACCACGACTTCGGCAAGCAAACCGACAATCAACTTCGCACGCTGCGGCACATCGGGTTGCTGTCGGACGTGGTTGTCGAGCCCGATCGGGAAGAAGATCCGTACGGCGAAGTGAAACGTCCCAAGCCATCGCATGAAATGCCTCGGTTGACGAATCCCCATTCGATCGACCCATCGGCAAGCACGCGAGAAGAGTTGTTGGCCGATTTGAATGCTCGTGCGCGGTCGTATCTACACGTCAACTGCGCCCATTGCCACCAGTTCAACGGCGGTGGCGTGGCGTACATTTCGCTGGTTCACGATCTGGCGATTTCAAAAACGCTCGCGCTCGGCAAACGCCCCACGCAGGGCACGTTTGGAATTCATGACGCCGAGATCCTGGCACCCGGCGATCCGTATCGCAGCATTTTGTACTTCCGCATCAACAAGCTTGGTGCCGCCCGCATGCCGCACATTGGATCGAAGATTATCGACACGCGGGGTGCCAGTTTGATTCACGATTGGATTCTGCAACTGCCGGCCCGCGTCGAGGACGAAGAGCTGATCAACAAGCTCGCCTCGCTCGACGAAAAGTCCATCCTGGCCGCAGAGAAGAAAAATCACAAACGAACCGTCTGGCGAATCGCGAAGCAAATTGCAACGGCCGACGAACGCGAAAAACCCAGCGCCGCCGACACCCGCGAAGCCAAAACACGCGAGCAAACAAACGCTGAGAATCGTGCGAACGATCGAAAGGAACAGCGGCTGGATTTAATCAACGACCTGCTGTCCAAGACGCCACGCGCGTTGATTTTGTTGCGGGCCATCGGCCAAGACCGATTGCCAGTTTCGATTCGTGACCAGGCGATCCAGATCGCCACCAAGCGGCCAGAACCGCAGATCCGCGATCTGTTCGAACAATTCGTGCCGGACGATCAGCGATCAAAACGCCTGGGCGAAGTCGTTGATCCAGCGGAGATTCTGGCGCTGCCTGGCAAACGTGATCGGGGCGAAGTGTTGTTCAAAAACACGGCGGGTGTGCAATGCAAAAACTGTCATCGTGTTGGTGAGCTTGGCACGGCCATCGGTCCGGATTTGAATCAAATTGGCAAGCGATTGAAACGATCGCAGATTCTGGAAAGCATCCTCGATCCGTCGAAGAACATCGAACCCAAGTTTGCCACCTGGCTTGTCGAAACGACCGATGGGCTTGTTCACTCAGGCTTGCTCGTCAAACGCAACGACAAAGAAGTTGTGTTAAGGAACGCTCAAAACAAAGAAATCCAAATCGCGGCGGACAACATCGAAGAGATGTTTCCGCAACGGAAATCGTTGATGCCCGATTTGCAAGTTCGTGATCTGACGGCGCAACAGGTCGCTGATCTTCTTGTTTATCTCGAATCGTTGAAATAGCACGCGGCCGTTCAGGCGATGTCTCGTCCGATTATCACACTCACGACCGACTTTGGCACGGATAGCCCTTACGTGGCGCAGATGAAGGGCGCGATTCTGTCGATCAATCCGGATGTTAATCTCGTCGACATTTCCCACGCCGTGCCGCCGCAAGATATTCGGCATGGGGCGATGGTGTTGGCCGATGTGACGGGATTGTTCCCGCCGGGCTCGATTCACGTCGCGGTGATCGACCCCGGCGTGGGAACCGGTCGCGAAATTGTTTATGTGAAAATGGCGGATCACCACTTTATTGCACCCAACAACGGCGTGCTGAGTTTGGTCAGCAAGAAAGAACCGCCGAACATGCAAATCGAAATCACCAACGCGCAGTTTTGGCGGGCGGAGGTTTCATCGACGTTTCATGGCCGCGACATCATGGGCCCCGTGGCGGCACATCTGAGCCTGGGCATCGAGCCGGCCGAATTGGGCGAAGAAATCGAGAAGCTCAATCGCATTTCGTTGCCTGAAGTGCATCTGGGCGAGAATGAGATCAGGGGAATGATCATTTCGTTTGATTCGTTTGGCAATCTGATCACCGACATCACTTCCTCGATGTTGGAGTTCGCATTGCAGAGCGGCTCGATCCGAGTTCAATGCGGCACGCACCGAGTCGACGATCTAGTGGGCACCTATGGCGAAGGAATGCCGCTGAGCCTGGTTGCTCTGATCGGATCGAGCGGCATGCTGGAGTTGGCCGTGGTCAACGGCAACGCGGCTCAACGATTGGGAGTTGAAGTTGGCGAGGAAATTCGCGTGACGTGGTGAGCCGCAGGCGCTAGCCTCGGGTGGCACAATGACAAATAGCGAGTTGCATCAACCCGCGGCTAGCGCCGTCGGCTCACATTTCAAATTCACCGCCTCAATCCTGCTTGGCCGAATGGGCAATTATCCCTAGAATACCACTCAACAAATCACGTCCCCATCCCACAAACGGGAGTTGCGTTCTCGTGGCGAAAGTTGAAGGCGTTGTCATTTCGATCGATGACCAGGGAAATCTTGTCAGCGACATCTCTGCCGATCAGTTGGCCGAATCGCCCCGCGACGAACAGGTGTCCGTCAATTGCGGCGGGCACGAAACGAACTGCATCCTGGAAGCCGGCCATAACGAACCGGATGCGACGTTGGTCGCCATGATCGGGGCCAGCGGCAATCTGGAGATTGGCATCGTCGGCATCAGCATCAGCGAAATGCTGGGGCTCAAGGTGGGCGAAACGGTTGTGGTCAAGTGGTGAGGCGGTGTGACGTTGACCTCAACCGCCACTCTGGGCAATGATTTCGGCCAAATGGTGGTCACGTCGTGGACCGCGGAGTAAGTTGGAATGGCCGCCGCAAATTGATGTTTCGGAGTCCAGCATGCTCGATTGGCTGAATCCACTTTTGAATCCGACCGCGCCGGATGGCGCATCTGCCGAACCGCTGTCCAGCGATGCTGATCCTCAACTTCTGCGATTGCTTCAACAGGAAATGCGCGATTGTGAATCTTTGTACCGCACCAGCGCCTATCTGTGTGGTCAGATGTGCCCCGATAGGATTGACGGCGACTATCCCAAGTTCGCCGAAAAGATGCTCGACCTTCATCGCGGATTGATCGTCAAGATTCTGGTCGAAATCGCCGCTGCCGATCGACTCTGGCACGCGGCCGAACGCGAAGTTGCGGTGGTCGTGTTGCAGCACGTGTGGGGAGTGAATGTCGGTGTCAACAATCTCGATCAAGCGCTGCAAAACATCTCGGCCCACGCACAGATGCTCAAGTGGAACGAACTTCTTGAACCGTTCATCGAAATGCCGCCGCTGGCCGAGCAACTGGGTGACTTGGGCGTGAAGATCATGCGCATCGCCAACCTGATCTGCAAAGCCGACGGACGCATTACCACGGACGAAGCCCGGCAACTGAAACAGATTCAAACAGCGATGGAAAACGCGCTGATGACGCGAAACCTTCCGCCCGAAGACCGCCGCCGCCAAGAGGCCGAGTTCGATGTCGAGGGCAACACCAAACAACAAATCGCCATTGCCAAGGATGGCGAGGAGAAGACGGCCGCCGGATCCAAGTCAGAATCCGCCGGCACGAAACGCGCCCCGATTTCCGCCGAAGATCGCTTTCGCATGTACGAGGCCGCGATGAACGAACTGGATGACTTGATTGGGCTCGACCCGGTCAAGAAAGACATCCACGAGCTGGTCAACTTTCTGAAAATCCAAAAGGCGCGGCAGAAGCACGATCTGCCCGCAACGCAGGTCAGTTTGCACACGGTGTTCGAAGGCAACCCCGGCACAGGGAAAACGACGGTCGCACGAATCCTGTCGCACATTTTTTGCGGTTTGGAAATTCTCGATCGAGGTCACACGATCGAAACGGATCGCTCCGGCCTGGTCGCCGAATACGCCGGCCAGACTGGCCCCAAGACCAACCAACGCGTCGAAGAGTCACTCGACGGAGTACTGTTCATCGACGAAGCGTACAGCCTGGTGGCCGAAAAGGGCGACGATCCGTTTGGCAACGAAGCCATGCAATCGCTGCTCAAACGCATGGAAGACGACCGCGATCGCTTGGTTGTGATCATCGCCGGCTATCCCGAGCCGATGTCGCGCCTGCTGCGATCGAACCCGGGTTTGTCGTCGCGATTTCAACGCACATTCAACTTTCCCGACTACGACGCTAAGGAGTTGTTGAGAATCTTCTACTTGATGTGCAAAAAGAACCACTACACATTGCCCAAGCCCACGCAACGTAAATTGTTAACCGGTTTTCAGCACTTGATTGACCGCAAAGACGAACACTTCGGCAACGCCCGCCTGGCCCGCAACATATTCGAACAATCGATCCGTTCGATGGCATCGCGCATCGTCAACATCGCGCCGCTGACGAAAGAAATCCTCACGACGCTCGAACCCGACGACATTCAAATGGACGATGTCCCATTTCCGGCCGATTGATGGGCGCTACGAAATCCAATTGTTAAACTACATCGATTCGCAACGACTAAGGTGGTAATTCCAGAAAGGGAATTTGATGCGTTTCCTAAGCCACTTGCGTCCATTCCATCTTCGGCATGTTTTGGTTGGATGCCTGTTTTCTCAAATCGGTTGTTCTGGTTCCCTTTCGCCTGAAAACTCGGCAGTTGATGTCAGACCAACCCAAGCCCAACTGGACGGCCTGTCGGTAGATGATAAAGCCCGGCAGGACGATATTGTTCGCAGCGTTGGGAACCACATCTTTGGCGCCGATGACCGACGTCTGTTGATAATCGAATTTCTATCGGCACTTTGGCAAATCCTACCACACGATGACGAAGGCTCAATTGATCCATCGAGGCCATTCATTGATCGAAGGGAATTCATGATTCATCATCTTGAATCAAAGTACTTCGCCGATACAGCCGAGTGGTTTGATGGACCAATTCGTCAGCAGTTCGAAATTGAAATGTCGCGGGCGGGATTGGTAACCGGCAGAAGTCGATACCTTGATGATCCTGGCCCCTCTGGACCAGGATGGGTAATCGAACTCAAAGGCCATCATTTTCACAATAGTAGCTCACGAGTGGAAGGCGGATGGGGAGCGGTGTATGTGCGAAGCACGTTGTTTCGAGACATGCGAGAGAAGAAAGTGACTCTTCCGGGGCCAGATGGACAATCGAGAGAGTATTCGATGTCCGAATTAGGCGTTGGCTATCCCGTACTCACGGTTAACTCGCAGATTCATCACGGCAATCGAATCGGGAGATTTCCAGCGCCTCGATATGATTTTGTAGTTCAATTCTGCTGGCAGCCGACCATCTGTTATGATCGGCTGGTTCAACGAAAAGAGTCGATCAACTTTGAGCCGTTCTGCTCATGCTCGGCGTGCCAAAATCGAATCGCCACCGCGTGGAAAAAAAAGTATGAGAAACAAGTCGCCGCCTTGAAGTGGATGTCGACACCATCGGATGAATTTGTACACGACGTGGGATCACTTTGGCCAATTGAAGAGAAGGTTACTTTCCAGCCTGGACTCAATTCAGTCGAGGTTGATGTCA
>CAYFJO010000388.1:0-10468 GCA_964343305.1 uncultured Pirellulaceae bacterium | reverse complement strand
GCACAAACACCTCCGCTGGCTCTATGCGATGATCTCCCTGATTGGACGCCCGTAGTCGACGTCCAGGCGTTGCCGGCCAGGTACGGCGAGGCGACGCGGATCGAGGCCGAGCTGATGGAGGAGCGTGGCGTGGATGTCGGTGACGTAGTGGCGGCCCTCAACGGCATGGAAACCCAGATCGTCCGTCGCTCCGTGCGCCACGCCCCCTTTGATGCCGCCACCGGCCAGCCAGACGCTGAAACCGAAAGGATGATGATCCCGCCCGTTTGCTCCCTGGCTACCAGGCGAACGCCCGAATTCGGTTGCCCATACAATCAGAGTTTCGTCCAGGACGCCCCGCTGTTTGAGGTCCTTAATCAAGCCGGCGATCGGCATGTCCACCGCAGCGCAGTTCTGGGAGTGTCTCGCCTTCAAGTTGCTGTGTTGGTCCCAGGCACCGGCGCCGCCCGTGCTGCCGTGATACACCTGCACGAAGCGTACGCCCTGTTCCACCAGACGCCGCGCCACGAGCAACTGCTCGCCGAAGGGACGTGTGTTCTGCTGATCCATTCCGTAGAGACGTTGTGTCGCGGCGGTCTCGTTGCGGAAATCGACAACGTCTGGCACGGATGTCTGCATGCGAAAGGCAAGTTCGTAGGACTTGATTCGCGCCTCGACCACCTTGTCGTGTGGATACGCTTCCGCAGTCAGCCGGTTCAATTCACCCAGCAGTTCGAATTCCTTGCGCTGTTCCTCGCGAAACACTTCGCGGCCGGGTGATGCGAAGGGGAGCGGGTTCTTCGGATCGACGGCCAGTTGCACACCATCATGCTGGGGGCCAAGGTAGTTGGCCCGGTGGCCTTCCGACCCGCCGCAGCAATCGGCCAGCGGCCGGCCCAGCACCACGAACTGAGGCAAATTGTCGTTAAGCGAACCGAGCCCGTAATGAACCCAGGCACCAATCGTTGGATAAAACCCTTCCAGCCTGTGTCGGCCGGTGTGGAACTGCAACTGCGCGCCATGGTTGTCATCGGTGGTCCACATCGAGCGAACGATGGCCATGTCATCGATACACGAAGATAGATGGGGCCACCAGTCACTCATCTCGATGCCGCTTTCGCCATGTTTCTTGAAACCAATCTGCAGCGGGTAGATCTTGGTCCGCCTGGTTTCCTGGCTGGCGACGACTCGGCGCAGATTCTCTGTTGCGTATGGCGATTCGAGGATCTCTTTGGGAATAGATTGGCCGGCAAGCTTGTTCAGCGCGGGTTTCGGGTCGAAGCTCTCCAAGTGGCTCGTTCCGCCGATCATGAAGAGCCAGATCACGTTCTTGATCTTGGGTGGAAAGTGCGGATTGCCGTCGGGTGGCGACCATCGGTCTGACACTTCGCGACCAAGGTCGTCTCGTTGAAGCATCGCCGAAAGCGCCACGCCGCCGAAACCAAGACCCACATTGGAAAGGAATTCTCGACGAGAGAGAGGGGGTGTTGGGAGAGGGGGAGATGGGGAGATGGGGAGAGGGGGAGATTTGGCAACAGATTTGGTTCGGGCGCTCATCTGATTGTCCAATCGTTGGCGTGGTTGATCATGTGGACGAGCATGGCGATGATCTCGTCGTACTCTGAATACAGTGTTTTGGCCGTGCCGCGGTCCATGTAGTTGCACTCGACGGAGAATTGCAGCCATACTTGCGTTTCGGCGGCTTCTGACTCGCTATCGCTCAACTTGCTGATGAATGCTGCTTCGTAACGGCGCTTCCGCCAGGCTTCGGCGAGGTTTGCACAAACCGAACGCGACGCTCGCCGAATTTGGTCGACCAGCGAATAACGTTCCTCTTTCGGAAACGTCTTTGTTTCCTCGAATATCTTCATAGCCGCAGCAAACGCACGTTTGTAAACATCCAGTTCCGTATGCCGACGAATCACTATCTCTCTCTCCCCATCTCCCTCTCTCCTTGTCTCCCCTCTTTCTTCTATCTGATCGTCACAAAGTCGTTATGGTTCATCAGAACATGTATCAGATTCTCCCGGGCGCGGACTTTGGGATCGGCCGATGGCTTTACCTTACTGGTTCCTTCGGTGGAGAACGGAGTCAGTTTGTCAGCGCTCGCCAGCCGCAAGGCCTGGTCTGCGAGGAATGCCTGGCATTTCTCCACCTCCCGTAGTGAAGGCGTTCGGGAGAGAACGTGTTCGAAAGCAAGCGTGATGAAGGCGTGACCGGAATCGTCGGTGTTCTCCAGTTCCGCCAACAGCTTGCGTGCAAGCAGTCGAGACTGATCGAACGACAGCGTGCTGTTGGATAGTGCCAACGCGTGGTGTGGCACGACGCTTTCCGTGCGTCGGTAACACTCGTTGACGCTGGCCTCGTCAAAGATCACCAGAAACTTCATCTGCTTTTCATAGGCCGTTTGAAAGTACATACTTCGCCGCTTGTTCGTCTGTCCGGTTCGATAATCGACTTCGGGACCACCTTCGGTCGTATCCAACTCGCCGGCAACGTGCAGGATGCTGTCGCGGATTGCTTCGGCTTCCAGCCGCCGGCTGTTCATGCGCCAAAGAAAGTGGTTGTCGGCGTCGATCTGGAAGTTCGCTTTCGCGGCATCGCGGCCTGCGGATCTCATGCGGTAAGCATTCGAGGTCACAATCAGTCGATGCAGCTCTTTCATGCTCCAACCATTTTCCATGAACTCGACTGCCAGCCAGTCGAGCAACTCGGTGTGTCGAGGCCGCTCGCTCAGCAGGCCGAAATCAAAAACAGTGTCGACCAGCGGAGCGCCAAAATGCCTCAGCCAGATATGATTGACGGCGACGCGCGCCGTAAGCGGATTGTTTCGATTGGCAATCCAGCGGGCCAGCGCGGTGCGCCGTCCTGTGCTGACCCTGGCGTACGGAGCGCGACGTGGAGCCTCACCCTCGCCATAGGTTTGTTTCGCTCTGAGCGAAGCTTGTAGAGACGTGTATTTCTCCCCGGGTTGTTCGAGCGCCTTGCTCGCTTTGGCGACACTTGCCCGTGCGGTTTTGAGTTCCTTCTCGACATTCTCCTTTGTCTTGCTGTCGGCCTTTGCGAGTTTCTGCTCGGCGCGAGCGACTGTTTCTTCGGCCTTGGCCAACTCGTACTGACGAGCCGCGAGCGCTGCGGCTGCCACTAATCCAGAAGAACTCTTCGATGCGGTTTCCTTAGCGCGGGCCAGGTCCGCGGCACGAGCGGTGCGCAGAGTTGCCGCTCGGAGTTCAGCGGTGGTACGTGATTTTTCCGCGACAAGCAGCGCGGCCCTGGCAACGTCGATGGTGAGTTCCCCTGGGCCACCGGAATCTGCGTCCTGTTCGGTGGCTGCCAGTTGTTTCTTCGCTTTCTCCACCGCGGCTCGCACCGTTTGAATCTCCTTCTCGGCGATCCTCAAGTGATCATCGAGCACGAACTGTTGCAGCGCCGGATTGAACGCTTCCGGCGGCAAGGAGACCGGCGTGATTTTCGGCTCTTCAAACGCCAGCACCGCTGGAACCCCGGGCGGGACAACACGGCTCTTGTCGGGATGCGCGGCGTTACCACGGACATACAAGTAGGTGGGTGCTTCGGGATAGGCGTCGAAAACTCGCGACAGGCCGTTCTTGTCAAGGTTGGTTTCGCCCGGCACTGCGTCCACGCGTACGTGGTGTGGTTCGAAGAATGCTCGCATGCGATAGTAATCGACCTGCGGGATCGGATCGTATTTGTGGTCGTGGCACTTCGTGCAATTTATCGTCAAGCCAAGGAACGCCTTCGACGTGTGTTCGATGGTTGTGTCGAGCCACGTGTCGCGGTTGAACAGGAACCAATTCCGGGCCAGAAACCCCGTGGCACGCAGCGTATCGGGATCGGTCGGCGCGATC
Organism: uncultured Pirellulaceae bacterium; assembly: GCA_964343305.1. Taxonomy (GTDB): domain Bacteria; phylum Planctomycetota; class Planctomycetia; order Pirellulales; family Pirellulaceae; genus CAYFJO01. The sequence goes on along the minus strand of CAYFJO010000388.1, from coordinate 6,620 downwards.
TCGTCGCCAGCCAGCATCTCGACAATCATGCGATCGCACGGTTTGTCTTCGTTCAACGACTGGATGATCCAATCCCGCCATCGCCAGATGTGACGCTGGCTATTGCGAACCTCGTTCCTGTAGCCCGACCAATCGCTGTAACGCCACACATCCATCCAGTGCCGTCCCCACCGCTCGCCGTAGCGCGGGCTGTCGAGCAGGTCACTCACGACCTCGTCGTAAGCGTCGGTGCAATCATCCTGCAGAAACGCCTGCAATTGCCCGCGCGTCGGCGGCAAGCCGATCAAGTCGAGATAGACGCGACGCAAGAGGATGGATTTGTCTGCCGGTAAGACCGGAACCAGTCCCAACTGCTCGTGCTTGGCCGCAAGAAACGCGTCAATGGAATTGGGAGCCCAGTCAGCGTTCTTCACCTGAGGCACATTGGCACGAACCGGATTTTTGTAGGCCCAGTGGTCGCGTGGATCGCCCGGTATTTCTTCCTTCGGCGTTTCCGCTCCCTGATCGATCCACGCTCGAATGAGTGCGATCTCCTCGGACTTCAATGCGCCGCCTTCGTCCGGTGGCGGCATCAGCTCGTCCTCCTCGGCCGTGATGCGTTCGATCAGCAGGCTCTCATCGGCTTTGCCCGCGGCAATCACTTCACCACTCTCTCCACCTTTGAGCATCAGCGCCCGCGTTTCCAGCCGCAATTCCCCCTCCTGCTTCAACGCGCCGTGACACGAGTAACACTTCGCCGACAGGATCGGCTTAATCTGTTTCAAGTAGTCCACTTGATCGACGGCGGGCAACCATCCGCCCGCGGCAACGGTGAACCAACAGAAAACGACGACGGAAAGCAACCTGTTCACCATGATTTCCCTCTCTCCCCATCTCCGTTGCGAGGGCTCGGGCAAGTCGCGACCTGCCCTCAAGCGGGCGCCGAGGTTTTCTTTGATGTAAGTAGTGATTGACATGCCAACAGGATACCCGTTTTCGTCGACAAAGGTAAGTAAATTCGCCGGTGCAAGAAGAACCAAGTTTCCACGAAAAGCATTCAATGCCAGCACGTACGCAATATCCACGTCTGGATGCCTTGTCGTTACCCTTATCAACCCATTTTTTAGCTTTGACAATCGACTTGAGATATTGTCGCGGCCAAGGTGTTGTGAAGCAACATCGCTCGCGTCAACGGGCCGACTCCGCCGGGGACAGGTGTGATGTGACCGGCGACTTCTTTGACATCTTCAAAATCAACATCGCCGACGAGTCCGTCGTCGGTGCGGTTGATGCCAACGTCGATGATGGTGGCTCCGGGTTTGACCATTTCATTGGTGATGAACTTGGCTCGGCCGATGGCGGCGATGAGGATGTCGGCTCGACGGGTGACAGCGGCAAGGTCCGGCGTGCGGCTGTGACAGATGGTCACCGTGGCGTTGACGGCTTCGTGGCCTAAAGGGGAATTGCGCTGGGACAACATCATGGCGATAGGTTTGCCGACAATTTCGCTGCGGCCGATGACGACGACTTCTTTGCCGGATGCCGCGATGCCGCTGCGGTGCAGGATCTGCATGATGCCGTGTGGTGTGCAGGGAAGAAAGCGAGGGCGTTCTTGTGAGATCAGTCCGACGTTTTCCGGATGAAAGGCATCGACGTCTTTTAGTGGATCGACGGCGTCGAGGATTGTTTTTTCGTCGATCGTGTCGGGCAGCGGGAGTTGGACAAGGATGCCGTTGACGTTCGTGTCGTTGTTTAGTTGATCGAGCAGGCTGAGCAAGTCGTCTTGCGAAGTGTCCTCGGGCAGGCGATGGACTTGGCTTTCGATGCCGACTCGTTCACAGTCCTTGGCTTTGCTGCGGACGTAAACTTGGCTGGCCGGATCTTCGCCGACAAGTACGGCAGCCAATGTTGGGGTGTTGCCAGTGGATCGCTTGAAGTCGGCAACTTCGGCGGCGATTTCAGTTTTGATTTGTTTGGCAATCGATTTGCCGTTGAGGATGGTTGCGGGCATGAGTCTTTCCGTAGGACGGATTGCCAAACCGTCCATCGCGCGGGAGATCGTTTGCGGACGGATTGGCAATCCGTCCTACGGGCAGGCTACGTTGTTTCGACGGCGGACGATTCCGTTGGGAGATCTTTGCGGATCCATTCGTCGAGGCCGCCTTTCATGCTGCGCACGTTTCTGTAACCCATCGACTTGAGGTACAGCGTCGTGTGCTTTGAAAAACGGCCGATGTTGCAGACCATCACAATCGGCGCGTCGCGATCTTCGGGCAACTCGTGTTTGCGCTGGCGAAGATCTTCCTGCGGGATGTTGATCGCGCCAGGGACGTGCGACTCGTTGTAGTGGTCGGGCAGACGGACATCGATCACGGTCGGCTTGTCGCCGGTGGCGAGCGACTCGTTCAAGTCTTTGGCGCGGATCGAGTCGTACTTGTTCTTTAAGTTCTCGATCATCTCGGCCATGACTTCGTCGTTCTTGCTCGGTGCGGATGATTCCCCCTCGTCCTTTTGCGCGGGACGAAGTTCGGGGAAATGACGCAGGACGGACGAGGCGTATTTGAAAATGTTGTCGGGAAAGATCACGACGACGACGTTGCCTGGCTCGTCGGGAATCGATCGCAGTGCGCCGACCAACGCCATGCCGGAACTTGGACCGGCGATGATACTCTCTTCGCGGTTCAGCCGCAGGCACATGCCATACGCGTCGCGGTTGCTGACTTCGGTTTCGTGGTCGTATTCGTCCGGTTTGTACAGTTTGGTCTGTTGCAACTGGCGTTTGCTGCGGACTCCGGGGATGTCGTGGCCTTCTTCGGGGGCGACGCCGATGACTTTCACGTTGCCTTGTTCTTTGAGGAAGCGGCCTGTGCCGGTGATCGTGCCGCAGGTGCCGAGGCCGGCGACGAAGTGGGTAACTCTTCCGTCGGTCTGTCGCCAGATCTCCGGGCCGGTGGTCCGATAGTGGCCGCCAGGGTTGGCCTCATTCGCGTATTGGTCCAGCAACAGCCAGCCGTCTTGATCGCCGGTTTCGCGGGCCTTGGCGATGGCACCTTCGGGAGCGCCAGGAGCGGGGCACAACGAATCATCAAGTTCCTTGACGTCAGTGCCGAAAAATCGCAGAACCGTTCGTTTTTCTAATGGAATCGCGTCGGACAACGGCGTGGTCAGCGAGTAGCCTTTGGCGTTGCCGATCATGGCCAGGCCAAGGCCCGTGTTGCCTGATGTGGCTTCGACCAGTTTAGTTCCCTCGGTCAACTGGCCGCGCTCTTCTGCGTCTTGAATCAGGTTGTTGGCGATGCGATCCTTCACCGCACCGAATGGGTTGTACCATTCGAGCTTGGCGTAGACCTGAGTGTGTTGGAAACCAGTGACGTGGTTCAACCGCACCAGTGGCGTCGGGTTATCTTCGTTGGAAAGCAGCCCCAGAATCGAATCGTAAACGCGTTTTGAATGATCGTTGCTCATGATGCGCGAAATATACCAAAAGGTGTGACTTTGTTCTATCGCGCTGCTGACTTCCTCTGAGTCCCAAACTTCCGAAGTCTAAGAAGACTTCGGAAGTTGCCGCAATTGCCTAGATTTGTGGGTTTTGATAGGCTGTCGTCGACGGATGGCACTTCTGACAGTTACGCAACGGAGTCAATTCGCGATGAAGGCGAGCAACGGTTTGTGGAAAGAGCGGCTGGATGGCAATCTGCCGCAGCCTTTGGGCGAAGAGATCGACACTTTCGAGACCGAGATGGAGCTTCGTCGATCGGGCAATCTCGACGAAAAAATCTTTGCCGAGACACGTTTGCGGCGCGGTGTTTATGGCCAACGATATGACAATGGCAAGCGGCACGATGGCAAGGCGTCCCAAGTCCTGCCTTATCCAGAGAAACATACCAAAGGACCAGATACGGCTTGGGACGCGCCGGGCATGATGCGGATTAAGATCCCGTTTGGCGGCTGCACGCCGGAGCAACTCGAAGTGTTGGCCGAGTTGGCCGAGGAATATTCCGATGGCATCGCACACATCACGACGCGGCAAGATATTCAATTGCACTTTGTCCACATTGACGATACGCCGGCACTCATGCGACGGCTGGCGGCGGTTGGCATCACGACACGTGAAGCATGCGGCAACTCGGTTCGAAACGTGTGTGCGTGCCCGTTTGCGGGCGTTTGCCAGGGTGAATCGTTTGACGTGACGCCTTACGCGCGAGCGTTCACCTATTTCATGCTCGGCCATCCCGACGCACAAAACTTTGGCCGGAAGTTTAAAGCCAGTTTCAGCGGCTGTTCTCAACACGCATGCGGTTTGGCGGCGATACACGACATTGGGCTGATCGCGGAATCGCACGAGGTCGACGGCAAGGAAGTTCGCGGATTTCGCATGGTCGTTGGCGGCGGACTGGGGGCGGTGCCGCATCAGGCGAAATTGTTCGATGAGTTTGTGGCCGCCGAAGAAGTACTGCCGATCTCTCAAGCGATGGCCCGCGTGTTTGGCAATCACGGGGAAAAGAAGATACGTAGCCGGGCCCGGATGAAATTCTTGATCAAGAACTGGGGTCTCGAGAAGTTCAAAGAAGAAGTCCTCGCCGAGCGTGCCAAACTGAAGGAAGACGAACGCTGGAACGAATTCGTTGACATTCCCGAGGAAGATGAAGAGCCGCTTAAGCCGCCTGGTGAATTGCCACCCACCAATGGCGATGTGCGATACAACCACTGGATCAAGACGAACCTTCGCGAGCAGCGACAGGAAGGCTACGTCACGGCGACGGTCACACTTCCGCTTGGCGATTTGACGGCCGATCAACTTCGTTCGCTGGCGGACATCGTTCGGGAGTTTACCAACGGCACGGTCCGCACAACGGTCGAGCAAAACTTTGTCGTGCGATGGATCAGCAAGTCGGACGTGCCGGCATTTTACGCGGCGCTGGACAAGGTTGGCTTAAGCGAACCGGGTGCGAGCAACATCCTCGACATCGTGGCCTGCCCTGGCACCGACACATGTAAACTTGGTATCTCTTCCTCGCGAGGCTTGGCTGCCGAACTGCGCGATCGGTTGGTTGCGACAAGCTACAAACTGGACGAAGCGATTCAAGATCTGCACATCAAGATCAGCGGCTGTTTCAACAGTTGCGGCCAGCATCATGTTGCTGACATCGGTTTTTATGGCGTCAGCCGCACGATCCAGGGATTCAAGGTGCCACACTTCCAAGTCGTATTGGGAGGCCAGTGGGAAGAAAACGGCGGCTCATACGGTTTGCCAATCGTCGCAATTCCGTCCAAGCGAATCCCCGACGCGTTGCAGCGGATTACCGAGTTTTATCTTCGCGATCGCGAGAAGGACGAACGATTTTCAGGATTCGTCGAGCGAATCGGCAAAGCGAAGATTCGAACGGCGTTGGACGATTTGACGCAGGACTTGCCCGAACACGACTCGGATCCGACGTTCTACTCCGATTGGGCCGATCCGCGGCAATATAGCCTCGGCGATATTGGCAAAGGCGAGTGTGCCGGCGAAGTTGTCACGTCCTACGAATTTGATTTGGCGGCGGCCGACCGAATGGTGTTCGGCGCGCAAGTTTTGCTGGAAGACGGCAACGCCGAGCAAGCCGGCAAAGACGCGTACAAGGCGATGATCAAGGCGGCCAAAGGAATCGTGCAAATCAAATACGATGACGTGACGGAAGACGATCCGGACGAAGTGGTCGATGAATTCCGCGAACGATTTTTTGATACCGAATTGATTTTCGACCCGTTCGCGGGTCCCAAGTTTGCGAATTATCTGTTCGCTGCTCATGAGAACACCGGTGCAACGCACACCGCCGAATCGGCGCATCATTTAATCGAAGAAACGCTGCTGTTCATCGAAGCAGTCCACACTTGTTACAACAAAATTCGCACGGAAGGTGTCGAGTAAGGAGTGTCGCCTTTCGCGAAGCGAAAAGCGACAAAATAAATGGAATTACAACACGTCAACGTAAAGATCTTTGTCGACGGCGAAATGACCGTCGATCCGGCGCGGTTCATTGAGGTGTTTCATGGTTGGGTCGCCGAGCAATCCATGAACGAAATGATGATCGACGTCGCGGACTATCGGCACGTGCCGGACGGACCGGGCGTTGTGATGGTCGGTCACGAAGCGGATTATGCGATGGACAACGCAGGCGGTCGAGACGGACTGTTGTACAATCGCAAGGCTGCGTTGGATGTCAGCAACGAAGATCGAATTCGACAGGCGGTTACTAGCGCCGCCAGCGCGTGCCAGCGATTGGAAGCCGCGTTTGCGGACGGCGACGGGTTGAAATTCAGCCGTCAGGAATTTGTCGTGTTTATCAACGATCGAGCGCTGGCACCGAACACTTCGGAAACTTACCAGGCGTGTAAGCCGGAGTTGGAGAGTTCTCTCACCAGTGTTCTGGGCCACGATGATTTTACCCTCGAACATCACAGCGACCCGCGCAGCCGATTTGGCGTGGGTGTCAAAGTCGCGAAGCTGTTCGATTTGGCGTCGCTCGCTGGCGGTTAACACCTGTCCAAGAACAAAACCGTTGCAGGCCACCGTCGGGCCCGTCCCGGCGGGACCTATGATTGATAGCTATACCACGGCCAGTTAGTAATGTCCGCATACGTCGTTTAACGCCGAGCCGGCA
>CAYFJO010000387.1:0-10469 GCA_964343305.1 uncultured Pirellulaceae bacterium | reverse complement strand
TACATCTCATTCCCCCCTTCCCAAGCTTTCTTGGCGCAATCGATGTGACCGAAGCAGTTTTTGGATGCGCTCAAACTCCATCGGTCATTTTGACCTACGCAAGTTGGAGAGTCCGATTAGACGCGGAAGTTTGTCCAACCGACGTGAGTTAGCGGTGAATCTTTGTGCAGGCGGTGTTGTCGACATGTTGTCGACCGGGAGCAATTTCGTACGGTCGGCAATCGGGCTATTGAAGTCATCGACTTGATGACAGGGGCTTAGGCAAATACCGGATGAAACCTCACACCGCCTCGTTGCGATTGAGGCTGTTTGTCGGCTGGGTTGCCAAGCGGTGCATCGCGGAGCGTATCGTCAAATTACTGCTTGATGCAATAAACGGACTTTTTGCCACGAAGAAACAATTGTCTGCCTGCAAGAGCCGGAGAGGCGTCGAAGGTGTCGTCTAGTTTATTGGTGGCCAACACTCTTAGCTGGCCGGATCGCTCCAATACCAAAGTCGCGCCGCTTCTTCCTGGGACATAGATTCGTCCAGCGGCACCGACGGGCGAAGAGTAGATGCGCGAGATTCCTTCTAAACGCGTGCGTTCGAGAATGGTTTTTCCGGTGTTTGCTTTGACGCAGGACCAAATGGCTTGGTTTGATTGGTTGAAAAACAGCAAGCCGTCATAAAGCAAGGGGGAAGGAACGTAGGGAGTGCCTTGCTTTTTGGACCATGCAATCGCATCGGTTTCGGAAACGTCGCCCTTCGCGGTAAGCTTTAGTGCAAGAAGCGAGTAGCCTTGATAGCCACTCATGCAATAGACAAGGTCGCCGTCGACGACAGGTGCTGGAATCGCGTTTCCGGTCAGTCCGCTGCTCTGCCAAATGATATCGCCACTTTCGAGGTCATAGCTGCGGACGAAACTTGACCCACACGTAATGACTTGTGTTTTACCGCTGTGGTGGATGACGCGTGGCGTCGCCCAGGCATTTCCTTCGTCGCGGTCTTTCTTCCAAATCGTTTTGCCAGTGTTGGCATCGAGTACGTCGATCGTCGATTGTCTCGCGTGATCTCGCACGATCACCAGCTTGCCGTCATGGACGACAGGAGAACAACCTTCTCCTAAACTCGCACCGACGTATGCCTTGCCGAGATCGCGGTCCCAAAGTCGTTTGCCGTCCAAGTCGTAGCAAAACAACCCAGCGGAGCCAAACCAACAATACAGTCGCTCGCTATCGGTCATCGGTGATGCGGAAGCAAAGTCGGCGTCGCCGTGGTGACCTTCGTGCGGCACAAGTTCTGTCGCGATTCGTCGCCACAGTTCTTTGCCGGAGTTGCGGTCGAGGCACAGGACCACAAACTGGTACGAGGTGTTTGGGAACTTAATCCCAAAAACTCGCTTCGGTTGATCTTCTGGTTTGGGCAACGATGGATCAACTTTTCCTGTGTTAATGGCGGTCAGCAAAAACACTTTGTTACCCCAAATGATGGGCGTTGAGTTTCCACTGCCATCGATGGATACCTTCCAGGCGATGTTTTGGTCTTCACTCCACTCGATCGGCGGCGTTGCGGTGCGCGCAACTCCGTTCGCTTCTGGGCCTCGCCATTGATGCCAGTTGTTTGAAATCGAATCTTCCGCGTGGAGATGCGCGAATGCAAGTAGAAGAACTGATATCGCAAGTCGTTGAGTATTGAACATTTTGTATCCTTGAATATTAAACGTGATGGGGCCAACGGTAGCCAAAGTCGCCAAGACTTCGGTCCTATGTAGTAATCGCCCCGAATTCTTGGCGACGTCGGCTACCAGTCTAACGTTCCTGAACTGCTTGCAAAGGAATCGACTTCGATGTCCATGTGATGAAGTATGCTGAGGAACAGATTGCAAAGCGGTGTGTTATTGTTTGTGTTGTAAGCAATGAAACGACCATGTTTGAATCCACCGCCCACCAGGATAATCGGCAGGTTGTGCGGGTCATGGGCATTCGCGTTGCCCAGGTTGCTACCGAACAAAACGGTCGTTTGATCAAGCAATCTGCCACCCGCCTCGCGCGGTTGTGCCATGCGTGTGAGGAATTCATCGAAACATCTCAGGATTTCAGTTTCGATGATCTTGAGTTGTTCGATCTTCTGCGGGTCTTGGCCGTGGTGCGACAGATTGTGATGCTCCCCTGTCACGCCCTGGATCTTGGGTACGGCCAGGTGGTCTTGAATCACGACGGTGACGACCCGCGAGGAGTCAGTTTGCAAAATCAATGGAATCAGGTTCATCAGCGCACGGGCCAGTCCGATCAGGTCAGCGGAATCCGTGATGTCGTTCGGTGGCTTTGCTTCGACACGGGGCTTGGGCCGATCGAGCCACGCCTCACTCTCGGTCAATTCCGCTTCAGCCGCACGGATGGCGGCGAAGTACTCCTTCAATTGTCGACGATCGTTTGCACTTGTTTGGCGATTGAGTGATCGGGTTTGCTCGACGACGCTGTCCAGGATGCTGCGTCCATCTGCCAAGTTCTGGCGCCTACGACGTTTCTCCGCCGGGCTGCCGTCAAGGAATAACTTCGCGAACACTGCCGATGGTTTGTCATGCGCCGGGATCATCACACCATTGCTCGTGTACGACTGGCTTTTTCGTGTATTGCTACTGAGGGCAATCGACGGAAAGCGAGTCACATACCCCAGCGTCTTGGCCGCGTACTGGTCGACGGAAACGGAATTCTTGAAGCCGCCGAGTCCGGGATTTCGAGCTGCGCTCAACCAAGTCATTTCAGTGTCATGTGGCTGTTTTCCATTTTGGTCGGGATGCGACAAACCGGAGAACAACGTGAAGTCGTCGCGGCGATCCTTGAGCAAATCCAGGTACTCAGTGCTTTCGTAGTCGCGGCCCGGCGTTTTAGGAAACAACGAAGGTGGATGCAATCCAAGCGTGCTGCAGATCAGGACCATTCGTTTTGGCGGTGTTGCGATTTCTCGGCCAATTGCGGGATTCATCGATTCGAGCAACGGCAATGCAATTGCGATTCCGGATGCATTGAGCGCAGCACGGCGTGAAATGGGGACATGCATTATCGATTCCTAAAAATTGGACTTGCAACCACGTGATGCATGAGACTCCGTAGCGGATAGGCGTCGGCTCGCGTCTCGTTCAAGATTCTCTCGACTTCTTCCCGGTCGGCAAACTCAATTTCCCCGCCGGTTGAAAACGCGATCAACGTCGACAGGACGTTTCGGGCAACTTGCTCCGTCGATTTTCGTAAGTGCTTCTTGTACTCGCGAATGCCGTCGAATTCAAAACCATCCGGTGTCACACCCGATGTGTCAACGGAATGTCCCAGTTCGTAGTCCTTGTGCAAGAAGCGGAGTCCAACGTTGATCTCGCGTTTCACGCCTTTGCTGTTGCGATAACGGTCTCGAAAAGTGCCGACCGGATCAAAACACTCCAGTGCGAAACCAGGCGGATCGATCCGTCGATGACAGGCGGCGCAAGCTTCGACCTTCTGATGCTTCTTGAGGGTCTCCCGAATTGTTGTAGCTCCACGTGTATCAGGCTCAATCGAACCAACGTCCGCCGGCGGTGGATTCGGTGGCAGCCCAAGAATATTGGTCAAAACAAAATTACCGCGTTTGACAGGAGTTGTGACAGTGCCGTTCGCCGTCACTTTTGCAATCGATGCATGAGTCAGAATACCGCCGCGAATGCTGGTCGGGTCAAATTGGACCTTTCGCATCTCTTCACCTTCCACACCTTTGATTCCGTAGTGTTCGGCCAGGCGGCGATTGAGAAATGTGAAGTCTGAATCGATCAGGTTACGGACGCTCAAGTTTTCGCGAATCAAATACGAAAAAAACTCACGAGTTTCCGCCAACATGGCTCGTCGCAACACGTCGTCGTATTCGGGATACAAGTACGCGTCGGGCGTGGTCGCGTCGATCTGGTCGAGATCTAACCACTGATCAAGAAACTCATGCACAAATCGGTCGCACTTTGGATCGTCCAACATGCGATCGACTTGACGCGCCAAGTTTGTGGGATCGGACAACTTACCTTTGGCGGCCACTCCAGCTAGTTCTTCATCAGGAAGACTCCGCCATAGAAAGTAAGAGAGTCGGCAGGCAAGCGCCGTATCGTCGAGCAAGCCAGCGTCGCCCGTTTGAAACAGCAATTGGGGCGAAACCAGAATGGCTCGAAGCGGAATTCGGACGGAATCGATGAAATCACGGCCTGCGTCAAGGTTGGGCTTGGCGAGCGCTACCAATGCATCGACTTCCTCGTCACTAACCTTCCGACGAAAGGCCCTAGGAGCCAGTTCCGAGACAATGGCTCGAACATGCTCGATCGGTGAATCAGATAGGACTGCCTGGTACGCTCGTCGCGGTCGAGTATTCTCTCCGCTCGCTCTCCACTCAACTCCGGGAAACAGCGTCCGCGTTCGCTCCGGCGGCCAATTGGTTTCTAGTGGTCCCTCGACCGTAACTCGACGGATCTTAACGCCCTCGCCACGAAAGGTGCTCGCCGGTTGCCCGTTGTATATCACACGACCGTCAGGTGCAGGCTCCAGTTCATCTGCACTAACGTAGATGTAATCGTCTGGGCGCAGGTAAGTGATCGTTTCAACTTCCCGATAATCCGAGCCGACAAGATCCCAAGCTGCGAACAATTCGCTCTCGCCCTGCAGGTCGTTTTGGCGCTTAAGGCTCACCGTGATGGAAGACCGTGGCTGATGTGCGGCAGCCTTGACCGTGATTCGATACTTCCCCGCCACCGGCGGGCGAAACCCACTGATGTCGGAGCGAAACACGTAGTTTTCACCTCGAAAGGTTACAACGTCCTGGTCGGTCTTGAAAATGGTTCCACCACCACGACGCACTGGCCGATCAACCCACATCTGAATGTAACGCGAATGGAAATAGTCAATCTCTCGTTTCGCCATCCGCGGTTTTTTTCCCAATTGGATCGCCTCGTCGAGCGCCAGGTCGGCTGCCGTGAGCAAGCCGCGAACATGAACGCGCGACATCTCTTGCTTTGCTGCTACAACGTCAAACGCTCCCGATTTATTTTCCGGAGGAAGATACCTTGCCAGATCGCCGCCGATCCCAAGTAGATCGTGCAGCGTATGTTCGTATTCCAGGCGAGACAGTCGGCGCGAGGGAACGCGTCCAATCGTCATCTGCGACCGCTGATTGGATCGCTTCAGTTCACTGCCCAGGAAGGCCAATGCCTTAGTGAGAACTTTTTCGTTGGGTCGCGTTTCCCCAGGCGGCGGCATTTCGCCACTCTTCACACGATCGAAAACATGAACCCATTTGCGAAACGACTCTGGCTTTTCAAAGTCTTTGCCGAGCGTCGTGAAGTCGAGACGTGTTTCCGTATCGGCATTGTGGCAATCGATGCACGACGACTGAATCAGAGCATCCAGATCCGTAGCGGACACTGGGGCTACGCAGATGAGCAAAATGCAAGCAAGCGCGCGAGTCGTAGTGGAATTCGCCAGAATTCCCGCAGAACAAGGAATTCTGGCGAATTCCACTACGGGTAAACGGGCGAAGAAAAATGGCCTTATCATTTCGGCGCTGTGGTACCTTTTGGTGCGACTGCGGACTGAATATAAGCCAACAGGTCGAAGATCTCTTCGACTGTGTAGGTGTCTAACAGGCCAGTCGGCATGGTCGACACCTCGGCGACACGACGTTCTTCGATCGAGGACTTTTTGATCGTTTCGACCTTATCGGGCTTGAGCAAGTTGGGGAGCAGGCGAACCTGGTCATCTGTTTCTTTGACGACCAAGCCTGTCAGCAGGCGTCCGTCATCGACAAGAATCTGCTGGGTCTGAAACTCCTTGTGAATTTCCGCCGATGGCTTGACGATCTGCTGGAGCAATTTGGCGCCTTGATATCGTTTTGAAAGTTGCACCAAGTCCAGGCTGAGCGCCGGCTCGTTGCCAGTTCCGTGACATCGACTACAGGTCGCTTGTTCAAAGACCAGCTTGCCGCGCTCAATCGATCGACCTTTCAGTTGATCCGGTGCTGTGCCGAAATAGTGATGTTGCCACTTTTTGATGAAGCGTCGTTTTTGCGGGGTATTATCGTTGGCGACATATTCCATGATGCGGACGAACATCTGTCCGTCGCGGCTGCGATCCGGATTTGCCCGACGGAACTCGTTCCAGAGTTGGCCGACGCGGCCTCGTCGATTCGGCGGAATGCTGGCCATTCGTTTGTCGACGTAGTCCTGATGTTTTTGCGAATAATATGCCTTGGGCATTTCCGACTTGTCGATTTTGGCGAACAGAGCGGTGTTGTCGGGCTTCGCGGTTTTCGGAGCGGTCGCCAGATTGCCGATGTCATGATCGCTGTCATAAGTCCTGCCAACCAATTGTATGCCGCCGCTTTTCGGTAACGTCTTGGGCAGCGAGATGCGGATCACGGCTCCAACTCCGCGTTCCATGTGCCGAGCAGGACCGGACGTGCTAGTCCAAACATTGCCTTCGTCGTCGAACTCGATCTCGCGCGTGTACGAAACTCGTGTCGGCAACCGGAATTCAACCAACGTTTCGATCACGGGATCAAAGCGGTTGATGGTGTCGTTGCCAGTGCCACAAATCCAAACGATGCCTTCCTTGTCGACATTCAACGCATAAGGGATTTGGTTTTCCGCGTCCGGTAGTTCGTAGACCGTCCACTTCTCGTCGGTCGGATCGAATTTGGCAAACACGCCCGAACCGAAGCCAGGAACCCAGACCATACCGTCCGGAGCAACGTGCAAACGCCGCGGGCCGCGGAACGGCGGGTTCCATTCTTTGATGTCGCCGTCGTTCGCGCTGGGGTCGATTCGGCCAATGCGATTTCCGTTCAGTTTCGAGTACCAAATCATGCCATCGACCGGTGAGTAGTCCAATCCATAGGGCGTGATACCGCGTGACTCGCCTCGGCCCGCTGCGACCGCCTGGCCAGCGCTCAACAGCTTGTATTCCTTGACTATGTGCGTCTTCGGATGCAGGGAGAAACAAGAGTTGGATGCCGCGTCGGTGTACCAAATCAAACCTTCGGGATCTTTCGGATTGATTCGCAACGTGTGTGGGTAGCCGCCACGTTTCTTGGGTGCTTCGGCGCTGCTGCAGATTTCAAACTCTTTCGTCTCGATGTCGTAGCGAGCCATCTTGCCGCTGGCACACATCGTCGTCCACAGGCTGCCGTCGTTGGCAGTTTCGATCGAGTGAGGTGCGTGGACGTGCGATGGGAACTCGATGGCTGTCTGTTTGCCTGAAGTGGGATCCAGGGCAATCATGCGGCGTTTGCTGATATTGACTGCGTAGACCAGTCCGTCTCGACCGACTTCCAGATCATGAAAGGAACCTTGCAGCGGTTTGTCCATTTCCCACATCGTGATCGTTGCTGCGGTCGCCATTCCCTTAGGCGCTGGCGGCGGAACAAACGTCGGCCACTTGTCGACTGCATCATCTTTGTAAGTGTTCATCAACCGACCGATGATCGTATCCTGAGTATGCGGATACAGGCCGCCAAACCCATCCATCCGCCGCAACATCGTCTCCCAATCGACCGGCTTTTCAGGTGTGCGAAACCCGAGCGTTCCAACTTGGTGACAGTACGAGCACATCATTTTGAAATTCAGTTTGTCGCGAGGATTGTCGAACTCGAGCATGCTGAACGCACTGCTGGCCGGGCGTTGCAATTCCAACTTTTCGCCAACGGCTAGGCGGGTTTTGATCACCATGTCGTGTGTGTCGGGGGCGACTCCGCTGTTCCATTCATCCGCGAGTCCCATCAGCCGAGTGCGAATGCTGTGCTTGACTTTCCGCAAGTCGGAAATCGCAAACGAACCGTTTTTCTGAGTGAAGACTGACGTCCATTTTCGATGATCCTCGTCAATGGCAGACACCATCACACCTTCAACAGGTTTGCCGGATTGGTCGACGACTTTGCCGCGAATCGTCTCGGCGTTAGCTGCACTGCTGAATAGTAAAAGTGCCAAAACAAATCCGGCAAGTATCGCGAAGTTTCTCATCAAGTTTTCTCCGTTTGCGTAGGTTGTTTCTCACTTAATAAACCTGCAAAGCCTCATCATCGTGGACACGAAATTATTTCGAATCCAATTCTTCCAACGTGTCGAGCACCTTCGCTTCCAGGATAAGTTTTCTAAAATGATCGTCAGGCACATCCTCCAACAGTTTCAGAAACGCGGCGAGATTTGCTAAGTCCTGCTCGTTCAACTTCATTGCCGAGTAAGCATCGCTGATCTTGTCGGCCTTGCCGGATTGCTTTTGCTTTGCGACTTCGAGCTTGGCCTGCAACACCTTGCTCAAATCGATGCTGCGTTTGGAAAGGTTGCGCAGCGAAGGCGTTGCCTTGGCTTTTCCATCGAGACTGCCCAAGTGGGACTTGCCATCGGTGAAGCTGGGAAGAGTGTGGCACGCCGCGCAGTTGCCGACGCTGGCAGTTCCTTCATATTGCAGAAATGTTTTGAATCCATCGTAGGCTTGGCGGTTCATACCGGGTGGCGTTTTGAGCAACACTCGGCCCTCTTGATTGCCTAAGCGACCGAAGATGCGGCCTAAATGATCTTCTGCGGTTTCGTCTTCGTAGGGCTTCGGAATTCGGTTTATGTAAGAAAACGCGTCGAACACGGAACGCTTGGTCGTCTCGAGCCGATGTATTTTCGTCTTGGCCTCGATGCTCGTTTTGTCTGACCAATTCGGAGCCTCTTTCAGCACGTTGGCGTTGATCGCAAGCACTTGGTCTTTCAGCCGCTTGGTCACATTGGAAAAACGTGCGGCGATGTCTTTTTGCTGGCCGGGGTCGGTCGACAGGTCGTAAAGCTGGAACTGCGTGATGCCACCCGAGCCTGCTTTGATGAGCGGAATCCATGCTTCCTGAAAAGTGTTCAGAGTTACAAACTTACCACGCAGCCGATTCCATTGGGGTGTTTTGATTTCGCTGTTCCATGCTTTGTGCCAAAGTTCGGAGCGGGTCAACTTGCGGTCGTGCTTTTTCTCCAGCATGACTTTCATTTCATCCAGGATCGCCTGAATGGCCTTTTCATTCTTTGGATATTCTTTGTTTCGCCGGCCGATTAGCGAGTACTTGCCCTCGCGAATCGCGACAATCGGTTGGCTTGTTGGCGAATGCCAAGTGAGCGGTTGGTTGCGTTTGAAGTCCGACCGATCACCAGTTAACAGCGGTGACAAGTCCGCGCCGTCGAGATGCACACCATCCGGTTTCTCAATCCCCACCAATCCACAGATCGTCGGCAACAGATCGATGGCTCCGGAAGGTGTACTTTCAACCCGACCGCCTTTGATGCCTTTGGGCCAGTGGATGATGCCGGGCGTGCGTGTTCCGCCTTCCAGTAACGAGCCTTTGCCAGCGCGAAGGTCGCCGTTTCGTTCGTGGCGATAGCTACCGTGATCCGACGTGTAAAGGATGATCGTGTTGTCGAGCGAACCGATCTGGTCAAGCTTCTTCACCAGCCGGGCAATGGCTCGGTCGGTGTTGTCGATCGTCGCGGAATAAATGGCGGCGGGATCTTTGAGATCACCGTACTGTTTGACGATCGCATCGGGAGCCGCCAACGGGGCGTGTGGTTCGTGAAACCAGATATTGAGAAAGAACGGTTTCGCCGCATCACGCTTCTGTTCCAACCAGGTGATTGCCTCATCAACCACAAGCTGGCAAGCGTAGCCCTCCATCTCACCGACTCGTTCCCGGTTGCGCCAGAAGTTACTCGGGTTGCGATGACTCGGCGCGGCGTTCAAGTCGGTCGCAAACCAGTAGTCGAATCCGTGTTCGTCGATCCACGGCTTCTTCATACCGCGAAACGGTGTTCCAAGATGCCACTTGCCGAGATGAACTGTGTCGTAACCGTTCGCTTTCAGATGCTCGGCAATCGTCACTTCGCTTTCGAGAAGGTGCATGTTGTGTATGTGGTCTTGAATGACCGTGTAGACACCCGTCCGCAAATGGTGACGGCCCGTGAGCAAAGTCGCTCGCGCCGGCGAGCAGACTGGAGCCCCTGAATGAAAGTCCGTAAAGCGAACGCCATTTGCTGCCAACTTGTCCAGAGTTGGCGTTTTTACAGGGCCGCCGTCGCAACCGATGTCCTTCGAGCCCAGATCGTCAGCCAGCAGGATCACGACATTGGGACGCTTTACTTCAGCGGAAGCAAACGCAGTCAGCAACAGCAGAGAGCAAAAAAATGTGAGGATGGGTGCCACATAATTTCTTTTTGGGCGCGCCATAGTGGGGCGAGTTTTTCTTAGGGATTCACTTTTCAATTGGTTGAGAAACAGGATGGTGTCGATCATGGCGTGTGCTTATTTGACGGTATGTTGCGGGTTGTGTCTGAGGCGTCTCCTGACGTCGTTGGAACCGGCTGCGGCAGCCAGTCGAGTTGGGGCCAGCTCTGCAGGACGGTTTTCTGGCGACGTCCCGGCGTGCTGCGTCCTTTTCTGACATATTCGCCGGCGAGAGCAGTCAATTC
>CAYFJO010000386.1:0-10540 GCA_964343305.1 uncultured Pirellulaceae bacterium | reverse complement strand
GTCAGTAATTCTTACCAGTTTCCCCTGGGGGGATAAGACGCTAGACAATTACCCAGACGCTGAATGAATGAGAGGCGATAGGAGAAGACGCATGCTGATTTGGATTGGGTGTAATCTCGCTGAGGCGAGATTTGCACCCCACGAATGAAGAGAGAGACTGAAAAGAAATGGCACTTTACTTTAGCGTGACTACATTCAAATCCAGGACCAACCAATGCTTTCATTCCTTCTTATCCTGATCGGCAATAGTGCAGGTGCAGATCCAACCCCTGAATTCGTCTTGGATGCAATTCGGGATGCAAAAGTGATCCGTGTTGAGGACCCATTGATAAGATTCACGAACGAGCGTATTTCCGAAGTGGTCGACGAGGAATTGCTCGATTTACTGCCACGCGCGTTGTCATTTGACGGTGAACCTTATCTTTATACCGGCCGCTACGATGGCCATGATTATTTGAAGTTTGACGTCGTTATTAATCCCCGAAGGTTTTTGCGATTTTTTGTGTATGACCGCAATTTGATTCGCTTTGGCGCTCCATCCTCGAAATCGAAAACGGGTAAGGCGACTTACGAAGTCAAACTCAAGCCAACCAAGGAATTGTGAGGCAGATTCTATATCTGAAGAAACTGACTGCAAAACGTGTCAATTGAAAAATGCGCTCAAGACAAAACCATTGAATTGAACGAGGCGATGGATTCCACCTTTGTGACGACCAGCAGTCAGATCGATCCATGCCGCGCAACTGCGCGGAAGCGCCTCAAATGTTTTCCGAAGCCAGAAAACTGTAGAGACGTTCTCTCAAACATTGGAGACCATCCCGCGCAATCGTGAGGAGACGCCTTAATCATTTGCACAGCCCAGAAGACTGTTGAATCGTTTCCTCAAACAAGCATGGTTCGGATCTACCTGAGTCATTGAATTCCGTTGGCAACCACTTTGATTTGAACAGAAGCAAACGAAGGCAACGAAGAAAGAATACAAGAAAACTTTGTTTCCTTCGCTTGCTTCTGTTCCAACCGGAGCCAGCCGTACTCGCGTCGATGACAGAGTGATGAATGGCAGAATGATGATTCATGGGTTGGTAGGTTGCCTTCCTTCTGTTGCGAATCATGAATCGAACGCAATTGCTAAATGAACTGATCAAGGCCAAAGGCTATCGCTCGTATCTTGAAATCGGTTGTTCTCGGGACACGAACTTTCGGGCGATGAAGGCGGAAGTGAAAGTTGGCGTTGATCCCGAGCGGGGTGGGACGGTGCGGATGACGTCCGATGAGTTTTTTGCTCAGAATGCGCAGACGTTTGATTTGGTGTTTGTGGACGGGCTGCATTTGCGCGAGCAAGTTGTGCGGGACGCCGAGAATGCCGTGCAATGTTTGTCGCCGGGTGGGTGTACTGTTTTGCATGATTGTCTGCCCACGAAGTTTGAGCATCAGGTGACCACACAGCCAGGGCCGGGCAAGGCTTGGACGGGGGATGTTTGGAAGGCGGTCGTGGATTTGCGGCAGCAGGACGATTTGGATATCGCGGTGTTGGATGACGATTGGGGGCTGGGGGTGTTGTTTGTACGGCCGAATTCGCAGCCGCTAGAGATGGAGCCGAAGTATGACTGGGAGTCGTTTGTTGAACATCGCGATCAACTTTTGCGAGTGATGGATGTTGAGAGGATCTGGCGGTTCGTTGGGGAAGCAGCGCCGCAATGTGATGACAGAATGATGGCCGGCATAATGATGCAAGAGGCTCTTGATTCTGCCAGCCATCATTCTGTCAAACCGTCCGCCTGTGGCTCGCTGTTAAACGAAGCAGATGGGGCAACGAAGCGCACGATCGTACTGGCGCATTCGAATCTGGCGCAGTTTCGGCATCTGCACACTTATCTCAACCAGTCGGGGTTGGCAACGTCGTACCTGATGTGCTCGGAAGCGAATTTTCGCAAACATGGTGAGTCGATTCCGAACCTGGTTCCTTTTCAACCGCATGGCAACAAGTTGCACGGGCCCGAGTCGTTCTATTACACCAGTCGCATCGAAGACGCCAATCGGCGGTCGCTGGGAATTCGCAAAGTGATCGAGCGAATGCAGAAGGAAATGCCGATCCATCTGTACGTCGGACACGTGACCGGGGGCAGTCCGTCGATGTTGTTCGATGATTTTGACTTTTCCATCATCACGTACTTGGAATGGCCTTGTTTTCGCAGCCATGGCTGGGACGAGAATTTTCCGCCGCCCGACATCAAGCAACTGCGTGACAAAAACTTCGAGCAACTAACCTGGCACGCCGTTCAAAAAAGCGATCATGCCATCGTGCCGAGCGCCTATGCGCGAAGTCTTTTTCCGCGCGAATTGCAGGCCAAGATTTCCGTGATGCCTGAGGGATTTCCTTTGACGGAAGCAACGACACTGGCAAGCGGAATTTTGGCGGAGGACAACGGTCTGCAATACGTCGGCTTCGCGGCCCGTGATCTTTCGACCGCCAAGGGTTTCGATCAATTCATCCGGATTGCCAACCGGGTCGCCGAACAACGGCCCAACGTTCGCTTCGTAGTCCTGGGCAGCGACAACTTGTCGTACAGTTACGAAAACCACTTCTTGGACGACCGCTTTGGCGAAGGCCACGGCAAATCATTCCGCCAGTGGGTGATGGAACAAGAATCGGCCGACCCGGACAAGTTCATTTTTCCGGGGCTCGTTCCCTATGACGAGTACAGCCAATATCTCAACGACGTCGATCTGTTTCTGTACCCGCTGCGATTCGGCAGCGCGAACTGGGGCCTGTTCGAATTGCTCAACCGCGGCAAGCCGGTAATCGCCAGCGACCGCTGCTTTGTTCCGGAGATCATTGCGCATGGCGCGAATGGTCTGCTGTGCGACTACGACGATCTGGATGCGTGGGTCCGCCGCACGCTCGAACTGCTCGACAACACCGAGTTGCGCTGTTCGCTCGGCGAGACGGCGCGCACGATGGCCAAGCGATATTCTATCGAGGTGGTCGCGCGCGAGTTTCTGTCGTTGTGCGAACAGGTGCTATCACGCGAAAACGGGCGAGGTACCAGCTAGCGGTGTTACTCATCGTTGTGCGCGTGAAAGGACTGTGCGTAACGCAACTTGCCCGTGTACCCGTCGAAGTATTGAAAGATAACGTGCGGCTTGGGAAATGCGACCCATCGCTCTTCGCCAACCCTCTTCGGATTGTTGAACACGTTGTTGATTTGCACGATGCAATAGCCGGGGCTTTTCAATTGATCCCGCGGGATGTCGGTGCGAAAGTAGCTCGACCAAAGAATGTCGACTTCGCGCGGGCCGTATTTGAATTTGCCGTTGGCCTTGCGGTCGCCTTCGTCGCTGGCCCAGTGGTTGTTTGAATTGTGTGGCCCCGAAGCCATCTCCCAAACATTGTCCGTGATCTTGATCACAAAGCTGTTGTGCAAATCGCCGGTCAACACAAAGACGGGCTTGTCGATCTTGTCCCAGATGTCGATCAGCTTCTCGCGCTCGTCGAAAAATACCGTCCAGGCGTCGTCTTTGTTGGTCGCGCGAATCGCTCCACCACCGACGTGCGGGACCATGAAGTTAACGGACGAGATGACGAACAGAAAATCCGCATCGCTGTTCTTCATGCCATTGAGAAGCCACTCGCGTTGTTCTTTGCCCAGCATCGTCAGTCCGGGCTTGTCGGGCTCCTTTGTGTCGTGCATTTCACGTTGGCCGCGCGTGTCGGTGAAGAAAAAACCGCAATTGGCTTGTCGCATGCGATAGTACGAGCGGCGGCCAATCGAGTACGACGAAATTCCATTTCTCTTCGTGGCGGGAAACACCTTGAGTTTGTTTTTGTCGATCACTTTCTCGATGCGATAGACGCCCGCATTCGGATCGCCACCGACTCCGTCTAGTGCGTTGTCATTCACGCCGGCCGTTTTTGTTCCCCAGTGAACGTGCAAATTGTTGTGCTGGGCAAGATCGAGCTTCGTAAAATCTGCGTCGTCATCGACAAGCACATCACTGTCCGCGGTCAATTTCGCCCGGCCGAAATGAATCCGTTGCTTGAATTCCGTGGGATTGCTCCAAGCCAGATAGTCGTACCACGCGCGAATACCAATGTCGCGAAACACGGCCCGACGATCGCGCAATCCTGGCGATCCAGCGCCCCAAATGTCGTTCAAAATCTCGTGGTCGTCCGACGTAAAAAACGAAGGCACTTCTCGATGCCAGTGGGCGAGGTTTTCCGCCTGACGAAAATAGTGTTTGTAGTTTTCCCAAACGCCTACAATCGTCGGCGCGACACGAACCGTCTTCGGTGCTTCGTCCGCCGGACAATCGACCTGTGCCAGCCATTGCGACGGTTTGTATTCGCGTTGCGATTCGTAAAGCCAATCGCCGTTCAGGATCGCAAAGTCAATGTCGTCCTTGATACGGTCCAGCATCGTGCCAAACGTGGGCAACGCGGGTCCAATGCTGTGGCCGAGATTCTGATTGTTGCCACAAGCAAATTCAAAACTGAAATTAAACAGGCCCCTGGGATTCAGTTCCTTGTCGACATGGTCGCGGCCATCGGGCAGCGTCCGAAACGAACCGCCTCGTCCCGTACGCACCGTGCTGCCGGGGACGACCAGTTCATAAAAATACTCGGTTCTCGCCTTCAATCCTTTGATGTGAACCCAACCCGTGTTGTCATGCTCCAACTCCGTGGGCACAGGATCAGTGAGCTGATCCATTTTGTCTTCCGACAGTCCATAACGAACTTGGAAACTCGCCGCCCGAGACGTTCGCGCCCAAACGCCAATTCCGTGGGCACTCAACCGACCAAGAATCGGCCCCGTCGTTATGTGCGGCAATTCGTCTTCGGCGAAACATTCGGTAACGAAACACTCCGATACGAAACAAGGGGTGATGATGCAAACCGCCGCCAGCAACCAAACAAATCTTCCATTCACTTTCAACATTCTCATCTCCGACGGCGTGCTATTGATTCTTCGACTTTGATCCAACGTCCGCGGCCTTGGCTTCCTTTGGTTCGATGAAGCCATCGCGGTTCGCATCGAGTTTGTCAAACGCTTCTTTACTGCCGATAAACTCCTTCAACGTCAAATCGCCGTCGCCGTTGCGGTCCATGCGTGTAAACCAATCAGGGCCGCTGCCCTTCGGGGTGGGCGATGCGCCGGTCCCTTGCGCGCGGCGAGCATAGGTATAGCTAGCGTTGCCCAACGCGAAATGAACCGACAAGGTCACCGGGATTTCTGTCAGCGTGATTTGGCCATCTTTGTTTTCGTCAAACGCCTTGAGACGCTCGGCCGCCGTTCTCATTTCACGCAAACTCAAGCGCTGGTCACCGCTTTGGTCAAGTGCTTGGAAAAGCGAATTGCCTTGATTGGAACTTGTGACGCGTGCCCGGATCTGACTCATCTGCGGGGCCAGCATACGGGTGTAGCTGGCGACGATTTCCTTGGCGTATACTCTGCCGTCGTTGTTGCCGTCCCAAAGTTCGATTTGTCGAACGAAATTGGCGGGCAGTTCCTTCTTTTCCAAATAGCCGTTGCTGTCTTTGTCATAGCGCATGAGATACGTCGCGGCCGTACGGCTGTAATCGTAGACTCGGGGTTCGGCAAGGTTGGCTGCGAAGGCAATTTGGATCCCCGGAAACTCAATCGAGACCGTGCCGGCTGAACCGTCGGGCTTCGCCAATTCGGGCGAGATTGATTTTACCGTCACTCCGGTAGCATCCGACTTGCCGAGCCCAACGTTTAATTCAACGTGTGGCTTGAAATCATTCAATGCACCGACCTCGTTCTGTTGCAACTTGCCGTCCTTGTTCTTATCGAGAGCGTCAAAAAGCTTCGGCACAGCGGAAAAACTCCGGGCCAGAATCTCGCCCTCTTTGTTTTTGTAGACCGTTTGGAGCGCCGTGAATAAGGCGTCGGCTTTCGTTGATTCACCGAGCAGTATCGCCAGTTGCACTGCCTGTGGCCGTGCGACGGCACGACGAACTTGGGCTTGGTTCCCCCTGGCGGCTTGTGGAGTTCCACGTAACTCTTGTGGGTACAAAAGATCGTTGTCATCGGTATCGCGACTTTTGAGTCGCTCGCTGGCCGACGCAATTTCCTTTTCCGACAGGTTGCCATCTTTGTCTTGGTCGAGCAGTGTTTGCACATCAGCCTGTCCGTTACCACGATACGTCGCCTGTCCGTTTCCAAATGCAACACTGTTTGAGTAGTATCCATAACCCGACAGCAAAAAACTTGGTGTGCGAAAAACTGCGCCAACAAATAGCCGTGCTTCGCTGCGCTCGACCAAGCCGTTTTCATTTTTGTCTAGTGCTTTGAGATATTGCTTTCGCTGCTCGTCGTTTGAAATGCGAACACGACCGAGTGTGAATCGCGACGTCTTCAGTGCTTCGTCCCACGTGGGCTCGCCGTCTTTGTTGGTGTCCGCCGCGGCGATCATTTCGTCGATCAGCTTCTCTCGCGCCATGCGAAATGGTTTTCCGTTCATCGTCATGGCTACTTGAACGACCAAAGGACCCGAAGGAGTCAGCACAGCGAGTTTTTCGATCGGATCCTGCGGATCGGCATCTTCACGTATTCCAAGATTCGTAGGAATCGTGAACACGGCTCGTCGAGCGGCAGCCTGTGCGGCGGCCAACTTCTTGAGTTCATTGCGGCGCGCCTCAACGGCTTTCTTAGCTTCTTCGGCTTGTTTTTTTGCCAGCTCAAGTTGCTTGGCGGCCGCCGCTTTGGCTTCGTTGCCCTCGGCCTTGGCGGCGGCTTCGGTTGCCTCGCTGAGATTCTTGGCCGCCTTGACCTGTTCTTTTTCGGCTTCCGTCAGTTTCTTGATCGCCACCTTTTGTGCCTCGGCCAGCTTCTGGTTGATCGCTACTTGAGCGACCCCGACCTTTTTGACTTGCGCGGTGGCTTCGACTTTCTTCTTGGGTGGTGCTTTTGCATCCTCGGCGGATGCCGTAACACAAACGAGCAACACAATAAATAATGGAAAGAACTTGCGAGTAGCCATGATTCTGTCTCCGCCGGATTTTGTTGAGAGGTCGCCGCCGACCAAGGGCCAAGCTACTAATGTACAACATACGATAGGCCGTAGGCCACAACAAAACGCTGAAAGCCGCGCCCTCATTTCCCCTTCAGCAGCCCGGTTGGACACAAAAGGCTGCATTATCGGATGAATTGTGATTCATCAGCGTAACTGCAATCACGAGTACCACTAATTCTTAATCCGAATTATGCCGCAGCCGGTTAGAAATGACCGTAGCCGAACTCGCGAGAGTTCGGGCTCGGAAGTCTCACGACTTCCGCTACCGGACAAACCAAACCGGCCGCGGCATGCAAGAACGACGTTTCGTCAGCACCGCGCAATCGTGCCGGTCGCCGCGAAGCGTCACAAGGAAGTTGTAAAACTCGAAGAAACGCACTAAAGGACGCTCAATCGAACAACATTAATTGCTGGCCGTCGTCGCCAAGTTGTCCAAATGGTGGACGCCGCGCTCGGTCGCCAATTCTTGCAATCGATCACGGTCACGTCGCGAAAAGATTGCCCAGCAACCGTGGCCGCGAAAGAAGACGTTGAATCCGATGGCCCCACTTCTCTAGACGGAACTGTGCAGTCGTGTTCTTCTTGTGCTTCGCATTCGCATTCTTCGCGAGATAAGGAAGCTAACGATTTCCTCGTCCTTTTTTTTCATCTCATCCCAAACAACCGGATGCCACGACGCGTCCCGTCGATCGACGTCGACGTGGTTTTCTCGCGCCCAAGTTCGCAGTCGTAATTCTTCGATTATGTCGATTTCCACGAGCTATGAACCGTTCAAGTTATTTCGAAAGCGCCCTCGTTTGCATCGCCTCCACCGCGCGAAAGCAAGAAATCGGCGTAAACAATAGTGACAGCGCATCCAAGGAAGAAAGAGACGAAGGCCGGAGTTTCATCTTATGCATAACTCTGGCTCATTCGACATCTGATGAATCGCATTGTGAGTAGGTAGCGGATCAGCTTTAATCCTCGACACTTCTGACTCGTTTCGCCTTTCTAAGACTTCGGCTAAGTACTCAAGTGTGACGCAGCGAAACTTGCTGGCACGCTACGACGTGAATTATGCAATGTCCAGGAGCAAACCGACAAAGCAGCAATACGCGAACGAACCGTCCACGGGTTTTCGCTGGGGAATTACAAAAGAACAAGCCGAACAAGGTAGCGTGCTGGCGATCTGTTTGGTGGAAAATCAAAAAGCCGGTGAGAACTTTCCCACCGGCTTTGCGTCGCTAACAGACAACATAGGTCAACGATTGGCTACTCAACCGAACGTTGAGTAAGTTCGACAATTGCAGATTCAAGAAGGTTGAGAATGTCTTCTTCGGAGATATCGCCTTCAGATTGAACGTGAATTCTGGCGTTGTCAATCTTGAAAACGTAAGAAGTCACCTTCTTGATCACAATCTCGTTGTCGAGAACAGGGTTTGCACTTAGACTCTCGTCGGTTTCAATATCTGTCTCGACGGCTTCAGCTTCCGAGTCAACTTGGGCTGTTGATGTAATGTCGGTTTCTTCCGATGTCTCGGTCGCTAACTCACCATCGACCTCATCATTTGACTCATCGGTTGACCCACTCGAATCGGTAGAAACGCCTTCGCCAATCGGAGTTTCGACCGTATCATTCAACACTTCCTCACCGTCGTCGACTTCTTCACCAGGAAGAATGACGATAACGTGATTGCCCTCTTCCGAATCAGTTGACTCGTCGTCAATTGCGATGTCATCTGCGGCGGTTTCGTCGGCGGGATCTTCTTCCGAGATATAGACACGGGTTTCCTCGTCATTACCATTGGAATCCTTCTTTGCTTCATTTTCGGCAGTCAACTCATCGATTTCCGCGGGGCCGATCGAACTCGAGTCGCCGGCTGCTTCGAGCAATTCATCAACATTTGACTCCGTGTCAGAATCTGATGTCTCGGACTCGACGCTTGGGTCGTCCAGTTCATCCTCATCACCACTATTAGGCTCTTCGATATCGGAATCAGTTACCGACGTGTCTTCCTGGTTATCCGACATTACGCCAGCAACATCCGGTTCTGTGACGATTGCCTCATCCACAGCGTCCGTGACAATTTCCTCATCGTTTGTTGACGATTCTTCAGCCTTTGGAGTGGAACTAGCTTCTCGAACCTGAATTGAGTCGGCGGATTTGACCGGCAGCTCTTCCCGCAAGTTAGATTCGGTATTTTCATCCGGTTCTGCCTCTGTGTCCTCAGCAGCTATTTCGTTCTCAATCGCTTCAGCTTCGGTGGCCTGGGCTAATCGAACTTGGGTTACTTCTTCATCTACACTCAAGTGGAAAGGGATTGAGGCTGGTCGATTTGAGTTCACGACCGTTGGTTTAGAATTGCGATCGCAAATCACGCATTGGCTGCTGCGATGGCGCATTTGGCAAACCGCATTTCGCAGTCTTGTTCGCCCATAGGACGACTGTGCTAGCGACATTATTACTCCGAGAAAAACCAACAACACACGTTTTAACTTGCCATCCAATGACATTCGAACTCTCCTGTAAAGCTATAAGGTGGTTTCCGACAGCGGCAAATGGGAGACATGGGGTATTTGCCGTCGACTTGGTAGTTCATATCGGACTTTGACAACCACGGGCTTCATATAAACAGCGACTTATATCTGGATTTCACACCGGCAGGATGAGACGAACAGTAGCGCTCGATGTCTGCGCTCATCGCAAAGAAGCGAATTCAGCCATGACAGTGCTTCTCTCGACGCCGTCCGTGCTGCCTGCATATCGTCGATACCTTGCTGTATCGCTGATAGGTCTTCCAGGTGCAGACGCTCCAAGGCTGCGCGAGCACGCATCAGAGAATCTTCGTCGACCAATTCTAACTCGTTACCATATGCATCGAGTGCGTTCATCAACTCTTTGGAAAGTTCGGGACCCGTGTTGGAATATACCGAATCAGCACGATTGTCACTTCTTGCTTTTGGGTTTCTGAACTGGTTTGTCCAACGGTCGCAGCGGAAAGACTTCCGACGGCGTGCGCACGTCCGCCATCATTTTGGCGAGCTTCTTAACGACTTCCGGATGCTTGGCGGCGACGTTGTTTTTTTCTCCGATGTCTTGGGCAATGTCGTATAGCTCAATGTCGAGGTTGCCGCGGGTCATGTTTTGGCGGACCGCTTTCCAGTCGCCGACGCGGATCGTTTGTTGGCCGCCGTAGCTGGGGAACTCGCGGTAGAGATAGTCGCGCGGCACTTGCTTTTCGCCGAGCAGCGACATGGCGATGCTGATGCCGTCGATGCCTGCCGGGATGGCTTTCTCGGCGCCGATCAAGTCCAACAGCGTGGGTATCCAGTCTTCGAAACCGCTGACGTAGTTGTCCGCCTCGCCTGCGGGAACGCGGCCGGGCCAGCGGACGATGGTGGGGACGCGGACGCCGCCTTCGTACAGCGAGCCCTTCAGGCCACGCAGCTCGCCGACGCTTTCGAAGAATTCGTAATCGACCTCTGCGCCCAGGTGCGTCGTGCCGTTGTCCGAGCTGAAGACGAC